>JAQGLW010000006.1 GCA_028292665.1 Herminiimonas sp.
TCCACATCGGTGCCGCGCGCCAGCGCCGTGTGATACGCCAGCAACTGCAGCGGCACCACATGCAGGATCGGCGACAGCAAGCCGTAATGCTCGGGCAGGCGGATCACATGGATACCTTCGCTCGATCCGATGCGCGAGTCGGCATCGGCGAATACGTACAGTTGGCCGCCGCGTGCGCGCACTTCCTGCATGTTCGATTTCAATTTTTCGATCAAGGTATCGTTCGGCGCAACGGTGACCACCGGCATGTCTTCGGTCACCAGCGCGAGCGGGCCGTGTTTCAATTCGCCGGCCGGATACGCTTCGGCATGGATGTAGGAGATCTCTTTCAGCTTCAGCGCGCCTTCAAGCGCGATCGGGTAGTGCAGTCCGCGCCCCAGGAACAGCGCGTGCTCCTTGCGCGCGAACGCATCGGCCCACGCGATGATGTGCGGCTCCAGCGCCAGCACGCTTTGCAGCGCAGCCGGCAAGTGGCGCAGGTTTTTCAGGTGATCGTGTTCCTGTTCCGGCGTCAGGCGGCCGCGCAGTTTGGCCAGCGTCAGGGTCAGCAGGAACAGCGCAGCCAATTGCGTACTGAAGGCCTTGGTCGAGGCGACGCCGATTTCGGTGCCGGCGCGCGTCAGGTAGGACAACTCGGTTTCGCGGACCATCGCCGAGGTGCCGACGTTGCAGATCGCCAGCGAATGCCTGTGGCCGAGTTGCTGGGCGTATTTAAGCGCAGCGAGCGTATCGGCGGTTTCGCCCGACTGCGAAATGACGACGACCAGCGCATCGGGATTGACGGCAGGATTGCGGTAGCGGTATTCGCTGGCGATCTCGACATTGGTCGGAATGCCTGCGACGGATTCAAGCCAGTATTTTGCGGTCATGCCGGAGTAATAGCTGGTGCCGCATGCGAGGATCTGGATTGCATTGATCTGCCTGAACACGGCATCGGCCTTGGCGCCGAACAGATCCGGAACAAATCCCTGAACGCCCTGCAGCGTGTCCGTGATCGCGCGCGGCTGCTCGAAGATTTCCTTTTGCATGTAATGCCGATACGGTCCCAGTTCGATCGCGCCGGAATAGGCGTTGACGGTCTGCACCTTGCGTTCGACCGGGTTATCGTCGCGGTCGGTGATCCGGACCGATGTGCGCTGCACGTCGACGACGTCGCCTTCTTCCAGGTAGATGATCTGGTCGGTGGTGCCGGCCAGGGCCATCGCATCGGATGCGAGGAAATTTTCTCCGTCTCCGAGCCCGACGATCAGCGGACAGCCGAGGCGCGCGCCGACCACGCGCTGCGGCTCGTCGTTGCAGAATACAGCGATCGCGAATGCGCCGGTCAGGCGCTTGACCGCTTTCTGCACCGTGCGGAACAGGTCGCCGTCGTACAGGTGATTGATCAGATGCGCGATGGCTTCAGTGTCGGTTTGCGATTCGAACACATAATCGAGCGCCTTGAGTTCGGCGCGGATTTCCTCGTAATTTTCGATGATGCCGTTGTGCACCAGCGCGACACGCTGCTGCCCGTTTTTGTCGGAGGAGAAATGCGGATGCGCATTATTGGTGGCCGGTACCCCATGGGTGGCCCAGCGGGTATGCGCAATGCCGGTGGAGCCGGCAAATTCATTCTCGGCCACCTGGCTTTGCAGCTCCGCCACGCGGGCAACGCTGCGCGCACGCTTGAGGCCGTTCTGGTGCACGGCCACGCCGCACGAATCGTAGCCGCGATATTCAAGGCGCTTGAGGCCTTCCAGCAGGATGGGAACAATATTACGTTGCGCAACTGCGCCGACGATGCCGCACATGGTGAATTCCTATTTATTTTGTTTGATTGGCCGCTTCCAGCCCTCGATAGTCGTTTGCCGGGCGCGCGAAACGGTCAGTTTGCCTTCCGGCGCATTCATGGTCAGCGTGGTGCCGGCGCCGAGCGTGGCGCCTTTGCCGACGCGCACCGGCGCCACCAGCTGGGTGTCGCTGCCGATGAAGACATCGTCTTCGATGACGGTGCGGAACTTGTTCGCGCCGTCGTAATTGCAGGTGATCGTGCCGGCGCCGATGTTGACGCGCGAGCCGACCGTCGCATCGCCGACATAGGTCAGGTGATTGGCCTTGCTGTGCGCAGCGATCTGGCTGTTCTTGACTTCGACGAAATTGCCGATGTGGACATCTTCCGCCAGTTCGGTGCCGGGCCGCAGCCGCGCATAGGGTCCGATCATCGATTCGGCGCCGACGATTGCGTCTTCGATATGGCAGAACGGTTTGATGACCGCGCCGTTGGCGATGCGCGCATTCTTGATCACGCAATGCGCGCCGATCGTCACATTGTCGGCCAGTTCTACCTTGCCTTCGAATATGCAATTGATGTCGATCGCGACATCGCGTCCGCATGACAACGTGCCGCGCACATCGATGCGGGCCGGATCGGCCAGCGTTACGCCCTGTTCCAGCAGCGCGCCGGCGATATTGTGCTGATGGATGCGTTCCAGTTCGGCCAGCTGGGCCTTGCTGTTGACGCCCAGAGTTTCCCAAACTGCATCGGGCTGAGCCGACACCACCGGCACGCCATCGGCCACCGCGCGGGCCACAATGTCGGTCAGGTAATATTCGCCTTGCGCATTGTCGTTCGATAATGTCGTCAGCCACTGCTTCAGTCTGGCGGTCGGCGCAATCAGGATTCCTGTATTGACTTCGCGAATCGCGCGTTCGGTTTCGGTCGCATCCTTTTGTTCGACAATCCGCACGATACGGCCTTGCTCGCGCACAATGCGGCCATAGCTGGCCGGATCATCCAGTTCCACCGTCAGAATCGACAACTTATTCTTGTCTGCAATGTCCAACAGGCGTCGCAGCGAGCGGGCGGTGGTCAGCGGCACATCGCCGTACAGCACCAGGGTCTGGGTGTCATCGTTCAGATGCGGCAGCGCCTGCATGACTGCATGACCGGTGCCGAGTTGCGGTTCCTGCCTGGCGAATGCAATGTCCGGCGCCTGCAGCAATTCGGGTACCATGTCCCCGCCATGGCCGTAGATCACGCATAAAGTTGACGGCGACAGCGTGCGGGCAGTGTCGATCACATGCGACAAAAGCGGCTTGCCCGCCAGCGGATGCAATACTTTCGGGAGCGCGGACTGCATGCGCTTTCCCATACCTGCAGCAAGAATGACAACGTTCATAGGCAATTAGTTGGAATAATGCAAAATTTTATCATGCGGCCATATCGGGCTTTTGCGGCAAAGACAGCCATATTCCTGGTCGCAGCCCTGTTGCTGGGCTGCAGCGCGGCGCGTCTCGGCTATAGCAATGGCGAAACTTTATCCTATTGGTGGCTGGACAGCTACGTCGATTTTGATGCCGATCAAAAACCGTGGGTCAGGAAGGAAATCTCCGACCTGTTTGCCTGGCATCGCAAGACGCAGCTGAAAAGCTATGTGCAACTGCTGACGCGGACGCAAAAACGCATTCAGGGCAAGGTTGCCGAAGCCGAACTGCTTGCGGATTACGACGATCTCAGGAAACGCGTGCTGGTGCTGGCGGACCGGGCCTTGCCGAACCTGGCCGACTTGGCGCTATCGCTTCAGCCGCCGCAAATCGCGAATATCGAAAAGAAATTCGCATCCAATAACAATACCTATCGTAAGGACTACCTGCGCGGCGATATTGAGCAGCGTCAGCGTTTTCGCTTCAAAAAAGCGCTGAAGCAAGCCGAATACTGGTTCGGCAACTTCAGCGACGAACAGGAGCGGATTATCCGCGCGGCATCCGATGCGCGTCCGCTGAATAACGAACTGGTGATGGCCGACCGGTTGCAGCGACAGGCCGCATTGATTGCGCTGCTGAAGAAAATCCAGGCGGAAAAGCCCGGCCGCGATGCCGTCATGGCCATGCTGAAAGACTATATCGAAACCACGGTCAATCGCTCTCTCAACGCGGAACACAAGGCATTTTTCGATGCCTCCGCCAACAGCTCGGCTCACATGATGGCGGTGATCGTCAATGGCACGACGCCTGCGCAAAAAGAGCATTTCGTGAAGACATTGCAGCAATGGATCGATGACTTCAATGTGTTGTCGATGTGACTTTCCGTCTGAATGAATCGGTGGCGGCAGGGCGGATAGCCCTTCGCCCGCCCTGCAAATGCTAATCGGCGATCTGCAACGGAATGATGGCGGAAACGGCGGCAGTGGTCGCGCACGGCTCCTCGTCGAACGCGATATCGCCGTCCTGCGGTACTTCCCCGGTCGCCTTCAATTCCGCGAAGCCGAACAAATCGCGGTCCATCAGATGCGACGGCGCGATCGTCGACAAAGACGAAAAAATATTATCGACCCGGCCCGGAAATTTCTTTTCCCAATCGCGCAGCATCGCCTTGATCTGCTTGCGCTGCAGATTTTCCTGACTGCCGCACAAGTCGCACGGAATGATGGGGAATTGCCTGACCTCGGCGTAGCGGGCCGTATCCTCTTCCTTCACGTACGCCATCGGCCGGATCACGATGTGCTTGCCGTTGTCCGATTGCAGCTTCGGCGGCATGCCCTTCAGCTTGGCGCCGAAAAACATGTTGAGGAAAAAGGTTTCCATAATGTCGTCGCGATGATGGCCAAGCGCAATCTTGGTCGCGCCCAGTTCATCGGCAACCCGGTACAGTATGCCGCGCCGCAATCGCGAACATAGCGAACAGGTCGTTTTGCCTTCCGGGATCACGCGCTTGACGATGCTGTAAGTATCCTGCGTTTCGATATGGAACGGCACGCCGAGCCGGGTCAGATATTCGGGCAGAATGTGCGCCGGAAAATTCGGCTGCTTCTGATCGAGGTTGACGGCGATGATATCGAAATGAATCGGCGCACGTTCGCGCAACGTCAGCAGAATGTCGAGCAGCGCGTAGCTGTCCTTGCCGCCTGACAGGCACACCATGACCTTGTCGCCTGCCTCGATCATGTTGAAGTCGCCGATCGCCTGGCCGACCTGGCGGCACAGCCGTTTATGCAGCTTGTTGTTTTCGTAAGCGATTTTCTCGGCTTTTTTCTGGGTCATTGCAGGTTCGAGCGCAAGATCCTCGATGGCAGCTTCCGGCATTCAAGCCTCCTTGACGTGAAACACTTCGACGCCGACCGATTCGCAATCCGGATACACATCCGGTTTCTCGGTCGATACGCGCACCGCGCGCACTTTCGGATGCGCCAGCATCGCGCGCGCGACATCGTCGCACAATGTCTCCTGCAGATGGATATGGCCTTGCGCCATGCGCTTGGCGATCGTGTCGCGCATGAAATCGTAGTCGACCACTTCATTCAAGTGATCGCCTTGCGGCGTCGACAGCGCGAGCGGAATGAACAGATCGACGTTGATCAGCACGCGCTGCTCGCCTTTCTTTTCGAACTCGTGCACGCCGATATTGATTTGCACTTCGTAATTGCGCAAAAACAGGCGGCGGCAATCGGTTAATCCGGGATATGACAGGGAAGAGAGCATGGTTTCAGACGGTTATTTGGCAACGAACATTACGTCGCGTTGCAGGGGAATCAAATGCTGGCCGCCGTCGACCACCAGCGTGCTGCCGGTGATTGACGGCGATTCGGCGACGAAACATACGGCTGCGGCGATGTCGTCTGGCGTGCTGGATTTGCCGAGCGGCGTGACCGCATGCGCCTTGGTAAAAGCTTCTTCGGTCTGATCGCCCGACGACAGCGTGATGCCGGGCGCAATGCCGACCACCCGCACTTTCGGCGCAAGCGCCTGCGCCAGCATCGTGGTGGCGCTGTGCAATGCCGCTTTCGACAGCGTGTACGATAAAAAATCCGGATTCAGGTTGAATAATTTCTGATCGAGCAAATTGACCACGACCGATTGCATATCCGCCGGAGTGGCATCGTACAGCGCCTGCGCCAGCAGGACCGGCGCGGCCAGATTGGCGTGCATGTGCGCATCAAGCCTGGCCGTTGAAAAATCGGCGGCGCTGTCATGCTCGAACAGCGATGCATTATTGACCACGCAGGAAATCGGCCCGAGCGCGGCTGCGGCCTGCGGCAACAGCAATTTCACTGCCGCTTCATCGGCCAGATCGCATTGCACGGCGGCTGCGCGCTGCCCCAGCGCTTCGATATCGCGCACCGTGGCGTGCGCATCGGCCGCCGAATGGCCGTAATGCACGATCACGTGCCAACCGCGCCGCGCCAGCGCGAGCGCGATCGCCCGCCCGATACGCCTGGCGGCGCCGGTCACTAGTGCAACTTTCTGTCGATGTACGGTCATCGAATGTTTCCGTTCGCGGGACATTGCATGGATTTATCTACAACCTGTTTGCCGATTTCACTACAATACCGCTTATGCAATTGCAACTGCCTGAACCTTCCATCGACGCGATGAGCGCATCGCGCTCGCTGCAAACCCTGATTGCCGATGACATCGAGCATAATTCCGGCTGGATCCCGTTCGCGCGGTTCATGGAGCTGGCGCTGTATGCGCCGGGCCTCGGCTACTACAGCGGCGGCGCGGCAAAACTCGGTAAAGACGGTGATTTTACAACCGCCCCCGAAATTACGCCGCTTTTCGGCGAAACGCTGGCGCACGTGGCGGCCGAACTGATGGCGGAATCCGCGCCGCAAATCATCGAATTCGGCGCCGGCACCGGCAAGCTGGCGCACGATATTCTGACGGAATTGTCCGCAATGGGCGTGCCCATCCATGGTTATTCGATCGTCGAGCTGTCGGGCGAATTGCGCGAGCGTCAAAAACATGCGCTGCGCGATTTCCCGCAAGTGACCTGGCTCGATCAATTTCCGCCGGCATTTTCCGGCGTCGCGATCGGTAACGAAGTTCTCGACGCGATGCCCGTACACATGGTGGTAAAGACGGCGCATGGCTGGAACGAACGCGGCATCGGCCTGGAGCACGGGGAGTTCGTCTACCGCGACCGTCCTTGCGAGCCGTCGCTGATCGAACAGATTCCGCAGGCCGATGCATTGCCGGTCGGTTACCTGACCGAAGTCCATCCGATCGCGCTCGGATTCATCAAGTCGCTGTCCGGCATGCTGTGCGCCGGTCATCAAGATGCCGGCCGGGGCGGTGCTGCGATCCTGATCGATTACGGCTTTCCGGCGCATGAATATTATTTGCCGCAACGCGCGCAGGGGACATTGATGTGCCATTACCGTCATCATGCGCATGGCGATCCGTTTTACCTGCCGGGCCTGCAGGACATCACCGCGCATGTCGATTTCACCGCGATCGCGCGTGCGGCCATCGAAGGCGGGCTCGACGTGGCAGGCTATATGAATCAGGCGGCTTTCTTGCTCGATGCCGGTATCGGGGACTTGTTGCTGCGCACGCCGCCGGCCGACAAGCTGCGTTACCTGCCGCAAGCCAATGCGGTGCAAAAGCTGACATCGCCGGCTGAAATGGGCGAGCTGTTCAAGGTACTGGTGGTGGGCAAAAACGTGCAGCTGCCCGCCAGGTTCGACCGCAACGATCGGAGTCACCGGCTGTGACGGCGGCTGTGCAGGATGAACGGCCTGACTGAATGAATTACTGAATTGTTTAAAACAATGTTTACTAAAATAGCAGGTTCACACCTGGCAGAAAGCCGCGCATGATACGTTGGACGCTCACCATTTTTATTGCACTCGTTATCTTTTCTGCGATACTGCCCTGGCTGGAAAAAATCGGTATCGGACGATTGCCCGGTGATGTCCGCTTTACCCTGTTCGGCAAAACCGTGTTTTTGCCTTTCGCATCCACGGTACTGCTATCGACGTTGGTATTCCTGGCAGCGAAATTGCTGCGATGAAGGGAAGCCGCTTGAATTTTCGTCTTGAAGGGTAGCTCATGATCCGCTGGGTCGCCGTGATCTTTATCGGATTATTTCTCTTTTATCCGTTGCTGCCCGGGATCGCGAAACTGGGTGTGGGGCGGTTGCCGGGCGATATCCGTTTCAAGCTGTTTGGCCAGATATTATGCTTGCCGTTCGGATCGACGGTGCTATGGTCGGTACTGGCGTTCCTGATCGCCGAGACGGTAAAGCGGACGTGCCTGTTCTGTTGAATCGATCCGGGCCACAGCGCACGCGCAATTGGTTCCGCCCGTTCAAGCTTGCGATGACGCTTTCGATGCATTGACGGATACTTCATAACCTGTGCCGGCCGCCGCAAATTTCAAATCGGTATCGACAGTTGCGCTATTGTCAAAAGCCCGGCTGGCTGCGGCCGATAAATTGCGCACCCGCAAAATTGCCCGCATGCTGGTGTTGGAAGCAAGCCGGTCATTGCTGCCGATAATGTAACTGCCTCGGTAAATCCCGTTATCGACTTCTTCCAATGGAATGTTTTTGCCGATGCCGCTGACCCGAATGCCGGCCTTGCCGTGCGGCGTGCCTTCGACCGTGAATGTCAGTTCAGTACCGGGAGCGGTTTGATCGATCGGCGCAACATAAAAGTTATCGATCCGCGGCCGAGGCACGGCGGCTTTTTGGGCATAAGCCGAGCGGTAAACGCCTGCAATCGAATCGAGCGTCAGCAGCGAGGGGAAAAATAAGGATAAACGTTTGCGGATGTTCATATGGGTTTCATTATTGACGTTCAAGTGTTCCTGGCTGCATGTATTGACGATCATCGGCACGGCCCGGATCGGCTGCATCCTGTTCGTGCGTCACAGTGTCGAATCCGATAGGAATGCGTCAAGACTGGCGTTGTACAAATTGCAGCGGACGACAGGCGTCAAACTGCAATTTGTATTGGATATTGAGGATTGGACACAGCGGCGTAAAAAATGTTCCGTAGAAACATTGCGTGACGCTAATTACATGAATGTTCCCGTTACTTCGTCTCTAGCAACGCATGCAGGCGTTCAGGCGGACGGCCGATCATCGCCCGCCCGCGATAGACGACGATCGGACGCTGCAGCAGTATCGGGTGGGTGGCAAGCGCCTGCAATAGCGTTGCGTCGCCGGCCTGCGCCAGATTCAGTGCGGAAAATTCCTCTTCGGTGTCGCGCACCATGTCGCGTACCGTACTGTCTTCCAATTGCTGATGAAGCGCGCTCAATTGTGCGATGTCCAACGGGGTTTTCAGGTACTCGATTATGTTCAGCGGCACATTTCGGTCGCCGGAAAATTGCTGCACCAATGTCAATGCTTCACGCGATTTCGAGCAGCGCGGATTGTGATAAATCGTAAGCATGTAAATATTCCCCTTTTGTGAATGAATAAAAAAGCAGGCGCAGCGTACCGTGCCTGCCGCGATCAATCCCAGTCGCCCTGGCGTTCTGTCTTCAGCGCTTCGGTATCGCGCGCGAACATTTCCTGCAGTTCGTCGCGCGCCTGTTTGGCCATCGACACCCTTTGCTGCTGATCCTTGTAATACGGATAGACGGCAAGCAGCGACTTGATATTGTGCGTGCGGAATTTCATCGCCGCCTGACGCGCCCGATAAGCGCCGAAGCCAAGCTGCCGCAATGCCTGCCGGCCCAGTTGCAGCGCCGACTCAAACGTCTCGCGTTCGATCGCGGTGATGCCGCGATCCATCAAGTCGTAATAATGGGAGACATTGCGCGCACGCGCCAGGATCGCCAGATCGGGAAAATCGCGCTTCACTGCTTCAATCAGCCTCAGGCTGTCTTCAACATCGTCGATCGCCACCACCAGCGCGCGCGCCTTGGCCGCGCCGGCGGCATGCAGCAAATCGATGCGGGTCGCATCGCCGTAAAAAACCTTGAAGCCAAACTTGCGCAGCAAATCGATTTGATCGGGGTCGTGATCGAGCACGGTCAGGCGGATGCGATTGGCGTTCAGCAGACGTCCGATGATTTGCCCGAAGCGGCCGAAACCCGCGATGATCACATGGTCGTCCTTCGCATCGATCGCATCGGCCGGCCGTTTTTCTCCTGCCTGAAAACGCGGCGCGATGATTTTGTCGTACAGCAGCAGCAAGAGCGGCGTGGCCACCATCGACAGTGCAACCACGACGACCAGGATCGAAGAAATTTCCGGCGTGAACACGCGGGCGGTCGCGGCTGCGCCAAACACCACGAATGCGAATTCGCCGCCTTGCGACAGCAGGAAGGCAAAAAAAGCCTGCTCGCCGCGCGGGATATCGAAACGCTTGCTCAACCCGTACAGCACACCGATCTTGATGATCAGAAAAGCGGCAACCAAACCGATGATCAAAAAAGGTTGCGCCAGAAATACGCCGAAATCGACCGACATGCCGACTGCGATAAAGAACAAGCCGAGCAGCAGGCCCTTGAACGGTTCCAGATCGCTTTCCAGCGCATGCCGGTATTCGGATTCCGCGAGCAGTACGCCGGCCAAAAAAGTGCCGAGCGCCATCGACATCCCGACCCACTGCATCAGCAGGCCGATGCCGATCACCAGCAGCAGCGCGAACGCCGTGAAGATCTCGCGCATTTCGGTCTTGGCGATGACGCGCAGCACCGGGCGGATCAGGTAGCGCCCGACGACAATCAATGCCGCAATCACCGCCGCCACCTTCAGCGCACCGAGCCAGCCCTGGCCGCTGCCTTGCGTCGCCGCCACGCCGAGTACGGGAATCGCGGCGATCATCGGAATGGCGGCAATATCCTGAAACAGCAGGATGGCGAATCCGGCCGAACCGGCAGGCGTCGCCATCAGATTGCGCTCGTCCAGAGTCGCCAATGCGATCGCGGTCGATGACAGCGACAGTCCGAGCGATGCGATCAACGCGGTTTTCCAGTCCACGCCCAGCAGCAATCCGGCTCCGCATAACGCGGCGGCGACCAGGCCCACTTGCGCGCCGCCCCATCCGAAAATCGGCCGGCGCAACGACCATAAGCGCTTCGGATCGAGTTCCAGTCCGATCAGGAACAGCAGCAGCACCACACCGAATTCGGAAAAATGCAGGATGTCTTCCACTTCGTTAATCAGGCGCAAGCCCCAGGGGCCGATCGCGATTCCGGCCAGCAGATAACCGAGCACCGCGCCCAGTCCCAGGCGTTTGGCAACCGGTACCGCAACCACCGCGGCCGCCAGATAAATCAATGCGTTCAACAACAGAGTCTGTTCCATGGGGCTTCCTGTGCAATGCCCGGCAATGCCTTTGAATGGTCGATTCCGGCTAGTTCAATTGATCTTGCATGATGTCGTCGCGATGGGCGCCCGCGAATTCCGGCCAGTCCGGATAAGTGACCAGCCGCTCGCGATAGTGCGCGATATGCGTTGCCACTGTTTCATCGTCGACCTGACGCGCGCCATGCAGGATAAACGGCGGCAGCCAGCGCATGCCGCATAGTTCGGCGGTTTGCCGGAACGGCGGTAAAAAAGCGGAGAACGGATGCCGATGATGGCCGTTTTCCCGATACGACTCGTGTGCGCCGCCGGCGGTTGCCACCAGCCAATAATCCTTGTTTTGCAGTGCGGTGCCGCCCGGCCCGTAAGCCCAGCCGAGTTCCAGCACCAGATCGACCCATTCTTTCAGCAGCGCGGGCATGCCATACCATTGGATCGGATGCTGAAACACCACCAGGTCGGCGTCGGCCAGCAGCGCCTGTTCGCGCGGTACGTCGATATCGAAATCCGGATAGGTCTCATAAAGATCATGCAAAAGTACATTGGGCACCGACCGGGCAGCTTCGACCAGGCGCCGGTTGACTCGCGAACGATGCGGCGCAGGATGGGCGTACAGAATCAGGATGCGGGGTGGAGCGGTCGTCATTGTTCTTTGCCGGCTGAAAGAGGATTGATCATTCGTATCTGCTGCCATCGTATCCGGAATACCTGTAAAACTATTACATCATCGACGCGGCAGGAACATTTTTCGGGCACGACGAAATTGTTTGCGATAAAGCTTGTCTGACATCAGGATGCACGAATCCGACCTGACTTGATCGACGCGAATTGATCATCGGGCCATCGATATCGCCGGCATGCCCGGTATTTAATTCGACTGCCATTTCAGATTTTATTGCTGCGCTTGAGCCGGTGCTAATTGCACCACTTGTTTGATTGGTTCATCCTGTTTTGTTTCAAGCTTCTGTCAGTGCGGCCGCTATTATTCCGTCTGCCCAAGGCGCTGGCAATGCAGTTTTTGACTTTTCTATTCGATACCATGTCCGACATTTACGATCCCGCCGCCCCGAATGGCATCAAACCAGGCGTTTCCGCAGGAGAAATCCCTCGTACCGGTCCTGTCGCCGGCGCGGCGGCACGCCGCAAAGACATCAACCCGGCAGGCACAGACACCGGCCCGTCACGTTATCTCGAGCCCACCGAGACGCCGTGGGGGCTGACGTGGCGCATCCTCGTTGCGCGTTATCAGGCGCTGTCAGGCCAGATCGGCCGCCGCATCATGCAGCGCACTTTGAAAATCGGCGTCTCCGCGCGTATTTATCATCCCGAGTCCGGCGCCACCGGGCTGCGCAGCAAAACGCTGCAATATCTGGAAGAATCGATCGCGCAATGGGTGATGTCGCGCGACGTGCTGGTGTTCATGATTCCGACCGTCAACAATAACGGTTTGCTGCACCCGAGCAATATCCGCTTGCGCGATTATGCAAAACACCTCGACGGGCTGGTGCTGCAAGGCGGGGCCGATGTGGCGCCGCAAAGCTATTCGGAATCGGCCACGCGTCCCGAATGGAGCGGAGACCGTGCGCGCGACATGTACGAGCTTGAGCTGCTGCACGAATTCGTCGAAGCCGACAAGCCGGTACTCGGCATTTGCCGCGGTTGCCAGTTGATCAATGTTGCGTTCGGGGGCACGCTTTATCAGGATATTGCGTCCGATGTGCCGACTGCGATCGAACACGTCAATGACTTGTACGACAATCACCGTCACATTATTCACTTTCCCAAGGGATCGTCGCTTGCGCCCATGTTCAAGTCGCAATCGGCGCCGCTGGTCAATTCGATTCATCATCAGGCAGTCAAGGAGCTGGGGCGCGACTTGACGGTCGAAGCGGTTTCCGGCGCCGACAATATCATCGAAGCGATCCGTTACCGCAAGGCACGTTTTGTAATGGGACTGCAGTGGCATCCGGAATTTCATTATATGGGCGGCGACGAGTTGCTCGATTGCACGCCTATTCTCGACAATTTTCTGCGTGCGGCGCGCGAAACGCGGTTTTGATGCGATTTCCCAAATTGGCGAACTTGTGAAATTGTCAATTCGACGGTTTTTGCCATGCGGCTTATGCTTGCTTATTGTTTTTTTCAAGCAACTATTCAACCTCGTATCAGCCACTGGTCGCGCTGTTTTCCCATGCCTTGGAGCGGCAGGGCGTCGAATTCATTGACCCTGCAATGAATTCGACGCTCTGACGCGACTTAAAATTAATTTTTTAAAACGCTGAATTAGCTTTGCTGCCGCCGGTCACTTCAATTTAGCGTACGTAAAAACGAGTCGGCAGAGCACTTTTTGATTGACACAAGGAGCTCTCTCGAATATAGTTTGGGGTTCCCTGCGGAGGGGTGGCCGAGTGGTTAATGGCAGCAGACTGTAAATCTGCCCTCTTACGAGTACGCTGGTTCGAATCCAGCCCCCTCCACCAGGAAGTTCGGGAATTGTGGAGCTGAGTTCGTGGTAATGCTGCTCCTGTCCCTGGCAAATCAAGTAGTGCGAGGGTAGTTTAGTAACAGATGTGTGGCTGAGGTAGTCGCCCTCGCGGGTGTAGCTCAATGGTAGAGCTGAAGCCTTCCAAGCTTATGACGAGGGTTCGATTCCCTTCACCCGCTCCAGTTTTCAAGTTGGACGTGCCGTATCAGATAGGGCATCGGACAGCAGTTATGCCCTTTTAGCTCAGTGGTAGAGCACTCCCTTGGTAAGGGAGAGGCCACGTGTTCAATCCACGTAAAGGGCACCACGGATTTTGGTTTTATCTGGGTTATCAGCAAGACGGTCGGGCGCGTGCCTGAACATTCTCATCAAATCGTTAGGAGTCTAAGATGGCAAAAGGCAAGTTTGAGCGGACCAAGCCGCACGTGAATGTGGGCACGATTGGCCACGTCGATCATGGCAAGACCACGCTGACGGCGGCGATTGCGACGGTATTGTCGAAGAAATTCGGCGGCGAAGCCAAGGCCTACGACCAGATCGATGCGG
>JAQGLW010000056.1 GCA_028292665.1 Herminiimonas sp.
TGAAGCCGCCACCATCAACACTGTCATACGCACGCTTGCCGATCCCACTCGGCGAGCAGTGTTCGAGCGGATCGTAGAGTCCAATGAGATTACTGTGGTCGAGTTAACGCGAGGGAGCGGAGTGACGCAGGGCGCCATCTCCCAACACCTTAAGTCATTGAAGCAGGCCGGCCTGGTCGCCGAGCGACCCGAGGGCCGGAATGTCTATTATCGGGCTCAGCCTGAAGGACTAGAGCCGCTAGTCGATTGGATGAGCCATTACGGTGTCTTCTGGCGCGAGCGGTTTGCCAACCTAAAAACCCTACTGAAGGAGATCGATCCATGAATGACGCCGCTTTGAAGTCCGATACGCAAGACATTGTGGTTGACGAGGTCTTCCCACATGCGCCGGAGACAATCTGGAAAACGCTGACCACCGGCGAACTGATCGCACGCTGGTTGATGACGCCGAAGGGATTCGAGCCGGTGAAGGGCAAGCACTTCACGTTCCAGACGAGACCTGCCGGTGCGTGGGACGGAACCATTCACTGCCAGGTGTTGGAGGTGATACCGAACGAACGCTTCGTCTATGTCTGGAAAGGCGGACACAAAGGAAACATCGGATACGGCTCATGTCTGGACACTGTAGTCACATGGATCCTTACCAGGGTTGAAAACGGAACGCGCCTTCGCCTTGTTCATTCCGGCTTTGTCACACCGAAGAACGATTCTGCTTTCAAGACCATGGGCGACGGTTGGAAGAAGGTTGTCCCAAGCATCGGCGCCATTGCGGACGAGCAGGACTGACGCAATAAAAATGAGGTAATCGATGTGAAACCGGGTGGGCAAAGAAGCTTGATGCCCTCAAAGTATTAGTGGTCCAACAGCACTTTATAAGGGAAGAAAAGAAATGAGCAAGGCTTACACTGGCGGATGCGCCTGCGGCGCGATCCGTTATGAAATATCTGATCAACCGATGTTTATGAACGACTGCCAGTGTCGTGACTGTCAGCACACGAGCGGTACCGGACACGGATCCTATCTGACCTTCCCGAGCAAGAAGAGCGTGAAACTCAAAGGCGAAGCGAAGCGTTGGGACATGGTTGGTGATAGCGGCAATGTAAAGACGCACGCCTTCTGCCCCACCTGCGGAGCGCCAGTGTACCTGACGTTTTCGGCCATGCCTGATCTGTTTACCGTGCACGCCGCAAGCCTCGATGATCCAAGCCGATACAAGCCGCAAGTGGTGACATACGGCGTGCGCGGCTACGTTTGGGATCACCTTGATCCAGCCCTGCCAAAATTCGACAAGATGCCGCCAATGTGAAATACAGCATGAAATGGCGACCTTGCGCTAGAGAACTGAACACGTTGTCGCGCCAGTAGTCTTACCGGTCATGCTGATGTTGTTGTCCTTGAGCAGGTGTGTGAACTCCAGGCTGGTGAATTGACGGCCCTGATCGGTGTGGAAGATGTCCGCTGTGCCTTAATGACGAATCACTTCTTGCACAGATTTCGGTGCAAATCCACAGAGTGCGCGCAGATAAGCGATCTGTGTATGCGCAACACTCGTCCACCTCTACAAAAGATATTGAGCTAAATGGTGTTGCGCTCGCAGTGCGCACCAGCGCAACAGATATCGATGTCGAGCAAACGCAACATCCGAAAACAAAAAATTCTTAAAAGGCCCTTCCAATTCGATCACATTGAACGCAATAGTATGCCGAAACTACCAAGATTGCGAAATCAGGTACTACCCGAAAAACCTCAAACATTGCTCCAGAAACAAAGGCCGCCGATACTGGGCGGCCTTTTCACTTACCCAGGGAGGCTCCATGCGTTTTCCAAATCTGCGGTACGGTAATCCGAATGAATTTTCCCATTATGTCGCTTCGATTCCGATCAAGGAAACCGCCAAGCGGCTGCGCCGGTCCGAGCGCACCATCCGGAACTGGCTAGACGGCACGCAAAAAATCCCCTGGTGGGTGCCGGAGATCACCCGGCTGAAGAATCAGGAGCACTTTGACCGGATGCGGTACATGAACATGGTGCCGCTGCTGCGTCCGGTTGGCACGGTGATCGCATTCCCGGATAAAACAAAAAAGCCGCACCAGGTTGACGATGCAGCTTTTTGACGATTCGAATGCTATAGCCGCTGCGGATGAACAAGAATACAGCTGCGAGCGCAAGTTGCCGTTGCTGCCGGTCGAGACCCGCGTGTATCCATTTTCGATGGATTCCTATGTTGCAGTGCGGTTGGAAAGTTAAGCTTTCTAGTTCATTTTATTTGATTTTTCTTAGTGGTCCTGCTGGCCGAATGATCAATGATTGATCAATCTCCATCCTCGCAATACAGCAGCCAGTCCAGCCCAACGCAGCCATAGAGGAGAAATTCATGAAAAAGACCGGAAAAAAAACACCTGAACAGCCCGCATCGACCCGTCGCGGATTTCTTGGCAAGGCGGCGGCCGGCACAGCGACTGCGCTTGGCTTTCCGATGATCGCCACCGCGCAGACTCCCACTCAGATGCGCTTTCAAAGTACCTGGCCGAGCAAGGACATCTTCCACGAATACGCTATCGACTTCGCCAAGAAAGTGAACGACATGACCGGCGGCGAACTGAAGATCGATGTGCTGCCTGCCGGCGCGGTGGTGCCGGCTTTCGGCCTGCTGGAAGCGGTATCCAAGGGAACGCTGGATGGCGGCCATGGCGTGATGGTCTACCACTACGGCAAGAGCACCGCGCTCGCGCTGTGGGGATCCGGCCCCGGCTTCGGCATGGATGCCAACATGCTGCTGGCATGGCACAAATATGGCGGCGGCAAGGAACTGCTCGCGAAACTGTATCAATCGATCGGCGCTAATGTGGTGTCTTTCCCATATGGCCCGATGCCGACGCAGCCGCTGGGCTGGTTCAAGAAGCCGGTCACCAAAGCGGAAGACTTGAAGGGACTCAAATACCGTACCGTCGGCATTTCGATCGACGTGTTCCAGGGCATGGGCGCTGCAGTCAACGCTCTTCCGGGCGGCGAAATCGTTTCCGCCATGGATCGCGGCCTGCTCGATGCGGCGGAATTCAACAACGCCAGTTCCGACCGCGTGCTCGGTTTCCCTGATGTTTCGAAGGTATGCATGCTGCAGAGTTACCACCAGAATGCCGAACAGTTCGAGATCACGTTCAACAAGACCAAGTACGACGCGTTGCCGCCCAAAATCAAGGCAATTATTGCCAATGCGGTAGAAGCTGCGTCAGCCGATATGTCATGGAAGGCGGTCGATCGTTATTCGAAGGACTACATCGAGATGCAAACCAAAGACAACGTCAAGTTCTATAAGACGCCGGATTCGATTTTGCAAAAACAGCTTGAAGTCTACGACCAGGTCGCGGATAAAAAGGCCGCAGAAAATCCGCTCTTCAAGGAAATCGTCGAATCTCAGAAAAAATTCGCCGAGCGCGCAGTGCGCTGGGACATGGACACCAACGTCAGCCGGCGCATGGCCTTCAATCATTACTTCGGGGCAAAAAAGCCCGCGACGAAGAAGTCCTGAGATAAGGACATCGGACACTCTCCCAGGCTTGCAGGCCGGGAAGTGTCCTGTTAAACCAGGCTCGTTGTTTTGAACAAGAGGCAATCGATGAGAGTGCAATCATTGCTTTTCGCGGTCGATCGCATCAGTACCTGGGCCGGCAAAGCGACTTCCTGGCTGATCGTGTTCCTGATGCTCGTGGTTTGCGGCGAGGTATTCAAGCGTTATATCCTGAATGCGCCGACAGCGTGGATTTTCGATGCAAGCAACATCGTGTATGGAACGATGTTCATGATGTGCGGCGCTTACACGCTGGCGCAGAATGGACATGTGCGCGGCGACTTTTTGTACAGCAGCATGAAGCCACGGACCCAGGCCGCGCTCGACCTCGCGCTGTACCTGGTGTTCTTTTGCCCCGGGATTCTCGCATTGATATATGCGGGTTACGAGTACGCAAGCGATTCGTGGCGGATTCTGGAGCACTCCAACACGACCGCGAACGGCCCGCCCGTTTACCATTTCAAGACGGTGATTCCAATCGCCGGTGTTCTGATGATGCTGCAAGGTTTGGCGGAGATGGTACGCTGCATCGCATGCCTGAAAACCGGGAAATGGCCGGCGCGGCTTAAGGATGCGGAAGAGATCGATGTGATCGAGCAACAACTCGCCGACAGCGAATATGTCGATGAAGAGGCACGGACGCTGGCGATAGAACGAGCCCGTTCGATCGACGAAGCAGCGAAACAGCGCGGCATGGGCGATGGAGCGAAACTATGAGCGATCCCGCGCTCGGGCTGTTGATGCTTGCGCTCATCGTGGTGGTTATCCTGTTGGGTTTTCCCACCGCTTTCACACTGATGGGCTTGGGGACGGCGTTCGGATTCATTGCATTCTATGATCCTTCCCAGTCATGGGTCCACAACAAGATCTTTGATCTGATGGTTCAGCGGGCCTATGGGGCCATGACCAACGACGTGCTGATTTCCATCCCGCTGTTCGTGCTGATGGGCTACGTCATGGAACGTGGCGCGTTGGTGGACAAGATGTTTTACAGTTTCCAGCTTGCATTCCGCCGCGTGCCCGCATCTCTTGCCGTGGCATCGTTGATTGTGTGCACATTTTGGGGCATCGCGAGCGGGCTGGTCGGGGCGGTAGTCGTTCTAATGGGCGTGATCTCGTTCAATCCGATGCTGAAGGCCGGATATGACACCCGCCTTGCTGCAGGAGTGATCACTGCCGGCGGCACGCTGGGCATTCTTATTCCCCCGTCAGTCATGATCATCGTGTATGCAGCGGTCGCCGGCCAGTCGGTGGTCAAGCTGTATGCCTCGGCCATGTTCCCCGGATTTTTTCTCGCGTTCCTGTATCTCTTGTACATCATCGGCTGGGCGCTGATCAATCCAAAAATTGCGCCACGCCTGCCGGAAAGCAAGACCAGGATTTCCGTCGAGCCCTGGTTGGCACGGCTGCAGCAGCTCTATTCGCGCAAGATGTTATTTGCCCTGCTTGCCGCGGTAGCGGCTCCGGCCAAAGCGTTGGGCATATCATCCAATGGCGCGCATGTAAGCTATTCCATGCTCGTCAAGAATCTGCTGGCTGCGATGGTTCCGCTGGCGATGACGGTGCTGACGTTGTGGGGTATCTGGTGGTACGTGGTGATCCATCAGCAGCCCGACGCAGCACCCGCGCCCCCGGTCGCCATGGAGGTGCAGCCGGCTGACGAGCCGGCTGCCAAATCCGGCTCTGCTGACGAGATGCCGCAGGCATTGGGAAGCGATCAGACGCCAGAGGCCGCCAAGCCGGCAGGCACCGAGTCCGAAAGCCTTCAGGAAATGGGCAACGCCGAGCTTCGCGCCAAGAACAGTACACCTGCGGAGGCCGGACCAGCGCCGCAGTTCTACACCTACTACTGGATCACGGTAGCAGTCTGCGCATTGGTGCTTTCCTATTATTACTGGAGCATGGGAGGTGAGCTGTTCCAACTTCTCAAGCTCCTGATCTCGTCAACGCTGCCGCTTGGATTGCTGACATTTCTGGTGCTGGCAGTGATCCTGTTCGGTATCACGACTGCAACCGAGTCTGCCGCCGTCGGAGCCGCCGGCGCCTTCATACTGGCAATCCATGCCCGCACCCTGAACTGGAAAAAGGTCAAGGAGGCGGTGTTCCTGACGGCGAAGACAACGGCGATGGTGTGCTGGCTGTTCGTCGGATCGGCCATATTTTCCGCCGTGTTCGCCATCCTTGGCGGACAGGCGCTCGTGGAGCAATGGGTACTGTCGCTGAACATGACTCCGCTGCAGTTCATGCTGCTGTCCCAGGCCATCATCTTCATCCTCGGGTGGCCGCTGGAGTGGACCGAGATCATCGTTATTTTCGTACCCATTTTTTTGCCGATGCTAAAGCACTTTAACATCGACCCGATCCTGTGGGGCACCCTGGTATTCGTCAATCTGCAGGCTGCCTTCCTGTCACCGCCTGTGGCGATGTCGGCATTTTATCTAAAAGGAGTGTCGCCGCCCCATGTCACGATCAATCAGATTTTCGCCGGCATGATGCCGTACATGCTGATCGTGATCCTGTGCATGATCTTCATGTATCTCTGGCCGGGCATGACGTTATGGCTGCCTAATTATCTCTATGGTGCCGGCTGATTTTGT
>JAQGLW010000103.1 GCA_028292665.1 Herminiimonas sp.
CCGTGCTGCATCAGGGCAAGCTTCTGAGCGAAGGCAGCATGGACGAGGTGCAGGCGGATCCGAGAGTGATCGAAGTGTATCTGGGGGTGTAATCCATGCTGAATGTCGAACACCTGAACGTGTACTACGGCGAAAGCCATGTCATCCGCGACATGGGATTGACCGTGGGCGAACGTGAAACCGTCGCGATCATGGGACGCAACGGCATGGGAAAAACTACACTGCTCAAGACCCTGATCGGCATGCTCCCGGCCCAGGGCGGGACGATCGGATTCGGCAACGCCGATGCGACGCATCGCAAAAGCTATGAGCGGGTGGCGCTGGGCATGGCCTTCGTGCCGCAGAACCGCATGATCTTTCCTTACCTGACCGTGGAGGAAAACATCCTCACGGGAATGGAGAACGCCAAGGTAAAAATTGTTCCCGACTACATTTATTCCTTTTTCCCCGTGCTCGCGGAAATGCGGCGTCGGCGCGGCGGCAACCTGTCGGGAGGGCAGCAGCAGCAACTGGCGATTGCACGAGGACTGGTTTCGGAACCGAAGCTGCTGCTGCTGGACGAGCCGACCGACGGCATCCAGCCCTCGGTCATCAAGGAGATCGCGCGCACGCTTAACCGGATCAAGGCCGAGCGCCCGTTGGCTATCCTGGTATCGGAGCAGATGTTGAGCTTCGCAGTCGAAATAGCGGACCGCTTCTTCGTGATGGAACGGGGCCAGTTCGTCTACCAAAGCCTGCGCGCGGACCTGGACCGGCACAAGGTTCATTCTTACCTGACTATCTAGGCACAGGCAATCATGACACACGGACCCGCATCCACCGTAGAACAGGCTTTGCGCATCAAAGGGGGATCAAGGCAGGGGGCGGCTGCCCGGCGCACGATTCCTGGCCAGGTTCCCGCCGTCACCTAACAACGCAACTCCAACCACGCTTACTTATTCGAGGAGGTAACAGCCATGCCCCAGACTATCATCAGCATCGACCGCTCCAAGGCGGCAGACAAGCAACCTGACCCGGTCATCGTCAACCGCTGGCATCCCGATACGCCGATGGTAGCCACGGTCAAGCCGGGAGCCGAATTCCGCATCGAGTGTTTCGATTGGACAGGCGGCCAGATCAAGAACGACGACAGCGCCAATGACGTCCGCGATTGCAACCTGCTGCCTTGTCACCATCTCTCCGGGGCGGTTGGCGTCGACGGCGCGGAGCCGGGCGACATACTGGTTGTCGACATTCTCGACATCGGACCGTTCCGGGATCAGGAGTGGGGCTATACCGGCATTTTCTCCACACAGAATGGCGGCGGCTTTTTAACGGATGTGTTTCCGGAGCCGAAAAAAGCGATCTGGGATTTTCACGGCGTCTACACTACATCGCGCCATATCCCCAACATCCGGTTTGCCGGCCTGACGCACCCCGGAATCATAGGCTGCCTGCCGTCGCGCGAACTGCTCGACAAATGGAATGCCCGCGAAAGAGCCCTGATCGCCACCAGCCCGGACCGCGTACCGCCTCTCGCGCTGCCGCCCGACCCGACCGGCGTCATCCTCGGCAGCTTGAAAGGGGAGCAACTCAAGGCTGCGGCCATGGAAGGCGCGCGCACCATTCCGCCGCGCGAGCATGGCGGCAACTGCGACATCAAGAATCTCTCGCGCGGCAGCCGCGTCTATCTGCCGGTGTACGTCAAGGGCGCCGGTCTGGTGACGGGCGATTTCCACTTCTCGCAAGGAGACGGAGAAATCACGTTCTGCGGCGCGATCGAAATGGGTGGATGGATCGACTTCCACGTCGACCTGATCAAGGGCGGCTGCAACATGTATGGCATTACCCAGGCGATGTTCCAGCCTGGACCGGTCGAGCCGCGTTATTCGGAGTTCCTGGTGTTCGAGGGGATTTCAGTGGACGACAACGGAGAGCAGCGCTACAACGACGTCACCCTCGCTTATCGGCGGGCATGTCTGCATGCGATCAACTATCTCCGGAAATTCGGCTATAGCGGCGAACAGGTCTATACGATCCTGAGCACCGCGCCGGTGGAAGGGCGCGTGAGCGGGGTGGTGGATATCCCCAATGCCTGCGTTTCGCTGTACATCCCGACGGCGATGTTCGACTTCGACATCCGGCCCAATGCCGGCGGTCCGAGCAAGCGCGTCGCCGGCGGAGACCTGGCGCGGGCAAATTGACCGGCACGCAAGCGAACACGGAAGAATCGGCAGCGCCGGTTTTCCCCGAGGTGAAAGGAAAAGCATGCCCACTTATGACTATGTCTGCGATGACTGCGGTCCATTTGAACAGCGGCGGCCTATGGCCGAGTCGAACGCGCCGGCGTCCTGCCCTCAATGCGGGACGCCGGCGCAGCGGCGGCTCTGCGCAACGCAACTGAACCTGATGTCGGGCACCGACCGGATCGCACACGCGCGCAACGAGAAGAGCGCACATGCGCCGGAAGTAGTGCACAGGATTTCAGCGCCTGAGCCGCATGATCCCCGCGCGTCGCATCGGCATCACGGCCATGGACACGAACACAAGCCGGCGTCTCCGGCCCGACCCTGGATGATCGGGCATTAGGAAACCGGTCGAGCGCCGCGACTGCGTTTGGCATTGCCGTAGCGCACATCGCCCATGCGATTGGCGTCTGCGCCATGCGCATGTTGCCCGCATTCGACGATTCATCGTGGAATGCGGGCAACATCACTGACCGCACATCGCAAATCAAGCGCCGACAGGCAGAACAAAATACGTGTTGCCGCACTCTTATCGATAACCGATGCAGGAATATCGAAACAAGGAGCCGGTCATGACAGTCAAACTGAACCAGACCGCATTCGACTACGCGAAAACGCTGATCAACGAAGGCCGCGTCGTTGCCGATGAACGAGACGCGTGGAGCGAACATCAGCCTTCCGCGCAGCAAGAAAATGAATTTATCCGCCGGCACGATCTCGCCGACTATGCAAAATGGCATCTCGGAATCGATCCGGACGAGAACGATGATTCCAAAGGAAAATATAAATTTCCTTACGGCGATTTTAAAGACATCCACCGTTGCGGAGTGCTAGCGGCGGAAGGCAGGGCAGGGCAATACAAATATCATGACATCCGGAATGCCGCCGCGCACTTGCACGGAATGATCGAAGGCAGGGCGGCATCCACCGCAAAGAAGCCGGCCGGCTGATTTGAACGACCTTGACGGAGAACTACATGAGCGAACCTACTTTTTTGAGCGACATACAGACCATACGCAGCCGGGCGCGCCGGCATATCGAAGAAGGCGCAGTCACAGAGGGCTATGC
Organism: Herminiimonas sp.; assembly: GCA_028292665.1. Lineage (GTDB taxonomy): Bacteria > Pseudomonadota > Gammaproteobacteria > Burkholderiales > Burkholderiaceae_D > JAQGLW01. The sequence goes on from JAQGLW010000103.1 coordinate 3,294, forward strand.
AGCCGATCGCGACACGGTATTGAAACTGTTGAACGAAGCGCTGGCGACGGAAATTATCTGTGTGCTGCGTTACCGCAGGCACTATTTCATGGCAAAAGGCATCAACTCGCAGAGCGTGGCGGACGAATTCCTGGACCATTCCAATGACGAACAAGGCCATGCCGACCGGATTGCAGAACGGATCGTCCAATTGGGCGGCGAGCCGAACTTTTCACCGGAGGGCTTGACCAGTCGCAGCCACGCTGAATATGTGGAAGCCGGATTACTGACCGACATGATCAAGGAAAACCTGGTGGCCGAGCGCATTGCGATCGACAGCTATAGTGAAATGATCCGTTATTTTGGGGACAAGGACCCGACCAGCCGCCGTTTGATGGAAGAAATATTGGCGGTGGAAGAGGAGCATGCGGAAGATATGTCGGACTTGCTGACGGAGATGCCGGGAGATGATCTTCAGCATTGAGGCAATCAGCCGGTTGGGAACGTGGCGCAATCGCCGCTATGTCTCCCAAGACTTCAGCATGGCTTGTTTCTTTTAATGTTTATTCGCTTCGCGCCCTAGAAAAAAATTCCGGGAGCAGGCGTGTCCGAACCTATTGTGCCTGTGCCGCCGCCGATGGCGGTGTTGTTCGTTCCGCTGTTAATGGCGCCGAAGTCATCGAATCCGGAGCCGCCGATTCCGAAGCCGTTCGTTCCAAAGCCATCGAATCCGAATCCGATAAAGAACCCGGCGCCGTCAAATGTGCAGTCGTCGAATCCAAAGCCGCCGAACCGGCAGTCATTTAACCGTGATCTCCTGTGCAGCTGCGCGATCTGTCCACGAACTTCCCCATTGGGAAAAGCGACGCTGTGGACTTCAAGGTAATAGTTGCCGGCCATGATTGAGTTGAACTGGATATCGGTCAGATTCACCTTTGTAAACCAGATCCCGCTGCCGCCGAATGTCTGTGCCAATGGAAAAACTATCGGGCCGTTCAGGCCCGGCGCGGCCTCGTGAATATGTGCTTCAGTACCTGCGATACCCGTTGTGTTGACGGCTACCGTGAGTGTCTTCGCGATGTTGTCGACAGCTGCGGTCCCGATCGCCGTAGCGGTGGTTGAAGCAGGCGGGACTTCCTGCGTGCCTGTCAGCGCATTCTTGAACACGGTTGCCGCCGTAGTGCTGGCCACAGTGGTTCCGACTCCGGCGGCCCCGCTTTCAGCGGGCGTCGACAGCCGGGACAGGATCTGTCCGCGAATTTCACCACCGGGATTGGCCGCGCTGAGTACGTTGAAATAGTAATTGCCGGCTCGGAGAGTGTTGATCTGTGCATCGGTGAGCGTCGCTTGCGTGGTCCAGATTCCGCTACCCGCCGATGTCTCGCCCAGAGGAAAAACGATCGGACCGGACGTTCCGGGCGGCGACTCGTAAATATGCGCAGCTATGCCAGTCATCCCGGTCGTGGTTACGGTCGCCCTCAGCAGGCGCGTATTCGGGTCGATAATCACGGTTCCCGCACCGATGGCCACGCTGGCGTTCGACGGAACCTCTTGCGCTCCGGTCAGCGTTGCCGTGAATGCGTTATCCGCCACAGAGCGGTTTGTATTGAAGACAGTCGCAACGGCAGGATCGCCGCTGCTGCCTCCGCACGACGCGAAAGACAATGCCGCTATTAGAATCATGACCCACCGAATGAGTGAGCTGATACGAGCGGTTTTCATGGCGGCGCTCCACAACAGGTCAGACGAATAAATGATGGGGGGGAAGGGTACGGTTTTCGCCAGCAGTGAGCGGGTCGTTTTGGCTTGGGCAGTCCAATGCATGAGGCGAACTCATGAACAAGGTGCTTTCCTGACGATAGGCTCTCACGGCTCTATGCCGCTGACGATGTCTTCAATGGCTGCATGACGCGCAGCCTGTGAACGACAATCTCGTCGATTTCAAGCCGGCGTATGCGGGCGCGGCCGATTGCAAGTCGTCCTATTGCGACGACCCCCATTGCGAGGGCGCCAAATGCCACCGCGCCGATGGCTTGGGCGCCTAAGCTATGCGTTCCTGCTCGCTGAAATGTCACTCCGCTAAAGGCAGTTTTCAGACTGCGGGCGTTTGATGGGTCACGATCCACCGCAACACGCTTTCTCAGGAACATCATGCTCTCCTCGTAACGCCAAACGTACTACTGCAAGCGAGCCTTGCATACTTATTTATAGGTCATGAATTTGTATCTGCAAAGAGGATATAGGCAAAGCTCCTTGTCCAAGGAACATGCGATCAAGCCCGGAGCAACAATTGCAGCGCTGCCGGCGTCCGGCAAGGCCGATCGACCTTGCTTGGAATCCATTGGTTATACAGCCGCGTGGTCATGACTTGGCGATTCCGGGGGAAGGGTGGCTCGCCATGACCAAGAAACGAACGCCGCCGCGCAAGGGAAATGGGAAATTCAGGAGGCGCAAAAAGAAGTGTTATTATTAAAGTAAGAAATGTTGTTATTAAAGTAATAAATAAGGACAAAATGAATAATAACCAGATGATTGTGCCGCCTCTTGATGGTGAGGGGTTGACGCCAGGCCAAAATGTCCTAGGACTTGCTGCCTGTATCATCGTTCTAGTGGTTATAGCGGGTGTAGGGATATGGCGGCTTTTGGTGAAAAAAACTGGATAGACATTGTCATCCACGCTGAACGAATCTGATCGGAAGCCGCATCGTCAACTAGGTGTGGCTTTTCTGTTTTTTCACTTCCATTTTTCACTCCCGGTTTGATGTCCGGGAGCGCAGCGTAACAAAATCAGCCGGCACCATAGAGATAATTAGGCAGCCATAACGTCATGCCCGGCCAGAGATACATGAAGATCATGCACAGGATCACGATCAGCATGTACGGCATCATGCCGGCGAAAATCTGATTG
>JAQGLW010000108.1 GCA_028292665.1 Herminiimonas sp.
GTCGGCGCGATCGCTTTCCATTTGACCGGCGCGCCTTTCTGGAGAAGGCGCTCGACGTTCTGGTTGTAGACGGTCGCCGCAATCGGCATTTCGCCGGCCGCCAGCAGTTCGGCCATCAGCGTATGGCCGGTGCGCAGTTGCGGATGGGTTTCGGCCAGTTTGCGGAAATAAGCCAGGCCTTCCTTCTCGCCCATGCTCTTGACCACCGCTGCAAACCAGTCGCTGTCGCCGGCCTCGATGCCGATCTTGCCGGCCCAGCGCGGATTCAGCAGGTCCTGGTAGCTGTCAGGCACTTCGTTCGGCTTGACCAGGTTGGTGTTGTAGCCGATGACGAAAAAATTGAAGCGGTCGGCGACGTAGTGCCGGTGCGCCGGAAACGCGACTGCCGGAATATCCTTGAACGACGGACTGTAAAACTCGGACAGCAATTTTTCACGATACAGCGCTTCCATTTCCGGGCCGTTGGTTTCCAGTATGTCCGGCGTAAACCGGCCGGCACGCGCTTCGGTGACTGCGCGATTCAGCACCTTCTCGCTGCTGGCGCGCCACATCGAAACCTTGATTCCGTATTTTTTTTCGAACGCCTCGGTGATCGGTACCGAGTCCTTCAGGTTGAGCGACGTGTAAATGGCAACCGTGCCTTCCTTGCGGGCGCCTTCGAGCAGACGTTTTTCCCGATCGGCCCCTTTGTACATATATACATCCGCCGTATTCGGCTTGCCCTGTGCAAAAACCGAACACGACAGTATCAGAAGAAATGCAAATCCGATTCCGGATAAATTCCGAAAACGGCATAACGAACGGATATTCATGGCTGGTCTCCTGTGGCCCGGATGCCGGGCTGTTTTAGTATGGATCGTTGATAGGCGGGTTCACGTCAACCTGCCGTCATTTCTTTGATTGTTGAAACTTTTCATCGCTGCAAAGCAGTCGTATCGGGCAACGCCGGCCGGTCAATGTTTCTCTATGCCGGCGCGAACCATTTTCCCGGGGAGCTGCAGTCTTCGCGATGCCGCCGGCATGCCGGCGGCCATCATGCAAAAGGGGTATCCAACGGGATTCGATGCGCGGCAATGCTGTATGCGGCTGCCGGAGGCAAGCGCTATTGAACGATTGAATGCTGCCACTGAAATGTCTCCTTTTCAGTAAACTTCACATGTGAGTTGAGTCTTGCGACTCTTTTTTATATATCTTCAGACTTGCGGTGTGTTCCTGTATGCGGAACGTCGGTCTGTATATTGACACATCGGAATATAGGCACAGGCCTTGCCGGTGTCAACAGGAATTTAGAGCGCCTGACAAAATGCCGCTTGCCGCGTTGCGTCTCTTTGCCGTACAGAAATGTACGTCTGCATCGGCATTTTGTCAGACGCCCTTGGTTATCCAATGCCATGTCTTTGTCCACGCGCTTGATCATGAAATGACTTCCGGATCGATCGCAACAAGCGCGAATGCGTTTTGAAGAAAGGCGGTCATCATGATTCTGCATCGGCGCTTTCCGATTTTTGTTGACACCGTTCACGGCGATCGGTAAATTCGCTTGGTATTTATATATAGACCGATGGTCCATATATCAGAACAAGTGGCTGCAAATAAAAGCAAATGCCGGCACGAAAATCGACAACGCCGAAGTCATCCGGAGAGATCGGCGTTCCGCTGCCAGGCATGGGGACAGTGCGTTCAGGAACAGGATGCAGTGCGCGGACAGCGGCTCCGCGATGCTGCGATCCACGCCGGAAATGCAGGCTGTAACAGAAATGCTTGCGCCACGTCGTCCAACGCTACAAAATCAGAGGATGCAGCATGCAAACAGTAGGACTTATCGGCGCCGGACGCATGGGCATGCCCATCATCGGCCATCTTAATCGCGCCGGATTCCGGGTGCTCGTCGGCGAGCGCAACGAGACGCGGCGCGCCGAAGTTGAATCGCGCGGCGGCAACTGGTACCCGGATCTGGCATCGCTGGCAATCGAATCGCAGGTGATCCTGATCTGCGTCGGCTACGACAGCGAAGTGCGTGAACTTCTCAATGCGGCCGGCGGCCTGCTCGACAGGGTACAGCGCGGCACTATCATCGCAGTGCTCAGCACGATTCATCCGAAGACCATGCAGGAACTGGCGGCGCAAGCCGGTTTGCGCGGCGTTCATGTAGTTGACTCGACTGTTTGCCGCGGCGGCAGGGCGGCTGACGACGGTACGCTGCTGTCGTTCGTCGGCGGCGACAAGGAAGTCGTAGAGCGGTTGAAACCGGTGCTGTCAGCCTACTCGTCCGATGTCGTGCATAGCGGCGGCGTCGGCACCGCGCAGGTGTCGAAGGCGGCCAACAATCTGATCCTGTGGGCCTGCCTGGTTGCGAATCACGAAGGGCTGGCGCTGGCGCAACGTTACGGCGTGGATATCGAGGCGTTGCGCGCCGCGCTGTTGACCAGCAGCGCCGTCAACGGGGCGCTGGACAACTGGGGCAACCAGTCGATGGCATGGGCCCAGGACGATATGGAAATCGTCGCCGACATGGCACAGGACTGCGGTATTTCGTTGCCGCAATCGGGACTCGTGCGCGAGATTTGCCGCACGCTCAGGCCGCGCCGTTACGACCTCGAGAAATACGGGACCTGAGCAGTGCATGTTTTTGCATTCGCTGTCGCCCTGACGTTCAATCACAAATGCGCGCCGGCCTCCGCGGTCCGGGCGCTTCAATATTAATCAACCCGGTGTTTTAAATCGGATGCCGGGAAGGGCGCTGGTTCGTCATGGGAGAATTATTGGCATTGCTGTCGGCCTGCTGTTTCGCTTCAGCCAACGTGACCATCATGCGCGGCGCCGGCCCGAAGGGGGAGGACAACGGCGCGTTCCTGTCGATTCTGATAACGCTGACGATCAGCGCCATGCTCTGGATTTTTTTCGGGTTGCGCGACGGTTGGCCCCGGCTTGACCGGCTCGGCATGCTGTGGTTCGCCGGCGCCGGCGTGCTGACGATTTTCATCGGCCGGGTATTCGGGTATGCGTCGGTGCAGCATATCGGCGCGGTGCGGGCTTCGGCCGTCAAGCGGCTCAGTCCGATGTTCTCGGTCATGCTCGGGGTGCTGGTTCTGGGCGAATCGCTCGATTCTCCGACGATAATCGGCATGCTGCTGATTTTTTCGAGCTTTGCCGTGTTGCTGAAGCAATCGCTCACAGCGCGCGCGCCGAGCGAGGAATCGGGCGCGCCGCGTCCGGCGCAGTCGTTGGTGACGATGTTGACCAATATCGGATTTTTCTACGGACCCATATCGGCGCTTGCCTATGCTGTCGGCTATGTGGCGCGCAAACAGGGATTGATGCTGATGCCCGAACCTGCGTTCGGCACGATGTTCGGCTCCATGGTCGGCGCCGTCGTCTTCGTGTTAGCGGCCCGGTTCCTCGACAGTTATCGCCATGCAATCCGCAGCGCGCTCACGACTTTCAATCCATGGCTGCTGGCCGCCGGAATATTGAGCTCGACCGGGCAAATTCTCTATTTCAGCGCCCTGAGCTACAGTTCCATCTCGCGGGTGGCGCTGATCAGTTCGATGGAAGTATTCGTCACCATGTTTCTGTCGATCATCCTGTTCCGCTCGCGCCAACAGTTAACCGCGCCGATCCTGCTGGCAGGCGGCCTGGGAGTAGCCGGCACCGCATTGATTGTGTTGCGTGCCGGTTGAACTGCGGAAGGGATAAAGGGTTGCATCCCGGCCGAAGGCGGGATGCCGGTCATCAACGTCCCGAGGCGGGAAGCTTCGGGCATTGCGGCGACGCCGACAGCGCCGGTTGATCGGGGTCGATGTAAATCTTGCCGTCGACCGCATGCACCGCATAGGTGCGCAATGGAATCATGCAGGGCGGAGTGACCACCTCGCCGGTACGGATATTGAATGCGCCGTTATGGAAATCGCATTCGATCACATCTCCTTCGATAAAACCTTCGGACAACGAACCGGGGCCGTGAGTGCAGGTATCATCGGTTACATAGAACTGGTTCTCAAGATTGAACACGGCCAGCGTCAGGCCGTTTTTTTCAACCTTGGTCGCGCAGCCGGGGGCGACGTCGGCGCTATCGCAGAGTTCGAGTAAATGCAGCAGATGGAAATCTTTCGTTTCAGTCATGATGGTTAGTCGTTGTCAGCGCTTGATTGTGTTGATCATCGGCGATTTTAGCCGTCTTTCTGCCGGGGGTGCGCCATTGACACCGCAGCGCTAATAATGATATCGTAAAAGTCGTTAAAGGAACAGCATTCCGCATACAAGAACATGCGGAGGAGCCATTGCCGCTGCCTTCCGGGCCGCAGCGCCGCATCACAGAATTTGCTTTGGCTATTGCTCTTTGGAGGAGATTTAAAAATGACGAAACGGGAACAAAACGAACTGCTTACGCAAACAGGCGCAGGCACACCGATGGGGGACCTGTTCCGCCGTTACTGGATACCGGCGCTGATGTCGACGGAACTGCCTGAGGCGGACTGCCCGCCGGTGCGGGTCAAGCTGTTGTCCGAGCGGATGATCGCATTCCGCGACAGCGAAGGACGCCTCGGCCTGATCGATGAATTCTGCGCGCACCGCGGCGTGTCGCTGTGGTTCGGCCGCAATGAGGAAAGCGGTCTGCGTTGTCCGTATCACGGCTGGAAATACGACATCACCGGCCAATGCGTCGATGTGCCGTCGGAGCCGGTGGAAAGCGGCTACTGCGAAAAAATCAAGCTGAAATCCTATCCGCTGGTCGACCGCGGCGGCATCCTGTGGACCTATATGGGCCCGCCGGAACTGCAACCGCCGCTGCCGGAATACGAATTTGCAATGGTCAGTCCGAAGCGGCGCTTCATTTCGAAGCGGCACCAGGAATGCAACTTCCTGCAGGCGATGGAAGGCGGCATCGATTCGAGCCACGTATCGTTCCTGCACAGCGGTGCGCTGGAAAAGGATCCGCTGTTCAAGGGCGCCAAGGGCAACCAGTACAATCTGAACGATTTCCAGGTCAAGTTCGAAGTGGTGGAATCGGAGGGCGGTCTGCTGATCGGCGCCCGTCGCAATGCCGAGAACGGCAATTACTACTGGCGCATCACGCAATGGGTGATGCCTTGCTTTACCGCCATTCCGCCGCGCGGCGATCATCCGATTCACGGCCACTTCTGGATTCCGATCGACGACGAGACTTGCTGGTCCTGGAGCTACGATTACCATCCGGCGCGCGATCTGAGCGAGACGGAAGTGAAGGCGATGGAAGACGGCCATGGCATCCACGTCAAGCTGATTCCGGGCACCTTCATTCCGGTGCAGAACAAGGACAACGATTACCTGATGGATCGCGCGGCGCAGAAAGCCAAGATCACCTACAGCGGCATCGAAGGAATCGCGATTCAGGATTCGTCGCTGCAGGAAAGCATGGGGCCGATTGCAGACCGCACCAGGGAAAATCTGGTTTCTACCGACAACGGCATCATCATGGCGCGCCATCGCTTGCGCAAGGCGGCGCAGGCTCTGCAAAAAGGCGTGACGCCGCCGGGAATCGATCCCGTCACTCATCGCGTTCGTTCGGCCTCGATCGTGCTGCCGCCTGACGTGGCTTTCAAGGAAGCCGCCAAGGAGGCGCTGATCGCCAAGGAAGGCGTGCCGCTGACTTCAGTCTAGGCATGCCGGCCCGGCCGCCGCACGGCGGCCGGGCCTTTGCGCTGCAGTTGAAGAATCGGCGAGAAGATGTAAATGACGATGGACCAGTCGGTAAGCGGATACGAAAGCATGCAGAAGGGCCGGACGGGCCGATTCCGGCAACCCGGAGGCGGCGATGCTCGGGCCCGCTAAGAAGAGTCCCGAGCACCTCGAGGCCCTGGACCGGGTAAAGGAGTGGACGCGCGAGCGCTTCAAGCTTCCGGAAGAAGCGGTGATCCTGGTTTCGGAGATCGTCTGCAGTCTGCCGGGCTGTCCGCCGCTGGAGACCGTGGTCGCATTCTGGACGATGGACCGGACGCGGCACCACTTCAAGCTGTTCAAGCCGGCGCTGGAAGTGGTCAACGACGATCTTCCGTTCGACTGGTACATGGATGCGCTGGTCGTTCCCGAAGGATACGGCTGCGAATGCTGTTGAATGAAGGCGGCTGTGCGCGATCGCTTGCGAGGGCGGAGCATCGGCTCACGGGCCGCTCGGGACGAACGGCGGCATCGATGGCATCGGCCGCGGCAACCGCAGCGATAAGCATCACATAAAAACCTGGCGGCCTGACCGCAAGATTACCTGGAGAGATGTATCACTATGACCGACCGCACGCTGAAAACCGCTATTCAAACCCTGGGGCACACCAAGGCTCTCAAAGACGGCACCGTCAAGCCGCAGACCTTCGACTTCGAATTCGAAGAAGTTCCGACCATCATCCAGGCATTCCGCCGCATGGTGCGCGGACTGGAGTTCGATATCAGCGAGATGGCGATTACCACCTACATCTGCGCCAAGGCCAACGGCAAGCGCTTCACCGCGCTGCCTGTCTTTCTGGTGCGGGCGTTCCACCACGGCGCCATCCTGCACAACACCAGGCTCGGCATCCGCAGCCCCAAGGACCTGGAAGGCAAGAAGATCGGCGTCAACCGCGGCTACACCGTCACTACCGGCGTGTGGGCCCGAAGCATCCTGCAGCACGAGCATGGCGTGGACCTGAGCAAGATCACCTGGGTGCTCTCCGGCGACGAGCATGTGGCCGAATACAAGGCGCCATCCAACGTGGTGCCGATCGAAAAAGGCAAGAAGATGGAGGACATGCTGATTTCGGGAGAGATCGCCGCCGCCATCGGCATCGAGGTCGATCATCCGGACGTGAAGCCTTTGATCCCGAACGCCAAGGAAGCCGGCTTCGAGGCGCTGCGCCAGCGCGGCCACTATCCGATCAACCATACGCTGGTGGTCAAGGACGAGCTGCTGGCGGCCCGCCCCGATCTGGCCGCCGACATCTTCAACGCCTTCGCGGAAGCCAAGCGCCTCTATATCGAGCGCCTCAAGAACAATCAGCTCACGGAATCGTTCAAAGGCGACCAGGTCTACAAACGGGTGCTGGAAATCACCGGCGCCGACCCGCTGCCGTACGGCATTGCGCCCAACCGCCAGACTCTCGAACAGATCATCCAGTATGCGCAGGAGCAGAAGATCATCACGCGTCCATTCACCGTGGAAGAGCTGTTCGCGCAGGGTACGCACCACTTGGTGGCTTGATGTAAGAAGATCCCGTTGAAAACCTGCCGTGCGGTTCAATCCCGGGCAGCGCTGCGATTTTGAAACGGGATCTAACAAGTATTCGGGTGCGGGACCGACGCATCCTGTTCGACTGCGACGATATCTGCATGGCCCGATTCGGCGGCCATGCATTATTCCCGATTCAATCCATCTAATCCGCCACGGCAGTCCGTAGCGCGCTAGCGGGCTGCAACGCTCGCGGCGTCGAGGAATTCCAGCAGCCGGGCCGAGGTGTTTTCCTCGGTCTGATCGGCGACTGCGATATCCCAGTACTCCGACCGGGGCAGGCATTCTTCCAGATACCGTGCCGCCGAAGTCGCATGCGACGCGTCCCGGCCCGGCACGACCAGGGCAGGGATGTTCAGGCGCATCAGGTCCTCGGGCTCGGCGCCCGGGGCGGTGTCCCGATCCATCAGGGTACGGCCCATGCCGGCCACGATGAGCTTGTAGTGGTCCACGTTCTGCTTTGCATAGGACTCGGCGAAGGCGGGGTCGCGGCGAATCACCGAGGCCCATGGCCCGCCGCGGGGATCGGCGCCGAATGCCTTGCCATCCTTGGTCACCAGTGCGACGACCTGCTCCAGACCGTGCTGATGCACGTACGCCAGGTGCTCCGCAAAGCGCTGGTGGCTGCTGAGGCGGTATTTGGCGCCGCCCACCGGCCAATAGAGAACCATGCTGAGCGTGGCTTCCGGATGGGCTACGCCGAACGCCATGACCGGAGAGCATCCCATGCAGCCGCCCATCAGGTGGGCCTGCTTGATGTTCAGATGGTCGAGCAATCCCTTGCCTTGCGCCACGTAGTGCGCCCATGTCACGCGCTCGACCCGGCCGCCCGACTGGCCGGTTTCGCGCCGGTCGAAAATGATGCAGGTGTATTTCTTCGGCAGGTGGTCGAGCGGCTTGGTCTTGGCATATATGCCGAGCGAGGACCACTTTTCCAGCGTCGCGTCGAAGCCGCCGGGGGAAAACATCAGCAGCGGCGGTCCGGAACCCACTACCTCGTAGCGGGTCTCGATACCGTCAATGGTTGCGATAGGCATGATTGAATCCGATCAACGCGCGGGTTTGACAGGGATGCCGCCTTTGATCTGGCGTGCGGCGCGGACGTCGTCGGCGTAGGCCGTGATGGCGTCCAGCGTGATCTTGGCGACATTCGCGTAGGTTTCGGCCTTGGAGTCCAGCCAGCTCGACGCGTATCCGATGGCCGCATGAGCCATCCGCATGCGGCCGTCCAGCCATGGGCCGCCGCCGAGTCCGCCGATCACCGGAATCGAGACTGCGTTCACAACTTCGGGACCGACGATCGGGCCGGAGTTGGTAAAGTCGAGAAGAGCGGCGCCCGCATCTTCGAGAATCTTTGCCTGCTCCACCAGACGGGCCGTCATTTCCGCAGGCACCTGTACGCCGCCTTTCAGCATGGTGGCGTAATCCACGCCGTATTGCAGCGCGGTGTGGGGAGTGATGCCGAACTGCGCGAAGACCGGGATGCCGGCGCGGGTAATGGCGCGCACTGCATCGGGGAAATCGGCCGCGCCGTCCAGTTTGATGATATCCACGCCCGCTTCCTTCACCATGCGAATGGCAGCGCGCACTGCGGAATCGGTGCCTTCCTGCAGCGGACCGTACGGGAAGTCGGCGCTGACGAGCGCCCGCTTGACGCCGCGCCGCACCGCCTTGCAGACCACGAGCATTTCATCCATCGTGATTTCCAGCGGATTGGGGTGGCCCCACAGGTTGATGCCGACCGTGTCTCCCACGGAGACGATGTCCACTCCGGCGCGATC
>JAQGLW010000113.1 GCA_028292665.1 Herminiimonas sp.
CGGCCAGGTCCACGTCCGTGAAACTGATGGTGCCGGTAGCCGTGCTGCTGGCTGCGTCTTCCACCACCGCGCCGCTTTGCGCGGCGCTGGTGATGCTTACCACGTCATTGGTGCCGGTGATGGTGACGACGACATCCTGGGCGGCTAATTTTCCAGTGCTGTCTTTAATCGTAACCGTAAAACTTTCCGTTACAGTCTGGCCGGCCGCAAGCGCCTGGACATCCGTATCCGCGTTGCTGATCTGGTAGGTCCAGGTGACGACACCCGCCCCATCGCCTGTCGCCGGATTCGTCACGGTTGCCGCCAACGTGCCGCCAAGCGGATTTCCGGAGCCGGCGGATACCGAGACGGTATGACTCTCGCTTAAGTCGACATCAAAGAAGCTGATGGTTCCGGAATCGGTCAAGATAGATGGCCCTGCATCCTCCGTTACCGATCCGCTGCCATCGGCTGTTGCGATGACCGGCGCATGAAAATCGATCGCTACGTCATTGACCCGGACGTCCAGCTTTTCCATCATCGATACGGTCAGCGTCGTCCCATTTCCGAAGTTAAACGTGAAATCGCTCGCACTGCCATTGGATACTTCTCCAGTGTTGGCATTTGTCTTCACCGTTGCCAGATGCTGTACATAGCGGGCGATTTCATGCTGGACGGTCCCGCTCAGCCATTCTGTGCCGGTCAACCGAAGCTGAATCGTATCGATGCCGGATCCGCCGGTATAGAGGTCCGTCGCCCCCGTGTTTTCCGAGAGCCTGTAGATCAGCGTGTCATTCCCCGAATCACCATTCAACCTGTCATTGCCACTCCCACCGTCAAGTGTGTCGCTTCCCGAGCCCCCGTTAAGACTGTCGTTACCTGCCCCTCCATTCAGCGTATCGGCTCCCGATCCGCCATTCAGGTTGTCATCTCCGCTTGTTGCAGTATTGGTGGCCATTGTTTTTCTTTTCCTTTGAATGTTGAAGTGGCAGTTGTGCTGACGAATTGGATATTCCTGCGCTGGCAAGCCGGCTCTTCACCAAAATAATGAATTACGAGGAAAGGAACTACTGGACTGTGGTGCACCTGTACTTCGGTACAGGACGCCCTGCCAAAAGCGATGGGCGGCTAAAACGAAATGGCAGTGTATGCATTTATGCAACGGCTTGCGTTGAACAGCGAATCAACAAGCAGACAAGGCCTTGGCCTTCCTTGCTTTATTCTTGCCAGATGCCTATCAGACGTCGAAACGCATGGATTCCGCATCGTGCACATGAATATCCGCCGCCATCGGTAAAGGAGAGGCATGATTTGCAGACGGTTCGTACTCGACTGAGGACGGCCCCATCATCTGCAAGGCCAAATTCAAGCGGTCGCTGATGCCGAGTTTGCGAAATATCTCGGTTAGATGCGACTTTACGGTGCGCTCGGTAATCGTTAGCCGTCGCGCGATCTGCTTGTTATTTTCACCGTTCGCGATCAATACTGCGATTTCTCGTTCGCGTTGCGTCAGATACGAGAGGTTTTTGATCCTGGTGGGACCAGTCCAGGTGCGGTGCAGCGAGTGCGCTCTGGTTTCACCCAGCAAGCGCGGCAAAAGCGCTCGGCGGATCCATAATTCTCCGCGATCGACGGCGGCAACTATCCGTTCCAGATGCCGGGGATCCATATCGATTCGGCTGCAACCCGATACCCCTGCGTTGAACAGGCTCAGTTCCACCTCATCGGACGGCTCTGCGCATAACACAATGATTTTGGCTGCTGAATGGATGAGCTTCAATCGGCCTATGCCGCGCGTTCCGGTTAACCCTGGAAGACCCAAGTCCACAATCAAAATTTTTGGCTTCAGGCGAGCATAGCCGGCCATCAGAGAATCAGTTTCTGCAACTGACAACACCGGGGAAAAATTTTGGAGTCCAAGTTTGCACCAGACGAACGTCTCATGAGATGCAGTTGCAACCAGAATCATGAATCCCCCAATGTTCACGCAGTGTCGCTTCTTCTATTTTTTCTGATTTGTCACAACAGTTTTCAATGCTTAAGCTCATTCCGGTGCGGTCTGTTCATGTCCAACATGAATTTCGCCACGGCGGATGCCGAACTTGTAGTAGCGAAGAATAAAGGCTTCAAGTCCCCTGCTAACTTCGTACAACAGCAAAGAAAATCCAGCGTATTCCTACAGCACAGACAGACTTTGATTTTAAGCAATGTCCAGGTTGACTCACGGAAAAGAAATAAGGTCAGGAATTGGCGGTCGGCTTATTGATTTTATTGATTTGAAGCACGCTTTTTGTTGAACTTTGACCATATGGCATACCGTCGGGCTGCGATTGCATGAGGCTGTTGTTCCAGACCGCACGCAGAATGACATCCTTGTGGCATGCCAACAAGACGGGGCACTGCAGCGCAACTCGAGGTTTGCGAAGCGCTGGAGAAGGTGAAAGACGAAACCAAGCGCGGGAATATCAATTTGACCAGTCTGGTTCGTGAAGTGGCAATGGGCCGATTCACCCCAAATTCACCCACACAAAAGAAAACGGGTTCCCTAAGGATCATCAATATCATCTTCAAGAAAATATGAAAAAGCTGTTCTGCATCGTTGCCTTTGTTCTCGGCATCAGCCCCTTCGCATGAGCGCAAATCCCGTTCGACTCCGTAGTGCGTGCACTGTTAATCCGGATGTGGCAACGCGTGATCTTGATCAACCACGGATGAACTTCAGTGATGAGCGCGACAGCGTCTGTGACAGAGAAAACTTATGTTCATGTAATTCAAACCGGTGTGCCCCCGGACCGAAAGGATATGTGCACACGGGATTAGTCGGCCAGTACCCGGTTTGCAAACCCCGACAGCCGACGGCGAACCCTCTCCGTGCACCGGCACCTATAACTTGAAAAATCGAGCCATGCAATGTGCTCTACCGCACAGAACCGCATATTTCACATCAGTATTATTCCCTTAGCGAATCTTGTTATGTAAATTACCGCCAAAGGGACTATGTCAAATTCTAAATTTTTATCGCTCGCGCTGCTGGCGTTGAGCCATGGTGTCTTTGCCCAGCAGCCTCCGAGCTCCGGCAGCCAGATGCAGCAGATCCCACCGGCTCCGGTCCCGCAAAAAGCGGCTCCCAAAATTCAGATCGAGCAAGGCAGCGTGCCCGCCATCCCGGCCATCGACAATATAAAAATCACTGTCAACAGCTTGAACGTGACGGGCGCGCAAGTCTATTCAGAAACGGATCTGCTTGCGCTCACCGGCTTCAAGCCAGGAAGCGAACTGACGCTTGCCGACCTGCGCGGCATGGCTTCGAAAATAGCCGATTATTATCACCGAAACGGGTACTTCGTGACCCAGGCCTACCTGCCTGCACAGGATATCAAGGGCGGCGCCGTAACAATCGCCGTGATTGAGGGCCGATATGGCAAGGTCGCTCTCCAAAACCAGACGAATCTGTCCGATGATCTGGCGAACAGCCTTCTTGACGGACTGAATAGCGGCGACCTGGTCGCTTCTGCTCCGCTCGAGAGCCGTCTTTTGCTGCTCTCGGACCTTCCCGGTGTAAAAGTCAAATCGACCCTGGTGCCAGGCGCTTCCGTTGGAACATCCGACCTGATCGTTGATGTCACCCCCGGGAAGCGTGTCTCCGGGAGCATCGATGCCGACAACGCCGGCAACCGTTACACGGGTGAGTACCGCGTCGGCGCAACCGTGAACCTCAACAACCCGACAGGCCACGGTGACGTCGCTTCGCTGCGCGTACTGACTTCCGGCCCGGGTTTGAGCTATGCCCGCGCCTCCTATCAGATGCAATTCGGCAAGGCGACGGCAGGTGTCGCCTACAGTTACCTGAGATATTCGCTGGGCCGCGAGTTCGAAAGCCTGGGTGCGAACGGCACAGCACAGATCGCCAGCATCTATGGCAGCTATCCCCTGATCCGCTCGCGCAACACCAACCTTTACGCCCATCTCGCCTTTGATGCCAAGACCTTCCAGGACAAGGTGGACTCGACATCGTCAGTTACCGACAAGAAGGGCCATGCATTGACGGCGAGTCTGGTCGGCGACCACCGGGATAGTTTTGGCGGAGGCGGGGTAAGCGGATATTCATTGGGTTGGACAACCGGCAACATCGACATACAAACGCCCGCAGTGCGGTCCTTCGACGCACAGACGGCACAGAGCAACGGCAATTACAACAAACTCGGATTCAGTGCGATGCGGCTGCAGAATGTGACTGAAAGCATCTCGCTTTACGGATCCATCAACGGACAATTCGCTTCAAAAAATCTCGACGTGTCGGAAAAGATGGAATTGGGCGGCATGTATGGAGTGCGGGCCTATCCGGAAGGCGAAGCCTACGCGGATCAAGGTTACTTGATGACCCTGGAAGCCAGGATGCTGCTACCGAAGTTTTCGGAACAAATGGCAGGTCAAATGCAATTAATCGCTTTCGTCGACAGCGGCACCGTGACAACGAACAAGAATCCCTGGACTGCCGGCTCCAACAGCAGAACCCTGAGCGGTGCGGGCGTAGGACTCAACTGGACGGACCCCGGAAATTTTGCGGTGAGAGCCTATTACGCCCGCAAGCTGGGCAATGAAGTGGCGACATCGGCTCCAGACGCTTCGGGTCGATTCTGGATACAGGCCGTGAAATATTTTTGAGCATGACGAATCCGCACGGATACCGATTTGCCAGGCACTTGAAGAACAATGGAGTAATAAAATGAACAGTATCTATAGATCGATCTGGAACGACAAGACCGGCACTTTTACAGCCGTTTCCGAGAACGCCAAAGCGTCCGGAAAACAATCCTCGTACTGTACGAGGTCTGCGGGTATCGTGTTCCGCTTTGCGCTGAAAGCCCTGGCCGTATCCGTGATGCTGGCATTCGGCGCCAGCGCCTTCGCTCTGCCGGCCGGCGGCGTCGTAACGGCGGGCGGCGCGACCATAAACAGCGGCGCGAGCACAACGACCATCAACCAGTCGACACAGAACGCGGTCATCAACTGGCAGAGCTTCAACATCGCGCAGGGACAGACCGTCCAGTTCGTGCAGCCCAACGCCGGTTCGGTGGCGCTCAACCGGGTGGTCGGCGCCAATCCGTCCAGCATCCTCGGCACCCTTTCCGCCAACGGCAAGGTCTTTCTGGTCAATCCCAACGGCATCCTGTTCGGCCAGGGCGCTTCCGTCAATGTCGGCGGTCTCGTTGCGTCGACAATGAACATCACGGACAGTAACTTCATGGCGGCCAACTACACGTTTGCCGGTGCCGGCCCTGGCGCAGTTCTCAACCAGGGCACCATCAACGCCGACGGCGGTTACGTGGCGCTGCTGGGAGCGAACGTCAGCAATCAGGGCGTAATTTCTGCCAACATGGGCACCGTGGCGCTGGCGGCCGGCAATGCAGTGACGCTCGATGTTGCGGGCGACGGATTGCTCAATGTCACAGTCAACCAAGGGGCCGTGAACGCGCTGGTGGATAACGGTGGTCTGATTCGGGCCAACGGCGGTCAGGTTCTGATGACTGCCATGGCGGCCGGGAACCTGCTCAAGACGGTGGTGAACAACACCGGCATGATCGAGGCGCAGACTCTCGACAACCGCAACGGCACGATCAAGCTGCTGGGCGACATGCAAAGCGGCACCGTCAACGTGGGCGGAACACTCGACGCCAGTGCGCCGGGCGGCGGCAACGGCGGCTTCATTGAAACCTCGGCAGCGCATGTAACAGTGCAGCCCAGCGCCCGCATCACCACTGCCGCAGCGCAGGGTCTGACCGGCAACTGGTTGATCGATCCGGTCGACTACACGATCGCTGCAACGGCTGGTGATATCACCGGCGCGCAACTCAGCGCCAACCTTGCCGGCACCAACGTGACGATCCTGAGCTCCTCGGGAGCTGCTGGTGTCAGAGGCGACATCAACGTCAACGATGCCGTCAACTGGTCCGCCAACAAGCTCACCCTGAACGCCCAGAACAACATTAACATCAACACCGCCATGACAGGCACGGGCACAGCCAGCCTGTCTCTGCAATACGGCCAGGCTGCCGTAGTTTCAGGCAACACGAGCACGTACAACGTACTGGCGCCGGTGAATCTTCCGTCCGGCAATAATTTCAGCACCCAGCTGGGCTCGAATGGCGCCCCGACCAACTATACCGTCATCAACAGTCTTGGCGCAGCGGGCAGCATGTCCGGCACCGACCTCCAGGGGATGAGCGGCAATCTGGCGGGGCACTACGCGTTGGGCAGCAACATCGATGCCAACCCGACCAGTAGCTGGAACGCGGGCGCAGGCTTTGCCCCGGTAGGTCAGGTTGCGACCCCCTTCACTGGCAACTTCGACGGGCTGGGGCACACCATCAACAATCTGGTGATCGCGCGGCCTCTTACCGACAACGTGGGCTTATTCGGCTTCGTCACCAGTAGCGGCGGGGCCATGTTGAAAAACGTGACACTGGCGGGCGGGAGCGTTACCGGCGGCAGCTACGTCGGTACGTTGGCTGGGCACATCACTGGCGACATTGTGAACAGCCATACCACCCAAGCGGTGACGGCAAACGGCGCTCCCGACAGTTACGCCGGCGGCCTGGTGGGATGGAGCACAGGCAACCTTTCCTATAACTCGGCAACAGGCGCTGTGACAGGCAGTGGCAGCTACGTTGGCGGGCTGGCGGGCTGGGTCACCGGCAACATCATCTGCTGCTCCGCCACGGGACCAGTGACGGGCGGCGGCAGCTACGTTGGCGGCTTGGTGGGCTGGATCACCGGCAACATCAGCCGGAGCTACGCCACCGGGAACGTAAACACTCCCGCCCTCTATGTCGGCGGATTGGCAGGCTGGATCACCGGCAACACCAGCAACAGCTACGCCCAAGGGAACGTGGCGAGTGCCGGCGGCAATGTCGGTGGGCTGGTGGGATGGAATGATGGGAACATCAGCAACACCTACTCTACGGGAACAGTGTCGGGCGCCGTCCCCGTCGGCGGGCTGGTGGGGTTCATGAACGGTGGCACCGTCAGCAACAGCTTCTGGGACCTGACAACCTCTACGCAAGGTCTCAGCGCGGGCGGCGCGGGCGCCAAGGGAATGCCCACCTTCGACATGAAACAGCAGATCAATTTCACTACTGCCACACCGGCCAACACGCCATTGACCCCGGCCTGGGACTTCACCAATATCTGGGTCATGACGAACGGGCTGATGTATCCCACGCTGCAAGCTTGTTTGGCGGTGTTGGCGGCGACCCCTGTTACTGCCCCTGCCGTCACAGCGCCCGCCATTACAGCGCCCCCTGTCACAGTGCCCGCCGTTGCAGCGGCCTCCGTCACAGCGCCTTATGACGTAGCACCCTCCGCCCCGGTGTGGTCCGAGTTGCTATTCACGGCGCCGGTCATTGCTCTGGCGGTAGAGTCGGCCGAGATGCCCAATGTAGCGGTGGTTGAGGAAGCTGCCAACGTAACGACCGATACCGCTTCGGCAGCTCCGCGCCCAGCCGAGACGCCGCCGAAGGTTTATGTGGCGCCCAAGCGTCAGCGCAAACAAGACCGCGGCTAAGAATAAGAACCGCAAGCAGCCCGGGTGAATGGTAAACACTCGCATGCCAAGCCTGCTTTCGGTTACTTCAGGAGGAGCACATTCGGCGATGCGGGCGGAGAAGCCAAGGAAATTTGGAGACCGATCACTCCGCATGGTGATCAGCGGGCTCTATTTTCTACAAACTGAATAATCATATGACTACAAACAGGAAAAAGATCTGTCTGCGTTTTTTGGGGGCGTTGCACTTCGCAAAGCATCCGGACAACATGCTCTTGAGCGCGGAAATCATGATCAAGATCGTTGGCATCAGCTTGCTGGCTTCATGTCTTGTCAGCAATCAAGCGTACGCAGCGGACGATGCTGCGCAATCGAATAACCCAAACCGCCCATTGTCCGGGCATGAAGATGCAGCCCTTCCATCTACTATTGCGACGAACACCGCATTGACCGCTCTGCCAAAACGAGCGCACTTCGCACAAGAGAATGCATCGGAGGACGCACATCACGTAGCCGACTGGATTGTCGATTCAGGCGATAATCGCCAATTGCCATTTTTGGTTGTCGACAAAAAAAATGCCAAGGCTTTTGTATTCGATGCCACTGGGCGGATAAAAGGCGCTGCTTCTGTCCTGCTCGGCTCGGCCAAGGGAGATTATTCCGTTCCAGGTATTGGGCAAAGGAAGTTATCGACCATCCATCCCGATGAACGAACCACTCCCGCAGGGCGCTTTGTCGCCAATCTAGACCGCAATCTTCATGGCAAGGAGATTCTCTGGATAGATTATGACGCGGCCATTTCCCTGCATCGTGTAATTACCGGCAACCCCAAGGAGCGGCGCGCTGAACGGTTGGCCTCACCCACAACCGAGGATAACCGTATTTCCTACGGCTGCATTAATGTGCCCGTCAAGTTCTATGAACATGTCGTGAGCCCGACTTTCAAGAAAGCGAACGGAATCGTCTACGTACTTCCCGAGATACGATCACCGCGCGAAACATTCGGATCCTACGACGTTGATGAGCATGCGCGGCAACAGATATCACGTGCGCCGATACCGGCACAAGGTAACTTGCCAGCCGGCAGCACGATCAAGTTACGCTAGAGCGGCTTTCGTATCAGTGTGGGGTGATGTGGGTTGGTTTGGAGTGCAGGGCAAGGCGCGAGGAGCGTAGTGTGGCCAGCCACACAAGCGACGAACAACGCCGCCATGCGCCCCAAAGCGGCCCACAGCGCCCATACACTGATACGAAAGCCGCTCTAATGACCATGCTCTACGCAAAGCGGGGTACCGACACAGTTCATGCAAAGAACCGATGCGCGACAGTTTTTAAAGTGCAATGAAATAAACGAACAGTGGAGCGGCCTGGATTCAAGGCGCTGTTAAGGCACGGAAGCAGAAAACAGAAAGGGGTCACGATCCGAAAATCGTAACCCCTTGATATTACTGGTGCGGCTGGCAGGAATCGAACCCACGACCCCTTGGTTCGTAGCCAAGTACTCTATCCAGCTGAGCTACAGCCGCGTAAAACGAAATTATAGCATCACTTCAACTCATTTTGGAAGTGGTGGATTTTCCGAGTTGTTTCAGATGCGGTTGCACTTCTCGCAACAGGCGTTGGTTTCAAGATAACGGATGCATTTCATGGAATGGTCGCAGATAACGACATGCGATCAGGGATAGCGACACTTGATGAACAGGCCGATGCCGTCCGGCCGGCTCACAGGCCGGATTCCAAAACGAATGCCGCCGCAACGCTTTTTGTAAATCATGTAAAGCCGCCGGAGTCATCGGGATAACGACTCCGGCCTGCTGATCACGGCCGCACCGGCAAAGCCTTACATTGATGCATTGGCGGCCGTCGGCGCATCGTTTTTGATATTGCGTGTCGCAGCCGAAATCTTCTCAAGAGGAATTTTCGGCGTGCGATCCGCATACAGCAATCCGTTCGCTTCCTGAAAAGTATCGGCGAACTGCGTGTAGCAATATCCACTGAAAATGGTGGTGTTGTTGACGACTTCCAGCAGCTTTTGGTAATTCTCGAACAGCTCGTTGTCGTCGGATGCCTTCGAATAGCCCCAATCCTTGCTGGCGCCGGGCGCTGGATTTTTAGTGTAGGCGATTCCACCGAATTCAGTCAGCATGATCGGCTGACCCCGATGCGGATAGCCGTCCAGGGTCAGGATGCGCCCGCCGGGACGCCGCCGGTCGAACAGTTCTTGCGTCTGTGTGGCGGACCCGTAGCGGGACAGAAGGCCCGCAGGGTCGCAATCGTAATCGTGGATGCCGAGGATGTCGGTAGCCGATGCTTCCCAGCCGTCGTTGCCGATCACCGGACGGGTCGAATCCAGCGTGCGCGTCATGTGGTAGAGCGCCTCCACTGCATTGCGGTGCGCCTGGGTCGACGTCAGGTTAGGCACGCCCCACGACTCGTTGAACGGCACCCAGACGATCACGCACGGATGGCTGTAGTCGCGATCGATCACCTCGATCCATTCCCGCACCAGGCGCGTGACGGCTTGCGGGCTGAAGCGGTAAGCCGAGGGCATTTCTTCCCACACCAGCAGGCCGAGTTTGTCGGCCCAGTACAGATAGCGCGGGTCCTCGATCTTCTGATGCTTTCTGACGCCGTTGAAGCCCATTGCCTTGGCCAGTTCCACATCCTTTTTCAATGCATCGTCGGACGGCGCGGTCAGCAGGGTATCGGGCCAATATCCCTGGTCCAGCACCAGCCTGAGTTGATAGGGCCGGCCGTTGAGCATGAAGCGGTCGCGATTCACATTCACCGAACGCAACGCGGTATAGGAGCGGACCTGGTCCAGTACCCGTTCGCCCTGCCGCAATGTGATTTGCGCGTCGAGCAGCGTCGGCCGTTCCGGGCTCCATAGCAGTTCGTTGCGGGAGTCGTCGATGCCCGGGTCGGACAATGCGATCTTGCGATGCGTTTCGCCGCCGATGATCTTGTAGACGTCGTCCGCCAGTATTTTGTCGCCATGCGATATCCTGACCTCGACGGTCAGATCATCTTTCAGGTCGCCGTTGATGAACGTTTCGCAACCGATTTCAAATCCGTCGAAATGCGGCGTCCAGCGCAGCTTTTGAATATACGTGCCGGGCACGCGCTCCAGCCATACCGTCTGCCAGATGCCGGTGGTGCGCGGATACCAGATCGAATGCGGCTCCAGTTGCCAATCCTGCTTGCCGCGCGGCTTGGCCAGGTCGTGCGGATCGTCTTCCGCGCAGACTGTCACGGTCTGCCGCCCGGACGCATTCAATGCGTGGGTGATATCCGCTGAAAACGGCGTATGCCCTCCTTCGTGCTCCGTCACCAGAAAACCGTTGATCCAGACCTGCGCGCGATAGTCGACTGCGCCGAAATGCAGCACGACGCGTTCTCCGAGAGCCTTGATTTCGAAGTCCCGTTCATACCAGCAGACACGGTGGAAACCGCGATCGCCTATGCCGCTGGTTTCGGATTCCGGCGGATAAGGCACCAGGATTTGATTGGACCAATTGATAGGATCGGACGGATTTTTGTATTCGTTATTGTTGTCGAAGGTAAACTTCCACAAACCATTCAGCGATTGCCAGTGTTCGCGCACCAGCTGCGGACGCGGATATACAGTTTCAGCCATGGGGCTCCCTTGTTTATTAAGCGGATATGCCACTTGGAGTACAACTATTCCGGGCTGTTCCCAACAGCATGAAAAAGATTGGGAGAAAAAATCGGGAGATAAGGCGGACCAGATAGCGATGGGAATAAAAGGATGTTGGCAAAAGACCGGAATGCGGCAGCCGGCATGTCAAAATTTTATCCATGACACGCCGGCCGCCGTTCGCTGCCGCACGATGCTTCAGCCAACCGCGATCGCAGAGGTGTCGCCTGTTTCCCAGGCGATAGTGGTTTCCCGCACAAAGCGCTGGATTGCATTGTCGAGATGGGGCAGGATCACGCCGCGTTCGCTCGACAGAGCGGTGACGCGCCTGTCGCTGTCGCTGGTTTTTAACAGCGAGCCGATATTTACACCGGCTTCCAGCGCCACCCGCGAAGCCAATTCATGCCACGAAATCGTCCCTTGGTTGGCAAGATGCCAAATCCCTGTTTCGCCATCGATCAGCAGATCGAGTACCGCATGCGCCAGGTCGGGCACGTAAGTCGGCGACACCAGCATCGCATCGCTTGCCCGGACTTCACGCCCGGCTGAAAGATCGCGCAACACCGCATGCACGAAGCTGTAGCGATCCCATGGACCGAAAAATGCGCTGGTTCTGACGGCAAGGGCCTGCGGACAAGCTTCGAGGACGCGCCGCTCGGCCTCCGCCTTGCTGTTGCCATATACACAGACGGGTGACACCGCATCGCTTTCGACATATGCCCGCCCCAATTGACCGTCGAATACCAGATCCGAAGAAAAAGTAATGAACGGAATATCAAGCCTGGCGCAGGCACGCGCCAGTATTTCAGCGCCGGCGGCGTTCTCGCGGTAGCACCGCTCCGCATTGCGCGATGCTTCCGCGACCCGCACATAACCGGCGGTATTGATGACCGCCCAAGGGCGCCGGCGCACAAGCGCGGCTTCGACCGATGCGGCATCGGCAATATCCATGTCGGCCCGGCTTAACAGGTCATGATCAAGTCCGCGGATGTCGCAAACACGCGAAAACGCCTGGCCGAGCGTGCCGCTTGCCCCGGTAATGGCCAGCCGGCGCGGCGCTCCGACCAGCCGTGCGATTCCGCTGCGGCGGGCCGGCCGATAAAACCGTCCGTCGCGCCGCCACCAGCCGGCGCGGTCAAGCACCGGATGATCGAACTCGCCGGCCGACGCCAGCGCAGCTGCGGCGGCGGCCAGCACGGTTGGCCGCAACGACTTGCAGCGCGCATCAAAAACACCGGTTTCATAAAAGCCGTTTTTCTGGACCAGCAGCGTGTTCCAGTCGACCGCGCCAAGCATCGACCATATCGTGACGGCGCGTATGTCGGCGCCTTCGGACTTCAGCTTGTTGGCGGCGCTCCATACTTCCATCAGCCACCGCAGCTGTTCGTCGCGGCTAGAGCCATGGTGCGCTTCCGTCACCGCAAGCGGCAGCCGATAACGTTCCCACGCTTCGCGCAAACGCGCCAGCGGCCCGGTTTCTCCATGCGGCATCTCTACCCGTACCGCCTCGGCATCGGCGTAATCGGCGTAATCGTTGCCGCAATGATGGTGCTCCGGATAGTGATGCAGTTGATGATCGAGAAAGCGTTCGCTGGTCAGGTAATGATTGATGCCGACGATATCGGGAGGACACGGCTGCTGAACGAAAAAATCCAATTCATTCTCATCGATACCCGCGTCGAGAAAAATCCGATGCCATGAATGGGAACGGTCGATGCGCCCGCATAAAAGATCGAAGCTCAGCCAGCGCCGTTCATTTTCATGATCGGCCTGATATTGCAGCGGAGGCGTGCTGAATGTTTTTCCGAGATCTTCGGTTTGCACCAATCGAGCGCCCGGTGTGACTCGCCGAATCGCACGCATGGACAGCACTACTGCACGGCACTGATTGATCAGCGCGCGCAGGAAGGTGGACATATTCCGACCATGCGGATACCAGTGGCCGTAAAGTCCGCTGAAACGGGCGGTTGTAAGCGGTTCGTTAACCGGCGTAAACATTTCAATCCACGGATAGCGTGCCGCAACGCGTTCAGCATGGGCTGCCAGCAACGCCGGAAATGCCGGATCCAGCAGATTGGTATAGTGCGGTCCGCTTCCATGATGAATCAGGCCGGCGATCGGTTTGATGCCAAGTTCCCGCAGCCGCCCCAAACGTTCATCATGCCAGCGCCAATCGGTTTTATCGGGATCATCCGGCGATACTGTTTCCCAAATGACCGGATAGCGCAGCGTACGTATGCCCAATGCAGCTATCCTGCCAAGATCGTCGGCTCGGTCGAAATGACCAGTTTCAACAACCTGGTTACGAAAAAGATCGCCGACACGCGCCACAGTGCATTCAAGTCCTCCCCAGAGTTCGATTCTCGATTTTTCAGACGCAGTCGGAAAATGGTTCATGGATGTGTGTGTATTCATATGAAGAATTCAATTCAGAAGGTTATTGTTCAAATGCACGTATAAACATGAAGAGTCAGAAAAACGATTGAGTAAAAATTGGTTGAAGCGTGTAAAAAAGGGATACCGTTTGCTCTCGGCCAAGTCTCTACAATGGAGAACGGACGGCAGTTGAAATAGAACGGCAGTCATGTGTACAAGGGTAGAAACATAATTGCGTTCAACTGAGGCAAGAATGCCAGCCTGATAAGGCAAAAATTGTTCCCGTATTCCCGATATCGAAAGTCGTTGCCGACTAATCTGAAGAGCTTCATTGCACAAAATAATTCAACCTGATAAACCATACGGAAACGAATCCGCGATGCCTTGCTCGATGCCAATTGTCTTGCGCGTGAACACAGGATGGTATTGTTGTGTTTTTCTGATATTTTCCATTGCGAATAATCAATGGCAGGCGGCAAGGCAGCTTGAAATGCATGTTCAGGCACGTATCAAGCATTGGCAAAAGCAATTTCCCGACACTCTGATTGACGGTGATGAATAAAGTAATAGCGATTCCCGCAAGCGAAATCGAGATGACTGCGATTCGTGCGCAGGGACCGGGCGGCCAGAATGTCAATAAAGTGTCCACTGCTGTCCACCTGCGCTTCGACATCGCCGCGTCCTCGCTTCCGGCGATCTGCAAGGAACGGCTGATGCAATTGAACGACCAGCGCATCACCAGGGATGGCGTCATCGTGATCAAGGCACAGCAAGGCCGCAGCCTGGAAAAGAATCGGGAAGAAGCGTTGCGGAGGCTGCAGGAACTGATTGCAAGCGTGACGATATCGCCTAAAAAACGCAGACCGACGAAACCGACTCGCAGCTCTCAGCTAAAGCGTCTCGATAGCAAAAGCACGCGAGGAAAAGTGAAGGCAATGCGCGGAAAAATTATCGATTGATCGACCCGGCTTTTTCAGGTCCACAGTAAATCGAGCGTCGGGAATTTCGCGCCGAGCACGGCGGTTGAATTGAGGCCCCAGCATTTTTCCAGCAGAGTCGCATAGACACTCCGAAAATCGACGGCGTAAGCCATATTGCCCGAATCATCGAGTTGCGCCGGATCGGACACGGCGCCCAGCAGTCCGCCCTTCACCCGTCCGCCCATTACAAAATGCGGTGCGACGGTGCCGTGATCCGTGCCGCCGGACAGATTTTCTTTCGGGCGCCGGCCGAATTCGGCATAGGTCATCACGACAGTCGAATCCCAGCGGTTCAGTTCCAGCATGGCGGATCGCAATGCGGTCAATCCGTTTGCCAGCTGTTTGAGCAGCTCCGCATGAATCCCGGATTGATTCTGATGCGTATCGAATCCGCCGATCGATAATCTCAGTACCGCCACACGCTGTCCTGTTTGCTCGCCGCCGGCAACCACCTGGGCTGCGGTCTTGATCACATCGCCGAAGCCGCCTTTCGGGAATTCGGTCTTCAATTCAATCCGGCCCTGCTTCGGCCTCAAGCCCTCCGCTGCTTTTACAATATCGGATTCGACCTTCAGCATATGTCCCAAAGCCGCATTGCCCTGCGCATTGGCCGGCATTGCGAGACGGGCATTGTTCAGGAACTGCTCGGTATTGGATAAAGCAATCGCGCGCGAACCGCCGGCGAGCGGCCCGAGCTCCTGGCTGCCGATGATCACGCCGTCAGCGCTATAGGCTGCGGGCGTAGGGCGGGATGCAAAAGCGCGCGTCAGCCAACCCTGGTGCAGATATTGATCCGATTTCGATGCGGTGTCCCAGATTTCGATCGAGCGGAAATGCGACAGGTTCGGCTGCGGATAACCCAATCCCTGTACGATTGCCAGTTCCCTGTTTTGCCACAGCGCCATCAACGGCTGCAGGCTTGGATGCAGGCCGGCATTCTGATCGAGCTGCAATACCGCTTCGCGTTTGACTGCAATGCGCGGACGCAGATTGTAATAGGCCGGACTTGCATAAGGCACGACCGTATTCAGGCCGTCGTTGCCGCCTTTCAGCTCTATCAGTATCAGCAGATTTTGATAGCCGGCGCCATTCTGCGCCAGCGACAGGCGCGGTGCGAGCAGCGCTGTACCGATGCCGCCGGAGAACAGGAAAAAATCGCGACGCTTCATGATTTACCTCCTACCTTCCATTAACGGCATGCCGAATCATTTCAACTGATACACCGGATCCATCAACAGCGTGCGCAAATACGCCGCTCCCGTCAAATCCGCACGGATCGGCGCGGTCGGCTCCAGCGGCAGAACCGCCTTTTGTATCGCCAGCCGCTGCGTGACATCGGGCGCCGTGCCGGCAGTTGCCCCAAACTGCCCAAGCCATGCATCCGGATCAAACGAAATCATCGACGCCGCGTTGGCGAACTGAATGCGCCCTGCGCGACCCAGCGCCTGCCGGCCTTTCACCTTGCCCGATTCATTCATCTGTTCGCGCGCCGACTTCATTGTTTCGACGGCAGGCATGCCGGCCATTGAGATCAGATTCACATCTTTCTTCCGATCCGCCTCCGTCGCACGGAACAGCCGCTCCAATATGGATTTTCTGGCGAGTAAAGTCGTGCTGTTGATCCAGTCCTCACCGCCGGGCCAGCCTTTCACATTGGGCGGACTGAAAAGGTTCTGGCCGAGTTGTGCGACTGCAAAAGTGAACGGCAGCGGATCGTCATAGTTGAACTGAAACTGCTTCAATGCGCCGACCATCATCTCGACCGGCGACTTGACCAGCGTTGCGCGATTTTTTGCATCCCAGAAGGCGCGCGATAAAAACAGTTCGTGCAATGCAACCTTGATTTCATAATGGCTGTCATGAAAACGCCGCGCAATATGCGCCACTTCGTCTGCATCGGGATTCGGCGATACGAATTCGCGCCATAGCTTGGTCACGATGTATTCCGCACACGCCGGTTGCGCCAGCAGAATATCGAGGGCCGCATCGCCTTCGAAATTGCCGCTTCGTCCCAGCACGGTCTTCATGCCATCATCATGGATGAATGGCCGCCATCTGAATTCGCCGGTATCGGGCTCGATGCTCCAGCCGGTGAAAGCGCGCGCCGCTTCCTTGATGTCCTGCTCGGCATAGTGCCCTTCTCCCAGCGTGAAAAGCTCCATTACTTCACGAGCGAAATTTTCGTTCGGCGCACCTTTCCGGTTGCCGGCATTGTCGAGGTAAATCAGCATCGCCGGATCTTTCGATGCCGCGTGCAGCATCGCGCCGAAATTGCCGAGCGCGTGCCGGCGCAACAGCATATTCTGCCGATACATCAGCTGCGAATATTTGACTTTTTGCTGACTGGAGACAAAGTGATTGTGCCAGAACAAGGTCATTCGTTCGGTCAGCGGCGATGGCGTCGCCAGCATCTCGCGCAACCACCAGCCGCGCAAATCGAAGCCCTGCCTTATTTCCTTTTCAAGATGCGCTTTTCTTTCTTCGTCGCTCTTGTCCTTGAATTGCCTGTACGGAACGAACGGTTGTTCTACCCAGGAAGGCGCCGGCGTGACCGGTTGTGCAACCGCTTGCTCCAGCAATTTATCGACGGCCTGTTGCCGAGTCAATCCTTCATAGGAAGATACTTCGGATGGAGACGGAGCAAAGCCGGTGCGCGTTAGAAGAAATCGCGCGTCATCGGCATCGAGCGGCTGCGCCTGCAGCGCTGCAGCCATGATGCACAGGGCGATTCCCGCAATTGTTCGAAGAACCGCTTGTGGCGCAGCCATGGACAGGAATCAAGGCTTGACGTAAATGTCGTGGCCGGCTTCATTGATTTGCCGGCGCAACGCGCGTCGTTCTTCCGGAGACATCCGGCCGGGTTTTCTCGAACCATCCGGACCGGCGTTGGGGTTGCCGTTGTCCGGCTGTCTTCCCTGGTCGAATTGACGATACTGTTGCTGCCGCCCGCCTTGGGACTCGCCCTGATCCATCGCCCTTTGCTGTTGACGAGCCGCATGCGCGGCGTCGCGGTCTCCCCGATTCTGGCCGGGATTGGCAAATGCGCTCACCATGCTTATCATCAACAGGAGAGATATACTGATTTTTTTAAACAGCATATTCATAACAATTTTCTTTCGTGATGCCTGAACGCAGTTAAGCTCTAGCGATAAATCAAAGTGTAGGCCGCTTTATCCAATGCCATAACGGGAATTGAGTAAAGTTTGT
The DNA here is from genome assembly GCA_028292665.1 of Herminiimonas sp. Classification (GTDB taxonomy): domain Bacteria; phylum Pseudomonadota; class Gammaproteobacteria; order Burkholderiales; family Burkholderiaceae_D; genus JAQGLW01. The sequence continues at coordinate 17,744 of JAQGLW010000113.1, forward strand.
AACACTTTGTAATGCCTCATGCAATAGTTGTTCCGACCGGTGTTTCTGAAGTTACCATAGCGACATGAATATGACAAATCCAGCTACTCATCCAGATAATACCCACCAAGCAAAAATCCTGGTGGTCGACGACGATATCCGACTGCGGGATCTGCTGCGCCGCTATCTGGCCGAACAGGGATTCAACGTGGTCACCGCCGAAAACGCCCAGGCGATGAACAAGCTCTGGCTGCGCGAGCGTTACGATCTGCTGGTGCTCGACCTGATGCTGCCGGGCGAAGACGGCCTGTCGATCTGCCGCAGATTGCGCGGCGCCGGCGATCAAACGCCGATCATCATGCTCACCGCGAAGGGTGAAGATGTCGATCGCATCGTCGGCCTCGAGATGGGCGCGGACGATTATCTGCCCAAACCTTTCAATCCGCGCGAACTGCTCGCCCGCATCAGCGCAGTCTTGCGCCGCATCGCCCCCGAAGAAGCGCCCGGCGCGCCATCGGAAACGCCGCAATCATTCACGTTCGGCGACTTCGTATTCGATCTCGGCACGCGGACGCTCAAAAAGAACGGCGAGACGGTGCCGCTCACCACCGGTGAATTTTCGGTATTGAAAGTGTTCGCCCGCCATGCGCGTCAGCCGCTCTCGCGCGAAAAACTGATGGAACTGGCCCGCGGCCGCGAATACGAAGTGTTCGACCGCAGCCTTGATGTGCAGATTTCCCGTCTGCGCAAGCTGATCGAACCCGATCCGTCCAATCCGCTCTACATTCAAACGGTATGGGGCCTGGGCTACGTCTTCATACCCGAAGGCCAGCCACGCTGACCGGCTTTTAACCGAACGGCTCAAACGAATGCTCATCGCCCAAAACCGGCTTGCATGGCTGAAAAGCGGCCTGTTGTGGCGGACCTTCTTCCTGCTCGCCTTCCTGATCGCTGCAAGCATGGCCGCCTGGGTCGCGAGTTTCCGCATGGTCGAGCGTGCGCCGCGCGCGAACCAGATAGCGGCGCAGGTCATTTCAATCGTCACGATCACGCGTGCGGCGCTGACGCATTCGGCGCCCGACTCGCGCCGCGAGCTGCTGTTCGATCTGGCGAGCAATGAGGGCATCCGCGTCTATCCGCGCGAAGAGACTGACGTCGTCAAGCCCCCGCCCGATACCGAGCTGATGCAGGCCATTCAGGCCAATGTCAGAGAAAAGCTTGGCGAGGACACGACATTCGCCGGAAGAGTCAACGATATTGCGGGCTTCTGGGTCAGCTTCAAGATCGAAGACGATGAATACTGGCTGATGCTCGAGCGCGAACGGGTCGAGCGCACTTCCGGCATTCAATGGCTGGGCTGGGCCACGATCACGCTGCTGCTGTCGCTGCTCGGCGCGGTATTCATCTCTCGTCTGATCAACCAGCCCCTGGCACGCCTTACCGCGGCCACTCGCTCCATTGCAAAAGGCCAGCAGCCGGAACCGCTGCCCGAAAAAGGCCCGACCGAAATCAAGGAAGCCAACCGCAGTTTCAATCAAATGGTGCAGGACCTGAATCAGGTGGAATCCGATCGCGCCGTCATCCTCGCCGGCATCTCGCACGATTTGCGCACGCCGATCTCGCGGATGCTGCTGGAAGTTGAATTGGCAAATTTACCGGACGATGCAAGACAAGGGATGCAATCGGATCTCGCGCAGATGGACGCGATCATCGGGCAGTTCCTCGACTATGCAAAACCGACCGACAGCGCCAGCTTTACGCCGATCGATCTGAGCGGCCTGCTCTCCGATGCCGCGCGCGAAGCGACACGCCTGCCGGATGTGCATATGAACGCGAATATCGAGCCGGGAATCGAAGTCATGGGCAACACAACGGACCTCAAGCGGGTGATCAACAACCTGATCGAGAACGCGCGCCGGTATGGCAAAACAATGGGGACGGAGTTCGCCGACATCGACATCAACTGCCGCATGGAAGCCGATGAGGCGATCATCGATATCATCGACCATGGAACCGGTGTACCCGAAAGCGAAATGGAACAATTGCTGATGCCCTTCACCCGCATGGACATCGCGCGCGGACAAGCCAATGGTGCGGGATTGGGATTGGCCATCGTGGACCGCGTGGTGATGCGGCACGGCGGGAAATTGCGCTTGTCCAATCGCGGCGGCGGCGGGCTGGCGGTGCGGATTCTGATGATGAGTGTGAAAAGCAGTCACGCCGCGGCCGCATAGGACTCATGAATCATGTTTGCAGCTAAAACATTTGCTCTTTTCATCGTCACAGCCCTTGCCGAAATCATCGGCTGTTACCTGCCCTATTTCTGGCTCAGGCATGGCGGCACCGCCTGGCTGCTGGTGCCCGCCGCGCTGTCCCTGGCGCTGTTTGCCTGGTTGCTTACCCTTCATCCGGCGGCGGCAGGTCGTGTTTATGCCGCTTACGGCGGGGTGTACGTTGCGGTTGCTCTCGGCTGGCTCTGGGCCGTCGATGGCGTCCGCCCTTCATTCTGGGATGTGATCGGCGTCGCCGTGACGCTGGCCGGGATGGGAATCATCATGTTTTCGCCGCGTGCCGGCTAATGTAAAAAGATCTGCGCCTGAAATACAAAAGCCGTCCATGCCCCGGTATCCGGCAGGAACGGCTTTCATCCGTCACAGTATCAATTCACGCCGCTGGATTCCGTCCGCCTCGCCTGCGGTGCGCGCACTGCCGGCGAGGCGGACGGAATGACGTTATGCTCAGGTTAAATCTCTGAGCAGCGATGCCAGAGTTTCCTGCGGCAACTCTTCCAGATGCGACGGATAATTCGGATGGTCGCAGCCGATCATCATCTGCGCGCCACCCTTGAGCGCATCCTTCATCGCCTGCGTGAGTTCGAAGCGCACGAAATGAACGGCTGATGTCTTTTCGGCGTTCTCGCGCTCCAGGTCTTCATCGGCGATCGCATAGACGCGGTCCCTGCCTTCGACCTGAACGAACAAGCGGTCTTCGATACCGATCAATTTGGCCAGCGCGGCCTTGCGTTCGACTTCGTCCGCATATTCGATCAGCATCGTCGCCTTGAAGTTGCTGCCGTCCGGCACCAGCGGGTTGTATGCGTCGAGCTCGGACTGGATTCCCTCTTCCTCGAAAATTTTTTCGATGCGCAGCATTTCCTGCACTTGGTAGCGCAGCGTCATTTCGTCTTCAAACAGCAACGACACATGATTGCCGAGCTGGACGGTGCGGATTTTCTTGTGCTGGATGACTTCGGCGCGCAACGCGGAACGCGCCTTCGCATAGGCTTCCAGCGTCAGCAGGCTATCGCGGGTAATCGGCATGATGATTCCTTTTCAGTCCTCGGGATGATGATCGCCGGCAATCGGGCCTTCCTTGAACAGCGAGTCGCGCAATTCATGATCCATCTTCGGATCACGGCGGCGGATCCATTCCAGCACCATCGCCGCATGCTCTTTTTCCTCGTCGCGATTGTGTGCGAGAATTCTTTTCAGCTCGGGATCGGTGCAGGCATCGACACGCTGGTTGTACCAGTCCACCGCTTCCAGCTCCTCCATCAGCGACGTGATCGCACGATGCATGTCCTTCGTCTGCTCGGACAATTTTTCGATCGGTTCGTGGTAGCCTTCACTTGCCATATTGTGTTCCTTTCAAAGATCAAAGATCGTAAGCTTTTCGCAATAGCGCCAGCGGATGCGCCATTTCGGTCTCTTTCAGCCCCGCTTCCGCCATGCCCTGCTCTATGTGGTGTCCTGCGAGCTGGCAATCCGACGAAATATAATCCGGCGCATTGTTGGCCATCGCCTTGAATACCGGCTTTCCGATTTTCATTGCAGTGGCGTGAAATTCCTTTTTCACGCCGAACGTGCCGGCATGGCCGGAGCAGCGTTCGACGATATTGAGCGTCGTATCGGGCACCAGCTGCAGTGTCTCGGCGGTTTTCCTGCCGACGTTCTGCACGCGCGAATGGCACGGAATGTGATACGACACATTGCCCAGCGACTGCTTGAAATCGGTCTTCAACAGCCCGTCGCGGTTACGCGAAATGAAGTATTCGAACGGGTCCCACATCGCATCCTTCACCAGCTGCGTATCGGCGTCGTCCGGAAACATCAACGGCAGTTCCTGCTTGTACATCAGCGTGCAAGAGGGAATCGGCGTCAATATCGCATAGCCTTCTTTTGCCAGCTTCGCCAGATGCGGCATGTTGATGTTCTTTTTTTCTTCGACACCGGCCAGGTCGCCCTGTTCCAGCTTCGGCATGCCGCAGCAGACTTCCTTTTCGACCAGTATGTACGGAATTTCATTGTGGTCGAGGATCGCCAGCAAGTCATGTCCGATACCCGGTTCGTTGTAGTTCACATAGCAGGTCGAATACACGGCGACCTTGCCTGGCGTGAGCTTGCCGTCGTTGACAGGATAGGATTTCGATTTTGCCGCACCGGAGCGAAATTTTCTGTTTGCGAATTCCGGCAGCCATGCATCCTTGGCCACGCCGATCGCACTCTCCAGCATGCCGCGTGCGGCTTTGGTCTTGTTTACCGCATTGACGGTTTGCGTGACGATCGGAATGCCGGCAAATTTGCCGAGCGCATCCGTATTGGATAAAAACTTGTCGCGGAAGACGACTTCGCCCTTGTTGAACTTGACCGCCTTGGCGCGCAGCATCAGGTGCGGAAAATCGACATTCCATGGATGCGGCGGCGTATACGGGCACTTGGTCATGTAGCAGACGTCGCACAGATAGCATTGATCGACGACTTTCCGGTAGTCTTTCTTGTCGACGCCGTCGACTTCCATCGTCGGCGATTCATCGACCAGGTCGAACAATGTTGGAAACGAACCGCACAACGATACGCAGCGGCGGCAACCGTGGCAGATATCGAAGACGCGCTCCATCTCCTTGTTGAGCGAATCTTCATTGTAGAAATCGTCGCTTTTCCAGTCGAGCGGATGCCGGGTGGGAGCTTCGAGATTGCCTTCGCGATTGGACATGGGGATTCTCGTTTTGCAAAGTAAAGAATTCCCTCCTCCTTGCTGAAGGAGGGCTGGGAAGGGAGCGGCGAGGTCAAGTCAGCGACAACACCAAGCGGCCGCCGCACCCTCATCCCGGCCTTCCCCTGTCTCTGGACCGCCTTTATGGCGGCGGGGGGAAGGAGCGGCCAGGCGGCTGCGCAGCTTAATCTACAAGTGCGTCGAGCGCCTTCTGATAACGATTGGCGTGCGAACGCTCCGCCTTTGCCAGCGTCTCGAACCAGTCTGCGATTTCATCAAATCCTTCTTCGCGCGCTGCCTTGGCCATGCCCGGGTACATGTCGGTGTACTCATGCGTCTCGCCGGCAACGGCCGCTTGCAGATTCTGGCGCGAAGAACCGATCGGCAAACCGGTGGCAGGATCGCCTACGGTTTCCAGATATTCGAGATGGCCGTGCGCATGGCCGGTCTCGCCTTCTGCAGTCGAGCGGAACAACGCTGCGACATCGTTCTGGCCTTCGATATCGGCTTTGTTCGCGAAGTACAGATAACGGCGGTTTGCCTGCGATTCGCCGGCGAATGCGGCCTTCAGATTGGCTTCGGTTTTCGAGCCTTTGAGATTTGCCATGAGGTTCTCCTTGATGGTATTAACTACGATGAAATACATTGAAACCGAACGCCCATGGAAGAATGCAAACGAGCGCTTTGAATGAGCTCAATGAGCGTCAATTCAGATTTCCCGTACATTGTGTGCTTGTTGGAAGGAAAGCTCAAATTGACAATATCAATCCCTCTCATTGCTAAATATAATGAAAGGGACGATTCAGAGAGAATATTGCTATTGATAACTTCAGTGATGTAAACGTCTACTTGAATAATACGCGCACCCTACCATATGGACTTGACATATCCGAAATGCATTGACAATAGGCATGAAGATGCTCTGTCTGCAAGAATGATCACATTACCGGCATCCGGCATTGGAAACAATGCAATTTGAAAAGGAATCCTCATGCTGAACTTCGATTTTTACAATCCGACCCATATCTTGTTCGGCAAAGGCCGTATTGCCGACCTGTCCAGGGTGGTTCCGGCCGATGCCCGCGTGCTGGTGTTATACGGCGGCGGAAGCATCAAGAGCAACGGCGTGCTGGACGAAGTCCGGCAAGCGTTGAGCGGACACGCGGTGCAGGAATTTTCCGGAATCGAGCCTAACCCGAGCTACGAAACGCTGATGCGGGCAGTCGAACTGGTCCGCAACGAAAAACTGGATTTTCTGCTCGCGGTAGGCGGCGGTTCGGTAATCGACGGCACCAAGTTTGTCGCGGCGGCAGCAGACTTCGAAGGCGATCCATGGTCGATACTGGAAAAGCGCGGCGCCAATGTCGTCCGCGCCCTGCCCTTCGGTTCCATCCTTACCTTGCCGGCTACCGGTTCCGAAATGAACAACGGTTCGGTAGTCACGCGCAAATCGCTGAAGGCGAAGATGGCATTTTCCAGCGTCCATGTATTTCCGAAGTTCTCCATTCTCGATCCGGCCAAGACCTTCACCCTGCCTGTGCGGCAGATCGGCAACGGCGTGGTGGATGCGTATGCACACGTAATGGAGCAATACATGACCTATCCGGTCAATTCCCCGGTGCAGGATCGGTTTGCCGAAGGAATATTGCAGACGCTGATCGAGGAAGGACCGAAGGCGCTTGCCGATCCGGACGATTACGACGTGCGCGCCAATGTGATGTGGTGCGCGACACTGGCTTTGAACGGCCTCATCGGCGCCGGTGTGCCGCAGGATTGGGCCACCCACATGGTGGGACATGAACTGACCGCGCTGTATGGTCTCGACCATGCCCAAACTCTCGCGATCGTTCTGCCGAGCATGCTGCAGGTGCGCAAGGAATCCAAACGGGCCAAGCTGCTGCAGTATGCGGAGCGGGTCTGGGGTCTCAAAGACGGCGATGAAGAATCGCGAATCGACGGCGCGATTGAAAAGACCCGGAATTTCTTCGAGCAGATGGGTGTGAAAACGCGCCTGACCGACTACGCTCTCGGCGCGGAAAACATCGATGCCGTTCTGTCGCAATTGAAATCGCATCGGATGGTTACGCTCGGTGAACGGCGCGACGTTACGCTGGCGGTCAGCCGCCAAGTGCTGGAACTAAGTATTTAGAACCGATCCGATTCCCGGCAGGTCGAACAGGAGAATCTTTTCCTAGGAGACGAACCATGCAGACCACCTGGATTCTCGTTGCGGACAGCACGCGCGCAAGGATTTTCGAAACACAGAATACCGAACACGACCTTCGGGAAATAGAAGACATTGCAAATCCGCAAGGACGTGCCGGAACGCATGATCTTGAAACCGACTCGCTGGGGCGCTTCTATGGAAAAGGAGAACGGCAGCAGGCGCATACCGCTCCGCCTCATGTCAGTCCGGTCGAACACGAAATCGAATTGTTTACAAAATCGCTGGCCGATTATCTGGACAAGGCGCGAACCGAGCATCGCTACGATAAATTATGCCTGATTGCGCCGCCCAAATTTTTAGGACGGATGCATCAGAAACTAAGCAAGGAAGCGCAAAAGCTGGTGGAAGAAGAAATAGCGAAGGATATTTCCTGGTTCGGCGCAAAAGACGTTGAAGCTTATCTCGAGGGCAAGAAGCACTGAACACCCGCTTCCGGGAATCGGCCGGCACGGAAACGTACCGGTCGGCCTGTCGTACCGAAAATTTTGATGCGTGCGGCAAGGCAGGCAGGATCGCCTTGCCGATCCTGATCATGAACGATAAACAAGCACTGCCGCCTCTGCCGCGATTCCCTCTTCCCGTCCCAGATAGCCGAGCTTTTCATTGGTCTTGGCTTTGATGTTGACTTGTCCCGGTTCTATTTTCAGATCCGCCGCGACATTGGAAACCATCTGCGCAATATGCGGCGCCATCTTCGGCGCCTGAGCAATGATGGTCGCATCGATATTGGCGACCGCATAGCCTGCCGCGGAAATGCGGTTAACCGCTTCGCGCAGCAACAGGCGCGAATCGGCGCCGGAAAATTCCGCATCGGTGTCCGGAAAATGACGGCCGATATCGCCCAGCCCGGCAGCGCCGAACAGCGCATCGGTAATTGCATGCAGCAATACATCGGCATCGGAATGACCGAGCAGGCCGGTTGCATGCGGGATCGTCACACCGCCGATAATGAGCTTGCGGCCGGGCACCAGCGCATGGCAGTCGTATCCCTGGCCTATCCGGAACGGCGGAAGATTATTCATTCGATTCCTTTCAAATACAGTTCGGCCAGCGCGACATCGTGCGGCAAGGTTACCTTGAAGTTGCGCGGACTGCCTTCGACCAGCTTCGGCTGCAGTCCAAGCGCCTCGATGGCGCCGGCTTCATCGGTGACTTGAGCGCTGTGTTCAAGTGCGCGGCGCAGCAATCCGTAACGGAACATTTGCGGCGTCTGCGCCGCCCATAATCCGTCGCGCGGCACCGTGGCCTGAACGCGATGATCGGTTCCGCCGCGTTTAAGCGTATCGACGATCGGCATCGCCAGCAATCCGCCGACTGCATCGTCGCACAGCGACTGCACCAGCTTGTCGATCAAGGCTGCGGTCAATCCGGGGCGTGCGGCATCATGCACCAGCACCCAATCGCCGTCGTCGACCTGCTCCCGCATCGCATGCAGGCCGTTCAGCACCGATTGATGACGGGTCGCGCCGCCGTTATGCAGGACGGTCATCCGGCCGGCCAGGTGCGGCGCTGCTGCCAAAATTCCGCCGATATAGCCGTCTTCGGCGCCGACCACGGCAAAAGTATGCGTAATCGTCTGCGATGCAGCGAACGTATCGAGCACATGCCGCAGCATCGGTTTGCCGGCGAGAGGCACGTATTGCTTGGGGCAATCGGCCTCCATGCGGGCGCCGATGCCGGCGGCGGGAATAAGAGCGAAGTAGCGTGGCGGCGTCATTTTGCGTTGATAAGGGAATTTTGCCGGCGGCCGGACACCGTAATGATATCTTTTGCCGGCCGGCTTCAGGAAAGGGGTTGGTTTATAATCTCATCATAATTTTTCACTGTCAAATCAAGCCTGCGAGGGCCGCGGTTGACCCATATGACATTTCAGATGTCGTTACTCGATGTCATTTGACCTAAAAAAATCCCTTCCCAAACCCGGCACCCGTTTCGTCCTGCCAGCGGTACATGGCTCCGCGGATGCCTATGTTCTGGCGCAGGCGGCGATCGAACTGAAGGCGCAGCAACGCATGCTGGCCGTCGTCGCCGCCGACGCAAGCGATGCGCAACGGCTGCTGTCCGAGATTCCATGGTTCGGCAGCAACGAACAAACCGAGTTGCGCTGCCATCTGCTGCCCGACTGGGAAACATTGCCGTATGACGCATTCTCGCCGCATCAGGACCTGGTATCCGAGCGGCTGGCGACGCTGTATGAAATCCAGAACGGCCAATGCGATGTGCTGATCGTGCCGGCTACCACCGCACTGGTGCGCATGGCGCCGCCATCGTTTCTGGCCGCGTACACTTTTTTCTTCAAACAGGGCGAAACGCTGGACGAAGCGAAGCTGAAATCGCAGCTGACGCTGGCCGGCTATACTCATGTGACGCAAGTGATGTCGCCGGGCGAATATTCGGTGCGCGGCGGCTTGATCGATCTGTTCCCGATGGGTTCCGCCCTGCCCTACCGTCTGGACCTGTTCGGCAATGCGATTGAAACCATTCGCACGTTCGACGCCGATACCCAGCGTTCGCTTTACCCGGTCAAGGAAGTGCGTTTGCTGCCGGGCCGCGAGTTCCCGATGGATGAAGCGGCGCGCACGGCTTTCCGCAGCCGCTGGCGCGAAGTGTTCGAGGGCGATCCGTCCAGGTCGACGATCTACAAGGATATCGGCCACGGCATTGCGTCTGCCGGCATTGAATATTATCTGCCGCTTTTTTTCGAACGCACCGCTACCTTGTTCGAATACCTGCCGGCAGATGCGATGCTGGCTCTGATCGGCAATATCGATGACGCGATCAAACGGTTCTGGAGCGATACCCAGTCGCGCTATAAATTCCTGAAAGCAGATCGCGAACGGCCGTTGCTGGCGCCGGAGACGCTGTTTCTGACCGATGAAGACTTCTTCACGCTGACCAAGCCGTATGGACGGTGGGTCCTCCGGCGTGACGATAGCGCATCCGAATTATCCGCGCCGCTGCCCAATATTGCAGTCAATCGGCGCGTCGACGATCCGCTGGCCAATCTCAGGTCGTATTTGCTGCAAACCGACAAGCGGGTGATGATCTGCGCCGAATCCAACGGCCGCCGTGAAACGCTGCAGCAATACTTCAACGAATACAATCTGGCTCTTGCGCCATGCGACGGCTTCACCGATTTTGCGACCGCATCGGCGAAGCTGATGCTGGGCGTCGCTCCGCTGCAAGCCGGCTTCGAGCTTGGCGCCGGATTGGGAAATATTGCATTCGTCACCGAAACCGAGCTGTATGCCGGCTCGGGCCGCCGCGTCGGCAAGAAAAAGCAGGAAGGCGTCACCCAGGTCGAATCGATGGTGCGCGACCTGTCCGAACTCAAAATCGGCGATCCGGTCGTGCATGCCAATCACGGCATCGGCCGCTACATGGGATTGACCAGCATGGATCTGGGTGAAGGAGAAACCGAGTTCCTGCACCTGGAATACGCGAAAGACACCAAGCTGTATGTGCCGGTATCGCAACTGCATGTGATCTCGCGCTATTCAGGCGCCTCGCCCGACGACGCGCCGCTCCATGCGCTGGGCTCCGGCCAATGGGAAAAAGCCAAGCGGCGCGCTGCCCGGCAGGTGCGCGATACCGCCGCGGAACTGCTTGATTTATACGCACGGCGAGCGCTGAGGCAAGGCCATTCATTCCAGTATTCTGCGCATGACTACGAAGCGTTTGCAGAAAGTTTCGGCTTTGAGGAAACGCCCGATCAGGCGGCGGCGATCAATGCCGTGATCAAGGACATGACCGGCGGCAAGCCGATGGACCGGCTGATTTGCGGCGACGTCGGCTTCGGCAAAACCGAAGTCGCATTGCGCGCCGCGTTTGTCGCGGTGCTGGGCGGCAAACAGGTCGCGATTCTCGCTCCGACCACGCTGCTGGCTGAACAGCACGCACAGACTTTCGCCGATCGCTTTGCCGACTGGCCGGTCAAAATTGCCGAGCTGTCGCGCTTCCGTTCGGGCAAGGAAATTACGCAGGCGATCAAGGGAATGGCCGACGGTACGCTGGATATCGTGATCGGCACACACAAGCTGCTGTCGGGCGATGTAAAATTTTCGAGGCTCGGCCTGGTCATCATCGACGAGGAACACCGCTTCGGCGTGCGCCAGAAAGAAGCGCTGAAAGCGTTGCGTGCGGAAGTCGATGTATTGACGCTGACCGCAACGCCGATTCCGCGCACGCTCGGCATGGCGCTCGAAGGCCTGCGCGATTTCTCGATCATCGCAACCGCGCCGCAAAAACGCCTGGCGATCAAAACCTTCGTCCGCAGCGAAGGCGAATCGGTCATTCGCGAAGCCTGCCTGCGCGAATTGAAGCGCGGCGGCCAGGTCTATTTTCTGCATAACGAAGTCGAGACCATCGAAAACCGCAAGGCGATGCTGGAAACCTTGCTGCCCGAGGCGCGCATCGCGGTCGCCCACGGCCAGATGCATGAGCGCGACCTGGAAAAAGTCATGCGCGACTTCGTTGCGCAGCGATTCAATGTCCTGCTGTGCACGACGATTATCGAGACCGGTATCGACGTGCCGACCGCCAACACGATCGTGATGCACCGCGCCGATAAATTCGGCCTGGCGCAGTTGCACCAGTTGCGCGGCCGTGTCGGCCGCTCGCATCATCAAGCGTATGCCTACCTGCTGGTGCACGATATGCACAGCTTGAGCAAATTGGCGCAACGCAGGCTCGATGCCATCCAGCAGATGGAAGAACTGGGCAGCGGCTTTTACCTGGCGATGCACGACCTTGAGATACGGGGCGCAGGCGAAGTGCTGGGTGAAAATCAATCCGGCGAAATGCATGAGATCGGCTTCCAGCTTTATTCCGACATGCTGAATGAAGCAGTGCGTTCATTAAAGAACGGCAAGGAACCCGATCCGGCCGCGCCGCTGTCAACCACCACTGAAATCAACCTGCATGTTCCGGCGCTGCTGCCGAACGATTTTTGCGGCGACGTGCATGAACGATTGTCGCTCTACAAGCGCCTGGCCAATTGCAGCACGCAGGAAGCGATTGACGATTTGCAGGAGGAATTGATCGACCGTTTCGGCAAGCTGCCGGATCCTGCCAAAGCGCTGGTCGAAACCCATCGCCTGAGAGTCGCCGCCAAGCCGGTCGGCATTGTTAAAATCGATGCGCATGGCGAATCCGCCGTGCTGCAATTCCTGCCCGATCCGCCAATCGACGCACTGCGCATTATCGAACTGATTCAGAAAAACCGGCATATCAGGCTGAACGGCCCGGACAAGCTGCGCATCACTGCCAACATGCCTGATCTCGCAGCACGCGTATCGCAAGTGAAGGCGACGATCCGTGCGCTGGTGGCATAGAGAAGTAAAACAGAAAGCATTGTCCGGGGCGCCGGATATTTTCTTTCGATTTTATGATTTTATAACCGGTAATAAACACTTCGTTCACACGACACGACAATGAATCTGATTTTGCAAGGCCTGGCGACCGACCGCCCCACCATCGATCGCATCGCCGCGCTGGCCGATGCGCAACGTATCATTCCGATCCATGCGAATGCCTATCGCTGTGAAAGCGTTGTGTATTCCGATGCGTTGAAAACGCAGGTCGATGCCGCATGCCTTGCCGCCGGACTGGATTACACCTTCATTGCACCCGGACGAAAACTGTCCGATTTCAGGCTGGTCGCGATGGACATGGACTCTACGTTGATCACAATCGAATGCATTGACGAGATCGCCGACATGCAGGGCCTGAAGCCGCAGGTTGCCGAAATCACCGAAGCGGCGATGCGCGGCGAAATCGAATTCCGTGAAAGCCTGACGCGGCGCGTATCGCTGTTGAAAGGGCTGGATGCCGCCGCCTTGCAGCGTGTCTACGATGAGCGGCTGCGGCTGTCGCCCGGCGCGGAAAAAATGCTGGCCGCAGTGAAGGCGGCAGGTCTGAAAACCTTGCTGGTGTCCGGAGGATTTACCTATTTCACCGACCGGATGAAAGCGCGGCTCGGGCTCGATTACACGCACTCGAACGTTCTGGAAATCATCGACGGCAAGCTGACCGGACGAGTGACGGGCGGCATTGTCGATGCGGATGAAAAACAGCATATGGTACAGCGCGTCTGCGGCGAATTGGGTATTCCGTGCAGCCAGGCAATTGTCATGGGCGACGGTGCGAACGATCTCAAGATGATGCGCATTTCAGGTTTGTCGGTGGCCTTTCGCGCCAAACCGATTGTGCGGGCGCAAGCCGATGCAGCCTTGAATTTTGTAGGATTGGACGGCATCTTGACGTTGCTTGAATAGCAGCTACCCCGGCGCAACACTGGTTAACCGGGCGGTTTCCGGACCGTCTTATAAAAAGGAATCGGAATGGCACAAGAAATCGTTTTCGACAGCCAGTTGCAATCGCGCAAGAATCTCGCCTGGTGGCTTTATATTTTTCATGCAGCCAGCCTCGTGCTGTCGATGGGCGCGTTTTCCTGGATTCCGCTCATCATCAGCTATGTCAAACGGGGGGATGCAGCCGGCACTTTCGTCTACAGCCATCACAACTGGCAAATCCGGTCGTTCTGGTGGTATCTGTTCTGGGTAGTAGTTGGGGGCGTGCTGTTCATCACAATCATCGGTATCCCGCTCGCATGGCTGGTCTGGGCCGGGGCATGGATATGGAAAGCCTACCGTCTGATCAAGGGCTTTCTGGACCTTAACGACAACAAACCGATGCCAATGTGATAATCAACTACCGGGAAACCGTTTAACTCGCATATAATCAATATCATTTAGGCAATAATCATCCGGACTGTGATGAATGTTGAGACAGTGGCGGCGAGGATTGCCTTTTAATGGTGTTGATTGCGTCTGATCTCAATAAGCATTGTCAGAATACGGCTCTCATTTACAACGTCCGAACAGGACTTAATGAGCCGCTGTGCCGGTTAAATTCTTGCCTCAACAGCCACATGATTATTGAAATTGCCGGGTCGATCGGCCGTGCATTCCATGCCCGGGCTACTGCAAGGAATCGTTATGAAACCAAGCACTTTTTCTTATGGGCCCGACAATCGCCGGTCAGCCGATGAATTTCCCGATTGCGACGCCGAACAAACTCTCGTCATCGTTCCCGCTGCGCCGGAATACATCGACCAGCCGTCGTCCATACTGCCAGAACCGGCCGAAGCCTGTCCCCGGCCCGAATTGATTGGCTGCCCCGCTTTTTCCTTCCATGGAGAAATTCCTCAGCATGCAGGCGATGCCTGCGGCCTGCACAAGCAGAGCATGACGTTGACCGCATTTTCCGAGGCTTGACGCGTGTCCGCCAAACATATTCTTTTATTGCGGCAGCTGAAACGGCTCGGCATCGGCAACAATGGGCAACCTCCCAATGCCGAGCAATGGTCGCAATTTCTCGACCGGGTGAATCGCGCCTATACGGAAGCGGATCAGGAGCGTTATGTCATAGAGCGTTCGCAGGAAATCTCCTCGGGCGAAATGCGGGACTTGCACAATCGTCTTGAAGAAGCGCAGCGTATTGCAGGCTTGGGACACTGGTCGTTCAACAAGGTGGGGCAGAAAGGATTATGGTCGCAGGAATGCTTTCGCATTGTCGGGCTGCCGCCTTCCGCTCCGGAGCTGAACTACAGGGAATTATCGAAACAGGTTCATAAAGACGATCGTGTTTACCTGAAAGACCGGGTTGATGCGGCACTGCATGACGGCAGGGATTTCGAAATCGAATTCCGCCTGCTCGTGCCGAACGGAGAAACCTGCTGGGTGCGCGTGATAGGGCAACCGGTCAAGGATGGCGACGGTGCGGTACAGCGGCTGCACGGTACCATCATGGACGTTACTCGTCGCAAGCTGGTGGAATTGCGGCAATCGATGGAACACACGGTTACGCGCCTGCTGGCCGAATCCGATTCGCCTGCCGAAGTCATGCCCGAAATTATCCAGACCATCAGCGAAACCCTCGGCTGGGTCTGCGGTGCGATGTGGACAGTGGACAAGCAGGAAGCTGCGCTCAAGCGCCACGCCACATGGTCCGTTCCGCATCCGAAAATCGAGGAATTTTTCCGCCTGTCCAGGCAGTCGATGCGCATCTCGACCTGTGCCGGACTGGTCGGCCGTACCTTGCAGCTCGGCGAGCCGGTGTGGATTCCGGATGTAACGGAGGATATCCATTTTCCGCGTGCAGCCGCAGCGCGGAAAGCGGGTTTGCGGGCCGCGTTTGCATTTCCGATCGAAGCCGGCGGAGAAATTCTCGGCGTGATGGAATTGTTCGCCAGACAGGCCCAGCAAGCGGATCAGGAAATGCTGCGCAGCGCCCATTTTATCGGTCGCCATATCGGACAGTTCTTTCAGCGCGAACAGGCGGAAGCCGCTTTGAGGGAAAGCGAAGCGCATTTCCGCGCATTGGTGGAACAGGCGTCCGACAGCTTTTACGTGCATGATTTCGATGGCCGGTTCATCGACGTCAACCAGCGCGGCTGCGACTGTCTTGGCTATACCAGAAATGAATTGCTGGACATGAGCCTGGCCGATATCGACGTCGATTTGTCGATCAAGAAACTGAAAGGGCTGCTGGGTCCGATCACGACCAGAACACCGATTGCGCTGGAAAGCCGGCACCGGCACAAGGACGGCACGGTATTTCCGGTCGAGATCAGGATCGGACCGATCGAGATCGATGGACACCAGTATCTGCTGTCGCTGGTGCGGGATGTCACCGAACGCAAGGAATTGCAGGATCACATTCAGCATCTGGCTTACCACGATCCGTTGACCGATCTGCCGAATCGAGCCATGTTCAATCGCCACCTGAGCCACGCGATGATCCAGGCGCGGCGTTATTACAAGGGATTGGCAGTCCTGTTCATCGACCTCGACCGCTTCAAGAATATCAACGATACCCTCGGACATGACGCCGGCGACCGGCTGCTGCAGGAAATGGCGCGGCGCCTGATGGCATCATTGCGTAGCGGCGACCTG
This sequence comes from Herminiimonas sp., assembly GCA_028292665.1. Classification (GTDB taxonomy): domain Bacteria; phylum Pseudomonadota; class Gammaproteobacteria; order Burkholderiales; family Burkholderiaceae_D; genus JAQGLW01. The sequence continues at coordinate 33,899 of JAQGLW010000113.1, forward strand.
GTGGCGCGTCTCGGCGGCGACGAATTTGTGGTGCTGCTTGAAGAAATCTCGGACCTGGGGCAGGTCAGCCAGGTCGCACGGCAGATTCTCACTGCGCTGGTGAAGGAATATCCTCTCGACGGCCAGATGATTCACATCACGGCAAGCATCGGCATCAGCACTTTTCCGGAAGACGGCAGAGATGAATTTTCATTGATGAAGCATGCCGACGTCGCGATGTATCGCGCCAAGGAAGGCGGAAAAAACAATTTCCAGTTTTATTCCGCGCACATGGATTTGCACTCGGCGGCGCAGCTGGCTCTGGAGTCCAGCCTGCGGCGCGCGCTTGAGCGCAACGAGCTGATTTTGCATTACCAGGCCAAGGTTGACGCGCAAACCGGGCGCATCACCGGCGTTGAGGTACTGGCGCGCTGGCAACACCCTGATCTGGGGTTGATGCATCCCGAGCATTTCATTCCGCTGGCGGAAGAAACAGGATTGATCGTTCCGCTTACCAAATGGGTGCTCAAGGAAGCCTGCAGCCAAAACTGCGCGTGGCAACTGCAAGGATTGCCGCCCTTGCATATCGCGGTGAATTTATCGGCACGCCAGTTCGGCGATGAAAATCTGCTCGGCGACGTGGCAAGCACGCTGCGCGAAGTCGGCATGGATCCGACGCTGCTCGAGCTTGAAATCACCGAGAGCATGATGATGCACAATACCGACAAGACAATTCAGATTCTGGCCGGTCTCAAGGCAATGGGCATTCGCATTGCGATTGACGATTTCGGCATCGGCTATTCGTCGCTATCGCATCTCAAGCAGTTTCCGATCGACATTATCAAGATTGACCGCTCATTCATCACCGACATACCGGGCGATCAGGCCGACGAAGCGATCACCGATGCCATCATCGCAATGGGCAAAAGCCTGAAGATCATCGTGGTTGCGGAAGGCGTGGAAGCGCTGGAGCAACTGCAATTCCTGCGCAGCCGCGGCTGCGACGAAATCCAGGGATACTTCTTCAGCAGGCCGATCCCGGCACATGACTTTACCAGGCTGCTGCGCAAAAATCAGGCGGCTTTGCTGGTGCAGTGAAACTGCCGTCACCGCTCTAAAGCACTGCCAGCGCCTGCTCGATATCGGCGATCAGGTCCAGCGGATCTTCCAGGCCTACATTGAAGCGCACCAGCTGGCCTTGCCCGGCCCACCCCTTGCGCATCGTCTGAATGCGGTAAGGCACGCACAGGCTGTTCGCCCCGCCCCAGCTGAAACCGATCTTGAACAGTTTGAGATTGTCGATAAAGCGGTCGGTCTGCGCTTCCTGATACCTGTCATCGAATACCACTGAAAACAACCCCCCTGCTCCACTGAAGTCGCGCTTCCATATCTCATGCCCCGGGCAATCGGCAAATGCCGGATGCAATACGCGGGCGATTTCGGGTCTTGCCTTTAACCATGCCGCGACTTTGCGGGCGCCGGCATCATGCGCATCGAACCGCAATTTCATCGTCGGCAAACCGCGCAGAACCAGATAGGTATCGTCTGCGCCGACGCCGAAACCCAGCCGCATGTGCGCCAGTTCAATCCGATGGTTCAATTCCTTGTCGCGCGTGATTACCGCACCCATCAGCACATCCGATCCGCCCGACTGGTATTTGGTCAATGCCTGCATCACGATATCGACCCCGTGATCGAACGCATTGAAGGCGATGCCCGCCGACCACGTATTATCGATCGCGACCAATACCCCCTTGTCATGCGCCGCCCGGCATATCGCGGGAATATCCGGCACTTCCATCGAAACGGAGCCGGGCGCCTCGGTCCAGATCAGCCGCGTGTTCGGCTGAATCATGCCGGCGATGCCCGCACCGATCAACGGATCGTAAAAACGCACGGCAATGCCGAAATCGCGCGCCAGCCAGCTCCCCAATTCCCGATTGGGGTTGTATACGTTGTCCGGAACCAGCACATCGTCGCCGCTCTTGAGCAATGCGAAATCGACCATCGCAATCGCGGCCAGTCCACTGGGCGCCAGCAGGCAATGCTTGCCGCTTTCGATATCGGCCAGCCGCGCTTCCAACGTGAAAGTGGTCGGCGTGCCGTGCAAGCCGTAGGTGTATGCCGTTTTTTCCTGCCAGTTGCGCGAGCGCATCGCAGCCACGTTGTCGAACAACACGGTAGACGCATGGTGAATCGCGGCGGGGAATGCGGAAAACCCGTCAGGAGGCGTGTATCCGCTATGGATAAGTGCGGTCCGAAGCGATTTTTTGTTGGTCATGGCAGCATCTCCCGTTATGTCTGGACATAGCCTGTTTACTGAGGGGCACGCAGCGGCGGCCGGGACGGTCTCATGCGCGGCGGCGTTGCTTTCGCAACGCTTGCTTTGGCATCGATCGCTTTCACAATGAACGGCTTGCTGACCGATCCGTCGGCAGACGTCCATGTGCCTTCGATGATGTTGCCTGTCCGCTTGCCATCCCATTGCCCGGACACATCCGTGCCATTTTCGGATTCTTCAAGAAGTACGCTGTCGCCTTCCAGTTCGCCGGCCAGAAGGATTTTTTGAGAGTGGCCGAACACGAAGTATTCGCCTTCAATGCCTTCGTCGAGCCCGGCCTTCGGGCGCAGATTTACCTGGATTTTCAGATCGCCGAGCGTGCCGCGCAAAACGGCAGGTTCGGCAAGCAATGCCGGCGCTGCGGAAGCCGCTTTGGCGGCCGTCTCGAACGCAGGCGGTTCGCCAAGCGCGCCGGCAGTTTCATTGCCCGCTGCAAATGCCGCGCCCGACAGCAGCAGAATGCCTAGCGGCAAAACGGACATGGCAGCACGCATCGCTTACGCTTTTGCCCACAAGTCATGCGCATCGGCGGCCGTCACGACGACATCGAAAAACTCGCCGACCACCAGTTTTTTATGAGGCTCATATGGCTGCTTGACATAGACCACGCCGTCTATTTCAGGTGCATCGGCAGCCGAACGCGCAACGCCTCCGTCGCGATTGACTTCATCGATCAATACACGAATGGTTTTACCGACCTTTGCCTGCAATCGTTTTTTCGAAATGCTTTCCTGTAACTGCATCACGCGGCTGCGGCGTTCTTCGCGAACCTCTTCCGGCACCGGATTGTCCAGTGCATTCGCAGTCGCGCCTTCCACCGGCGAATACGAGAAACAACCCAGGCGGTCAATTTGCGCTTCCTGCAGAAAATCGAGCAGATATTGAAATTCCTGTTCTGTTTCGCCGGGGAAACCGGCGATGAACGTGGAGCGGATCGTGATATCCGGGCACATTGCGCGCCAGGCCTGGATGCGCTCGATATTTTTCTCGCCATTGGCGGGACGCTTCATCCGCTTCAGGACATCGGGATGCGCATGCTGCAGCGGCACATCCAGATAAGGCACTACGCTTCCCCCTGACATCAATGGAATGATCGCATCGACGTGCGGATACGGATAAACATAGTGCAGGCGCACCCACGCGCCATATTGCGCGGCAAGCTCACCGAGCGCGCCGACCAGCTGCGTCATATGGGTCTTGACCGGTTTGCCGTTCCAGAAACCCGTGCGGAACTTCACGTCGACGCCATAGGCGCTGGTGTCTTGCGATATGACCAGCAATTCCTTGACGCCCGCCTTGAACAGGTTTTCCGCTTCCAGCATCACATCGGCGATCGGACGCGAAACCAGATCGCCTCGCATTGACGGGATGATGCAAAAGCTGCAGCGATGATTGCAGCCTTCGGAAATTTTCAGGTAAGCGTAATGTTTCGGCGTCAGCTTGATGCCTTGCGCCGGCACCAGATCGATAAAGGGCGCATGCGGCTTGGGCAAATGGGTATGCACCGCATCCATCACTTCGCCCAGCGCATGAGGCCCCGTGACGGCGAGCACCTTGGGATGAACTTTCCGGATGATATCGTCGCCGGCAACGTCTTTTTTCGCGCCCAGGCAACCGGTGACGATTACCTTGCCGTTTTCACTCAGGGCTTCGCCGATTGCATCGAGCGATTCCTGCACCGCGGCATCGATGAATCCGCAGGTATTGACGATCACCAGGTCGGCGCCATCATACGATTTGGCGGTCTCGTAACCTTCGGCGCGCAACTGGGTGAGGATTTGCTCCGAATCGACCAGCGCCTTCGGGCAGCCGAGCGAAACAAAACCGATCTTGGGTGGTGCCTGGGAAACTATGGACATAACAAAAAGAGGGTCAAAAGCGAATCCGCTATTGTACCCTCTTCGATTGCCGCGCTTAAGCCGGTCTATTATTGTGATTATGGCAGCTTGCTACCCGTTTATTATTTCTAGGATTTCTCGCCCGGTGTCGGTACGAACGGGAAAGTGCCGAACATATTCTTGGTCTGATTTTGCATCTGCTCCTGCATCTGGATGAACAGGCTCTTGCTTTGTTCGATGTAGTTGCTCATCATGCCTTGCATCATCGGTCCTTGCACGCTCATGAACTGGGCCCACATCTCCGGGCTGAAAGGCTTGCCTTCATACAGGCCCTTCGAGTTTTCGGTCAGCTTGTTCTGGATATCGATGAAAGCCTGGATATTCTTTTCCAGATACGACCCCATCATGCCCTGCATCGCATGGCCGTAGTAACGGATGATCTGCGACAACGCGCCGCTGGAAAACATCGGCGAACCGTTCGCCTCTTCTTCCAGGATGATCTGCAGCAGGATGCTGCGTGTCAGATCTTCCTCGGTCTTGGCATCGACCACAGTGAATTCCTCGCTGCTCATTACCAGCTGTTTTACATCGCTGAGCGTAATGTACGAACTGGTTTGCGTATCGTACAGACGACGGTTCGGATACTTCTTAATCAAGCGCTCAGACATCTTTTTTGCACTATTCATCTGAAATTCCATTTTATTGCGTCGTGACGCATCTCTAAAATTCGAAGGGAAAATGAACGTCCGTTCACTTCTGCATATTTCATTATAGTGCTGAAAATCAGAGCTTATACAACTATTGGATGCTTTTTAGATATCTATTGCAATACAGCCAGACAGGATTGCGCATGGAGGCATTCCGGGCGTTCGCTCCGGCCGGCTTCCGCCTTCGTCAATCCGCTTTCACCCTGACGTAGCGCCCTGGAGCCGGTTCGATCGGCTTGAATTTGGCATTGCCATATTTGCGCGGCGCGCCGACTTCCTGGCCGGCGTGTTTGGCCAGGAAAGCGGCCCACTCGGGCCACCAGCTGCCCGGGTGCTCGGTCGCCGTGGCCATCCATTCGTCGGCATTGACAGCGGTTTTGGTGTTGGTCCAATAGCTGCGCTTGTTCTTTGCGGGCGAATTGATCACCCCTGCGATATGGCCGGATGCGCCGAGCACGAAGCGGTTCAGGCCCGGTTTTTTGGGATTGAGCATGGCGACCGATGTATAAGCGGCAGTCCAGGTTACGATATGGTCTTCGCGGGAACCGTAGATGAAGGTAGGCGCGCTGATCTTGCGGAGATCGATTTTTTCGCCGGCAACCGTCAGCTTGCCCGGTACTTTGAGATTATCTTCGAGGTACATGTTGCGCAGGTACCAGCAAAACATCGAGCCGGGTAAATTGGTGCTGTCCGCGTTCCAGTACAACAAATCGAACGGCGGCGGATTTTCCCCTTTCAGGTAATTCGACTCCACGTAATTCCATATCAGATCATTGGGGCGCAGGCTGGCAAAAGCGGCGGTAAAATCGCGGCCCGACATCAATCCGCCGCGCCCGATTTCCTGCTCGCGTTTCAGCACTTGCGCTTCATCGATGAATACATCGAGAACGCCGGTATCGGAAAAATCCAGCAAAGTCGTCAACAGCGTCAAACTGGCGACCGGTTTCTCGCCGCGCGCGAAGAGCATCGCCAGCGCGATTGCAAGCATGGTGCCGCCAATGCAGAAACCGAGCGCATTGATCTGGTCCTGACCGGATATCTGCTGCACGACGCTGATCGCCTTGATCGTCCCATCCTGAATGTAATCATCCCAGGTGGCGTGGCCCATTGATGCATCCGGATTGAGCCATGACACAAGGAATACCGTGTGTCCTTGTTCGACCGCATAACGCACGAGCGAATTACTCGGCTGCAAATCAAGGATGTAATATTTGTTGATGCAGGGAGGCAGCAGCAGCAGCGGGCGCTGGTAGACGGTTTTTGTCAGCGGCTTGTATTGAATCAGCTGGAAAAGTTCGTTTTCGAAGACAACCGCGCCTTCCGTCGTCGCGACATTGCGGCCGACATCAAAAGCCGATTCGTCGGTTTGAGAGATGCGGCCTTTCTGCATGTCGGCCAGCATGTGGATGACACCCTTCGCCAGGCTTTCGCCCTTGGTCTCGATAATTTTTTGCTGCGCTTCGGGATTGGTCACTAAAAAATTGGCGGGAGACATCGCATCGACCGTCTGCTGCACGGCGAAACGGATTTTCTGTTTTACTTTGGGAGGCGCTTGCACTGCATCCGCCATCGACATCAGAAAACGTGCATTGAGCAGGTAAGTCGCCGCATTGAATGCGTAAAGCGAATTTGAATGCCATGCTGGTGCGTTAAAGCGTTTATCCGCGATCGCCGGCGCTTTCGAAGCCAGCATGTCTTGCCACAAGGCGGACATCTGCTCCATGTAGTCGTTCTGCAACCTGGCGATGGCGGCAGGGTCGAGAGTGACGGCCATTTCGCCGGAGCCGGCAGCGGCCGGACCGGCTGCCATCTGCGGCTGAAACCAGGCTTGCCATGCTTTCGGATCGGAAAGCTGCGACATCCAGGCCGGGGACATTGCTTCAGGAGTAGGCGTATTCATGCTTGTCTCTCTTTTTTGGCGTATCGTTACTGTTTCAACAGCAGCCCGGATCCTATGTATATCGTCGTCATCGGATGGATGTATGTCGTGCTCATGATGTCCATTACCGAAGAATCGGCCATTGCCGGCATTATGACGTTTTTGATGTACGGCGCGGTGCCTGTAGCGATCATTTTATACCTGTCGGGGACGCGGCAACGCAGACATCGCCGGGCAGCGGCGGAAAAACAGCGAAGGGATGCTGCGGCACGCTCCGCTTCGGATTCGATTGACGGACAACCGGACATGCCTGCCATGGAATCCCGAACCGAATCCGATACCAAACCGGAGAATTGAGGTCTAGGATGTTCGCCCAAGAGGCCGCTGCGCTATTTGATCCAGATCAATGACGCCATTCGTCCCGTGACCCGATCGCGGCGATAGGAATAAAAACGGCGCTCATCGACCGTGCAGAATCCGCCGCCGTGAACGCGCTTGACGCCGGCTTGCGCCAGCATGATACGCGCCAGCCTGTAGATATCGGCGAGATATTTTCCCGGCCGGCCGGCAACGGATTTGAATGCCTCCTCCGATGCGGCATTCGGAACTGCAAACGCGCTCAGCACATCCTCTCCCACTTCAAACCGTTGCGGCCCGATGGCGGGCCCCAGCCATGCAGAGATATCGTCTGCGCCCTCATCCTGCATGCGGGCGACCGTGTTTGCCAGCACACCGTTCGCCAAACCGCGCCATCCTGCATGCGCCGCGCCCACCACGCGTCCCGATGCATCGCAGAACAGTACAGGCAGACAATCCGCTGTCAGAATCGCGCAGACGACACCGCGTTGCGTCGTGATGCTTGCATCCGCTTCAGGCGCATTCATCACGCTGGCTGCGTCCACCACCGTTGCGCCATGAATCTGCGACAGCCAGGCCGGCGCTGCCGGCAGCAACGCTTGCAGCAACGCGCGGTTTTGCAGGACATCGTCCGGCCGGTCGCCCACATGGATGCCGAGATTCAAACCGCCCCCGCCTGCGCCGTCATCATAAGGCCCACGGCTGACGCCGCCTCGGCGCAACGTCGACAGTGCGCCTATATTGGCAGGCGCATCGGCCCAATCCGGAATAATGACATCCATCGATTCGATATTAATTAATGGTAATTAATGGAAACAATTTTTGCTCATGGCGGCGCAGCGGTGCCGGCGCGTACAAGCAAGCCGGCGAAATCTTCCGGCAACGGGGCAACCCATTCGAGCGCATCGCCCGAAACGGGATGGATCAAACCCAAACGGTAAGCGTGCAAAGCCTGACGGGGAAAAACCGAAGCCAGATGCTGCTTTCCATATAACGCATCGCCCACCAGCGAAAAGCCGATCGACTGCATGTGGACACGGATCTGATGGGTTCGTCCCGTTTCCAGTTGGCAGCGCATCAGGCTCACCGGACGGCCATCGAGCAAGCCGGTGGCGACGCGCTGGAAATGCGTGACGGCCGGTTTGGCGGTCGCGTTTTCCGATACGGCCATTTTGATGCGGTCGCGCGGATGCCGCCCCATCGCGGCGTCAACTTTACCGCTGAGGTGCGGCGAGCCCCATACAAGCGCCAGATACTCGCGCTTGACGCTGCGTGCCTGGAGTTGGCGCACCAGATCGGTGTGTGCCTCCAGCGTTTTGGCGACGACCATCAATCCGCTGGTATCCTTGTCCAGCCGGTGCACGATTCCCGCGCGCGGCACGCCGGCGATCGACGGCAGATAATGCAGCAAGCCGTTCAACAAGGTGCCTGTCCAGTTGCCTGCTGCAGGATGCACAACCAGTCCGGCCGGCTTGTTGACGACAAGAATCGATGCATCCTCGTAGGCGACGGGCAACGCCATCGGCTCGGGCTTGAAAGCCTGTTCTTCCGGCGCGGCTTGCGGCACTATAACAACTGTCTCGTCGCCCGATACGGTAAGCTTGGCGCGCGCCGGCTGGCCGTCGACCGTCACATGGCCGGACTCGATCCATTGCTGGATGCGGCTGCGGGAATATTGCGGAACGAGCCTTGAAACCACTTTGTCCAATCGCTCGCCGCAGGCCTCCTCGGTCAATTTCAGCACTATGGGATTGGCGCCGGACAAGGTATCATCGCTTTCGTCCGCATCGTCGATATCGGTTTCCGGCAGGGTTTCAGCCAAAATCGGAGTTTGAATTGGCATTAGGGCAAGTCCCATCGGATATAATCATTCATTGTTTAGATGCGTTCCTGCAAAATCTCATGCAAAAAAATTTATTGAAATTCACCATTCTCGCCTTTGTATTGTCGCTTTCGGCATGCGGCATATTCCAAAGCGAACCGATTGATGAAACCAAAACATGGTCGGCCAACAGATTATACGCGGAGGCACGCGACGAATTATCAGGCGGGAATTACGATAAATCGATCGGCTATTTCGAAAAGCTCGAATCGCGTTATCCGTTCGGCACTTATGCGCAGCAGGCACAGATGGAAATCGCTTATGCGCATTACCGCCAGGGCGATCAGGCGCAGGCCCTGGCTGCGGTGGAACGCTTCATCAAGCTGCATCCGAATCATCCGAACGTCGACTACATGTACTATCTGCGCGGCCTGATCACGTTCAACGACAAGGTCAGCCTGTTCGATTTCATATCGCATCAGGATCTGAGCGAGCGCGACCCGAAAGCGATACGCGACGCATTCGATTCGTTCAAGCAGCTGGTTGAGCGTTTCCCCAACAGCATTTATGCGAAGGATGCCGCCGCCCGCCTCGGTTATCTGGTCAATGCGATGGCGCAACACGATGTCCATGTCGCCAACTACTATTATCGGCGCGGCGCTTATCTGGCTGCGGCCACCCGCGCCCAGAGCGCCGTCAAGGATTACCGTGACGCACCCGCAATCGAAGAAGCATTGCTTATCATGGTCCGCTCCTACGATGCGCTGGGAATGCCCGAACTGCGCGACGATGCGGAGCGCGTATTCAAAAAGAATTTTCCGAATAGCGCTTTATTGAGCGGCGCAGGCAAGAAAACCGGTCCGTGGTGGAAGATCTGGTAACGGCCGCCGGCTGTTCAACCGGCTATTTTCCGGCGGAACAGCCAGTTGCGCTCGTTCGAAGCGTCCGCGTCGAACGCATAGCCTTCACTGTCGAACTTCTTCAATTTCTCGGCTTGCGTAATGCCTTTCACCGCCGCGTAACGCGCCATCAGGCCGCGGGCACGCTTCGCATGGAATGAAATCACCTTGTATCGCCCGCCCTTCCAATCCTCGAAGACCGGTGTGATGACGGGCGTACCCAGCAGTTTGGGCCGGACCACCTTGAAATATTCTTCGGACGCCAGGTTGATCAACGCTTTTGATTTTTGCCCGGTCAATGCTTGATTGAGCGCTTGCGTCACCGCGTCACCCCAGAATGCATACAGATCCTTGCCGCGCGCATTCGGCAGCCTGGTGCCCATTTCAAGCCGATACGGCTGCATCAGATCGAGCGGACGCAGTACGCCGTACAAGCCGGATAGAATGCGGATATGCGACTGCGCATAGTCGAGCTGCCTGGCAGTCAATGAAGGGGCATCGAGGCCCTCGTACACGTCGCCGTTGAACGCCAGGACCGCCTGTTTCGCATTTTTGGCAGTGAATTTCGGCGACCATGCGGCATAGCGCCCGGCATTCAATATCGCCAGCGGATCGGAAATACGCATCAGGCTGCCGATTTCCTCAGACGGCAACCGCTTCAGCATATCGATCAGTTCAGCCGAGCGCTTGATAAAATCCGGCCGGCTGTGAACATTGGTGGTGGCCGGCGTAGCGTAATCCAGTGTTTTCGCAGGCGATAGAACAATCAGCATTTGATTTGAATACCGTTCAATAAAAATTTTTGACAATGATACCGAAACGCATCGTAATCGACACGAATGTCTGTCTCGACCTATTCGTATTTCGCGATCCGCGCTGGGCAGGACTGCTTGCCGCGCTCAAGGAAGGCACGGTCGAAGCCGTCACGCGCGACGACTGCCGAACGGAATGGCTGATCGTTCTGGGCTATCCGCACCTGCCGCTGGACAACGACTCAAGGCCGCAAGCCGCGGCGGAATTCGATGCCCTGATCACCTGTATCGATGCGGCTGCATCCGGGTACGATATCCGCCTGCCGGTCTGCAGCGATCCGGACGATCAGAAGTTCATGGAACTGGCGCGGGATGCCAACGCCGATGCGCTGATTACCAAAGACAAGGCATTGTTGAAGCTGGCCAGAAAAACGGCAAAGGCCGGCTTGTTCACCATCATGCCCCCGGATGCATGGGCGCTTTACAATGCACCCTCGCCTTAGCGTCCTGATTGCGGAATCGATGGAATTGCAGGCAATCGCATCGGAACTCCCGCAAAAAGATAAAATGCAATTTTAGACATACACCGCCCCTGCAATGAACATGCCTATCGATCCCGTCCATTCCGCCGCGTCAGCGCCAGGCGCCGACTTCACTAAACTTGCGTCAAAGCTGCCGCAGGTCGGCACCACGATTTTCACGGTGATGTCGGCACTGGCGGCAGAGAAAGGCGCGGTGAATCTCGGTCAGGGATTCCCGGATTTCGATTGCGACCAGGCACTGATCGATTCCGTCACCGGCGCAATGAAGAATGGATTGAACCAATATCCGCCAATGGCCGGCATCCCGTCGTTGCGCGAAGCGATCGCCAAAAAAATCCAAAACCTGTACACCCACGCATACGATCCGGCAACTGAAATCACGATTACTGCCGGCGCCACGCAAGCGCTCCTGACCGCCGTCATGTGCAGCGTCCATCCAGGCGACGAAGTCATCGTGATCGAACCGGCCTACGACAGCTATGTACCGGCAATTGAACTGGCAGGCGGCATACCGGTGTTCGTGAAGATGGAAATCAGTCCGCAAGGTTACGCCGTGCCCTGGGCCGGAGTGGCGGCGGCAGTGACGGCGAAAACGCGGATGATCATGATCAATTCGCCGCACAATCCGACCGGTTCGGTGCTGCGTGCAGCCGATATACAGGCTCTGACGGATATCGTGCGCGGCACCGATATCCTGATTTTGTCGGACGAGGTTTACGAGCATATGGTCTATGACGGCGCACGGCATGAGTCGGTGTGCCGCCATCCGGAGCTTGCGGCGCGCTCGTTTGTCGTATCGAGTTTCGGCAAGACCTATCACGTTACCGGGTGGAAAATCGGCTATGTCGCCGCGCCGGAAGCATTGATGGCCGAGTTCCGCAAGGTCCATCAGTTCAACGTATTCACCGTCAACACGCCGGTGCAGCATGGCCTTGCCGCCTACATGTCCAATCCCGCGCCATATGTCGAACTGCCTGCGTTTTATCAGCGCAAGCGCGACCTGTTTCGCGGCCGGCTCGGAAAAACGCGCTTCAGGCTGCTGCCTTCGGACGGCACGTATTTTCAGTGCGTCGACTATTCCGCGATTTCGGACATGGCGGAAGCGGATTTCGCCAAGTGGCTGACGGCGGAAATCGGCGTGGCGGCGATTCCGGTTTCCGCGTTCTATCATCAGCCGCGGGAATCCGGCATCGTGCGCTTTTGTTTCGCGAAGAAGGATCAAACGCTGCAATCGGCACTCGACCGGCTGGCGGCGCTCTGAAATACCGGAAGCTTATCCATTTATCCTGCCAATTTTTCCTGACTGATTGCCCGCCATGTCCGCCGAACTCCAAGCCGCCCGCCGTGATGCCACGCTGATTCTGACGCTGTCCAATCCCGGCGCAAAGAATGCGCTGCATCCCGACATGTATGCCGCCGCAATCGAGACGTTATCGACCGCCGAGCGTGACGACTCCATCCGTGCCGTCGTGCTGACCGGTGCCGGCAACTTTTTTTGCGCCGGCGGCAATCTGAACCAATTGCTCGAAAACCGCACGAAAGACAAGTCGGTGCAAGCCGATACGATCGACAACCTGCACGGCTGGATCGAGGCTATCCGCGATTGTCCGAAGCCGGTCATCGCCGCTGTCGACGGCGCGGCAGCCGGCGCCGGATTTTCGCTGGCTCTGGCGTGCGACATGATCGTGGCCGGCATGTCCGCCAAATTCGTGATGGCCTATGTCAAGGTCGGCTTGACGCCGGACGGCGGCGCATCGTGGTTCCTGTCGCAGGCGCTGCCGCGCCAGATAGCGACGGAAATCCTGATCGAAGGCAAACCCGTCCTGGCGCCGCGGCTGCACGAACTCGGCCTCGTCAACAAAGTGGTGCCCGACGGTTCCGCACTGGATGCCGCATTAGCCTGGGCCGACGAACTGGCGGCGTTATCGCCCAATGCCGTCGAACGCATCAAATCACTGGTGCGCGATGCCCAAGGCAATTCCCTGGCACAGCATTTCGAGACCGAGAAGCATAACTTCGTCGAAAGCCTGCATCATCGCGATGCGCAGGAAGGCATCAGCGCGTTTCTGGAAAAAAGAAAGCCCCGCTACAAATGAGTTCCCATGCGAGACGCCGCATTTACCTGATGCGGCATGGCAGCGTGACCTATTTCGATGCTGCCGGCAAACCGTATTTACCGGAGTCGGTCCCGCTGAACGAACAAGGCCGTGCGCAAGCAACCGCTGCCGGCAAAATCTTTGCGCAGGAAAACATCCGGTTCGACCGTCTGATCGTTTCCGGCTTGCCGCGCACCGTTGAAACCGCATCCCGCGTGCTGGCTGAAACGGGCCAGCAAATTGCGTTCGAGCATTGGCCGGATCTGACAGAGCTGAAAGGCGGGAAGCTTGCCGCCATTGTGGATACTGATTTAAAAGAGGCATTTACCGGCGCATTCGATGGCGTAGTTCCGGAACACAAGCAGTTTCTGGGTGGAGAAACGATCGGCCAGTTGATGGATCGCATCCATCCGGCCATTGACCGATTGCGTGCCGATCGATCCTGGGATACCGTTTTACTGGTGTTGCATGGCGGTGTGAATCGCGCAATCTTGTCTTATGCGCTCACCGGACAGCGTCTGTTTTTAGGCAACCTGGCGCAGACGGCGGGCTGCATCAATGCGCTGGATGCCGGCGATATTGCCAACGACTGGGTGGTGCGTTTCGTTAATTATTCGCCGCTGGCGGGACTGCAAGGCGAATCCCGCAGTACGACGATGGAAACCTTGCTGGACCAGTACAGGAAATCCCGGAAACTCTGAAGCAATGCCGGGCGGTTTCATTGCGATGAAATGCATTTCAAAATAGTACGATCGTACGATTTCATGATGTAGAATGGACCGCTGATAATTCCGCACGCTTCTCGCAGGAGACACGATGTACGAAGAATATATGGGCACCAAGCCGGTTTCCGAGCGCCAGAAATTCGATCTCGGCGCCTTGCAGGAATACATGCGCCGGCATGTGGAAGGATTCTCCGGCGACCTGACGATCGAGCAATTCAAAGGCGGCCAGTCCAATCCGACCTTCAAACTGACTGCCGATGGACAGCGCTATGTGTTGCGCACCAAACCGGGGCCGGCTGCCAGGCTGCTCGCATCCGCGCATGCGATCGACCGCGAATTCCGCGTGATGGATGCACTGAACAAATCGGGCTTCCCCGCTGCAAAACAACATGTGCTGTGCATCGATGAATCCATCATCGGCCGCGCATTCTATGTGATGGAATTCGTCGATGGCCGCGTATTGTGGGACCAGTCCCTGCCCGGCATGACCAATGCGGAGCGCGCCGCATATTATGACGAAATGAACCGCGTCATCGCGCAGCTGCACACGATCGACCATGCAGCGATCGGTCTGGCCGGTTACGGCAAGCCCGGCAATTATTTCGCACGCCAGATCGACCGCTGGACCAGGCAGTACAAGGCATCCGAGACGGAGAAAATCGATGCGATGGACAAGCTGATCGAATGGCTTCCGAACCATATTCCGCCGGGCGACGAGACCAGCATCGTGCATGGCGACTATCGGCTCGACAACATGATTTTCCATCCGGCCGAACCGCGCATTCTTGCGGTCCTGGACTGGGAGCTGTCCACACTGGGCCACCCGCTAGCGGATTTTTCCTATCACTGCATGAGCTGGCATATTCCACAGGGCCAATTCCGCGGCATAGGCGGACTCGATCACAAAGCGCTGGGGATTCCGACCGAAGAAGAATACATCGCGAAGTATTGCGAGCGCACCGGCAAGACCATCCGCAACGAAGATTTCACTTTTTACCTGGCGTACAACATGTTCCGCATGGCCGGCATCCTGCAGGGCATCATGAAGCGTTATGTCGATGGCACCGCGTCGAGCGAACAGGCGCTGAAGTCCGGCCAGGCCGCTCGCCCGATGGCGGAAATGGGATGGCGTTACGCATCGGGCAGGAAAATTCAATAAGGTAATTTACTCCAGGAGACGTCATGGAATTCGAATACTCGGACCGCTGCAAGGAATTGCAGGGAAAATTACTCAGGTTCATGGATGAGCATATCTATCCGAACGAAAAAGCGTACAAGGAGGAAGTCGACCGCAACGGCCGGGAAAAAGGCAATCGCTGGCTGCCGACCTCGATTATCGAGGAATTGAAACCGAAAGCCCGCGAACAGGGTTTGTGGAACCTGTTTTTGCCGAAATCGGTGCGTGCGCCGGAAGGTTTGTCGAATCTCGATTACGCGCCGTTGTGCGAAATCATGGGCCGGGTCGGCTGGGCGCCGGAAGTATTCAATTGCGCTGCGCCCGACACCGGCAATATGGAAACGATCGAGCGCTATGGCACCGAAGAACACAAGCGCCAATGGCTCGAGCCATTGCTGCGCGGCGAAATCCGTTCGGCGTTCGCAATGACGGAACCGGCGGTCGCATCATCGGACGCCACCAATATCGCCACCCGCATAGAGCGGGACGGCGACGACTATCTGATCAACGGCCATAAGTGGTGGATTTCCGGCGCCGGCGATCCGCGCTGCAAGATTTTCATCCTGATGGGCAAGACCGATCCCGACGCGCCGCGCCATTCGCAGCAGTCGATGATCCTGGTGCCGGCCGCAACCGAAGGCGTCACTATCAGGCGGCCGCTGCCGGTATTCGGCTATGACGATGCGCCGCACGGCCATTGCGAAATCACCTACGAAAACGTGCGCGTGCCGGCATCCAATCTGCTGCTCGGCGAAGGCCGCGGTTTCGAAATTGCGCAAGGCCGCCTGGGACCGGGCCGCATCCACCATTGCATGCGCGCCATCGGCGTGGCGGAACGCGCGCTGGCGCTGATGTGCAAGCGCTTGAACGAGCGGGTCGCATTCGGCCGCAGAATTTCCGAGCAAAGCATCTGGCGCGAGCGCATCGCCGAATCGCGGATCCGGATCGATACCGCACGTTTGCTGACGCTCAAGGCCGCCTACATGATGGACACCGTCGGCAACAAGCATGCGAAAGCCGAAATCGCGATGATCAAGGTGCTGGCCCCGAACGTGGCGCAACAGGTTCTCGACTGGTCGATCCAGGCGCACGGCGCAGCCGGCGTATCGGATGAATTTCCGCTGGCTTACATGTGGGCCGGCAACCGCACGCTGCGCATCGCCGACGGTCCGGATGAAGTGCATCGCAACGCGGTCGCCAAACTGGAACTGGCCAAGCATATGTCATTGCCGGGCGGAGAGCCGGATATGCCGGTTACACGTTCATAGGTCAAGCAGAACAGCTTCCTTTTCCTGCCAAGCTCATGGGAGCCTGACCTTTCCAGCCTCATCCCGGCCCTTCCCTGCAATGGGGAAGGGCCGGGATGAGGGTAAAGACATCGATCGACGGCAGGCATATCATGCCCCGGTTTTCAGGCACGCAACCCCGCCTGCGAAGAATTTCAAAATTCTGCATAATCATGCAGCGCATGAAATTTCCCCACCCATACAGCATGACACTTCAGAGGAAAAAATGATCGACGTCTATTCCACCGCAACACCGAACGGCCATAAGGTCCACATCATGCTGGAAGAGTGCGGCCTTCCCTATCGGATCCATCATATCGACATCGGGGCCGGCGACCAGTTCAAGCCCGAGTTCCTGGCGATTTCGCCGAACAACAAGATTCCCGCGATCGTCGACGCCGACGGGCCGGACGGCAAACCGATTTCGTTATTCGAATCCGGTGCGATCCTGGTCTATCTTGCAAGCAAGACCGGCAAGTTTCTTGGCGCCACCGATCGCGAAAAATTCACGACGCTGCAATGGCTGATGTTCCAGATGGGGGGTGTCGGCCCGATGCTGGGCCAGGCGCATCATTTCCGGAACTACGCGCCGGAAAAAATCGAGTATGCGATCAACCGCTATACCAATGAAGCCAAACGTCTGTATGGCGTATTGGACAAACAGCTGTCAAAGACCGGCTATCTGGCCGGCGATGACTATACGATTGCCGATATCGCGACTTTTCCGTGGACGCGTTCCTGGAAAAATCAGGGTATCGACTGGGCCGAATTTCCGCATGCCAAGCGCTGGTTCGACGAGATCAGCGCACGTCCGGCAGTCCAACGCGGCGTCGAAGTGCTGGCGAATATGCGCAGGCAACTGATGGATGACAAAGCGAAGGAGACATTGTTCGGCGCTACGCAATATACGAAGCGTTAACCAATGACGATGCGGCCGTTCCCCGCGCGATCAGCAGGGAACGGCGCCAATGCAACCATCAGGTATAGCGTCGCGTAACGGATTCCGCAACACACACGGGCTTGTCGCCGCCTTCGCGTTCCATCGTGACTTGCCACACCATTTGCGCGCCGCCGGATATGTCCTCAATCGACAACAGCGTCATTCGTCCGCGTATCCGGCTTCCGACCGGCACAGGAGCCGGGAAGCGCACTTTGTTCAAGCCGTAATTGACGCCCATCCTGACGTCCGGCATATGGATCGATTGCCCCATCAACATCGGCAACAGCGCCAGTGTCAAAAAGCCATGCGCGACCGTGCCGCCGTATGGAGATTCCCTGCGGCTGCGCTCCGCATCGAGATGAATCCATTGGCGATCGCCGGTCGCATCGGCAAACAGGTTGACGCGCTCCTGGCTGATTTCGATCCAGTCCGAAACGGCCACTTCCTGGCCGACCAATTCCTTCAGTGCTGCCAGCGATGCAATTTCGCGCATGAGGTCTCCGATGATCGTTGCAAGAGCGGACAGGCGGCATTTTTCCATTCATGCAAAAGACAAATGGACAAATGCACCGGACCGGATAAAACCGATTTTATAATCAGCCGGGCCGGCGCAGAAACATGCCCATGCCTTTGATGGTGGCAACCAGTTCCCCATGCTGGTTTTTGGCTTGCCACACGGTGTGAACCACGCCGCGGTCCGGCTTGCTCTTGGAAGGGTGCGATTCCACTACCGTGGTCGAGACCGTCAACGTATCGCCGGCCCGTACAGGCTTGAGCCAGCGCACTTCATCGACGCCGGGCGATCCCAGGCCGGCCGCGTCGCACAGATAGCCATCCACCATCATGCGCATCATCAAACCGCAAGTGTGCCAGCCGCTTGCGATAATGCCGCCGTACATCGATTGCGCCGCCGCATCGCGGTCCACATGGAACGGCTGCGGATCAAACTGCGTGGCAAACGCGATGATCTCATCTTCAGTAACGGTGCGGGAACCGACTTCAATCGTCTTCCCCACTTCAAAGTCTTCAAAATACCATTTCGGTTGCGCCAAGATTTTTCCTCCGTAACGATTGGATTATCGTGCAGTTTTTTTGAAGCCGGGCTGTGCGATGAAGCGCGCCAGATGATGATCGGTATCGCCCAAGGTCAGCTCGATCATCGTCAGCCGCTTGAAGTGATGTGCCGCCGGCAGTTCGTTGGTCACTCCCATGCCGCCGTGTAATTGCACCGCCTGCTGGCCGACGTACTTCATTGCCTGTCCGATACGCGCCTTGGCGGCGGACACCGTGCGGCGACGCTCATCCGCATCGGCCGAAGCCATTTTCACTGCGGCCAGCGTCGCCATCGAACGGGCCTGCTCCAGCTGCATGAACATATCGGCCATCCGGTGCTGCAACGCCTGGAACTTTCCGATCGGCACACCGAACTGCTGACGGGTTTTCATGTATTCGAGGGTAGCGCCGTTAAGCGCTTCCATCGCACCGACCGCTTCGGCACATAACAGCGTCGCGCCGTAATCGGCAGCAGCATCAAGAATATCCCAGCCTGCGCCGGCCTCCCCGAGCAAGGCGGATGCAGGCACCGGCACGTTTGCAAATGCAATGTCAGCCGCGCGCTGGCCGTCGATGGTGCGGTAATCGCGGCGCGTCAAGCCGGCGGCATCCGCCGGCACCACGAACAATGAAATGCCGTCGGTATCGCGTTGTCCGCCGCCGTTGCGCGCCGACACGATGAGCCTGTCGGCTTGCGCGCCATGGATCACCACGGTTTTTGTGCCGCTGATGATGTAGCCGTCGCCGTTCGCCCTGGCGGTCGTTGCAATGTCGGACAGATCGTGACGCGATTGCTTTTCGCCCAGTGCGCAAGCCAGCTTCAATTCGCCGGCCGCGACCTGTTCCAGCAACGCATCCTGCTTGCCGGCGAGCTTTAAGAATTCGGCGCCCAGCACGGTTGCGAAATACGGCTCGACGACAATGCCGCGCCCCAGCTCCTGCATCACGACCAGCATGTCGACCGCAGAACCGTTGAAGCCGCCCTGCGCTTCCGGCACCGGCAACGCGGTCATGCCGAGTTCCACCAGCGTGGCCCAGGCGTCATCCGACACGCCTTTTTCCGAGTAGACGATCTTCTTGCGATGTTCGAAGGTGTAATCCTTGTCGACCCAGCGCCGCAATGCATCCGAGAACTGCTGCTGTTCCTGCGTAAAGTTGAAATCCATGTTGTCGTCCTCACAGACCCAGAATCATTTGGGTGATGATGTTCTTTTGAATCTCGTTGGAACCGCCGTAAATCGAGGTCTTGCGATAGTTGAAATAATACGAAGCAAGCGGCGCCGCATCGTCGTTCTGCGTCACGCTGTGATCATGTTCGCCTTCGAGATATGCGGTGTCGAACGGCATGCCGTAAGGACCAATCGCTTCGACCATCAATTCGGTGAGCGTCTGCTGGATTTCAGTGCCCTTGACCTTCAGCATCGATGCTTCCGGTCCGGGACCGCGCCTGGCGCTGTCCTGTGAAATCACGCGCAGGACAGTGACTTCCAGCGCCATCAATTCGATTTCGAGATTGGCGACCTTGGCGGAGAACATGGAATCTTCCAGCAAAGGCCTGCCGTTTTTTCTCTGATCGGTTGCAATGCGCTTCAAAAACTGCAATTCGCGCTTGGCGCGGCCGACAGCGGCGATATTGGTGCGCTCGTGCCCCAGCAGATATTTGGCGTAGGTCCAACCCTTGTTTTCTTCGCCGATCAGGTTCTCGGCCGGCACTTTTACATTATCGAAAAAGACTTCGTTGACCTCATGCTCTTCGTCCAGCATGATGATCGGACGAACCGTAATGCCGGGCGTGTGCATGTCGATCAGCAGGAACGAAATACCCTCCTGTTTGCGTGCGCCGGTATCGGTACGCACCAGGCAAAATATCATGTCGGCATGCTGACCCAGCGTGGTCCAGGTCTTCTGGCCATTGACGATGTAGTGATCGCCCTGGCGCTCGGCGCGTGTCTTCAGCGACGCCAGATCGGATCCGGAACCCGGTTCCGAATATCCCTGGCACCACCAGTCGTCGCAGTTCAGGATACGCGGCAGGTAATAGCGTTTCTGGGCTTCGTTACCGAACGCCATGATGACCGGCGCCACCATGTTGACGCCGAATGGCAGAATCGGCGGCGTGCCCGCGCTGGCACATTCTTCTTCCCATATATGGCGCTGCACCGGAGACCAGCCGGTACCGCCGTATTCCACCGGCCACCCGGTACCGACCCAGCCCTGCCGGGCAACGATTTTATGCCAGCGAACGTAGTCTTCTTTCGACAGGCGCTTGTGATGTAAAACCTTGTGTTGAAGATCTTTGGGCAGATTCTCTTTGAGATAGGCGCGTACGGTGTCGCGGAAGGCCAAATCTTCCGCCGTGTAATTCAAATCCATGCTGTCTCCTTCTTTTATGCCAGCCAAAAAGCACGACCGTTCATAATTTATTATACAGCGGATTTTAAAAGGAAGACGATGTTTACATTGCTTGAGGCAGATGCTTATTTCCGTCGCAAGGCCACTGCTGCCCGCAACCCGGCTTCAGCCCCTTCCCGAAACAGGGAACGAGGAGTTGGCACAACTCATCGATGCATGTCAGCCATGAACATGGCCGGCACTATCTCGATGCCGGAATCAGTCCGGCAAATATAAAGGATTCGGCGCGACATAAGTCATTACTTCCCGATCAAGTACGCCAGGCGGTGCGATCCGGTTTAATTTGAATGATCTCGTGATCGGGCTATTGAAATCCCAGGCAAATGCTTTGTCGCCCACCACGAATTTAATGATTTCGCCGCCCTGGACGTTCACGTATTTGGTATCGGGCTTGATCGTCACAGTACGTTGAGCCGCTGATGCAGGCACCGGATTACCAAAAAAATCGACACCATGCATCACAGCACCTGAAGGCAGACTTGCGGTGGACAACATAAACGCAAGAGCAATCGAAAAACGTGATTTCAGTTTCATGACAGTCCTCGATTAAAAACGATGAATTTATATTGAAGTCATCTCCTGCGTGCCGGGGCTTATCAATGCAGAAAACCAAGCTGGCTTTGTTCATCATCCCGTTTGACCGGTTTTGGTTTTCCCTCGGCATCGCTAAAACGCAATTTTGCGCGTCTATCTCCCATCAAATCCCGTAATTTTCGAATGGTCACGCCTGAAACATCATGCATTCGAATCAAGAGCTTCGCGCCGACCGGTGTTCGTCGATTCCTGATTTTACTTATGGCCGACGGCGATACTTCCAGCATGCGTGCCAGTGCTGCATCGCTCCTCAATCCCGTATGTCTGATCAAGGTATCGAGCAGGTAATCGGGGTTGTAACCTTCTGGCTGTGTCGGTGCCCGTTGAGCCATTGTTTTCTCAAAGGTAAGCCACAAACTGTGTCGCTCATATGGTAGTTGACACCTTAATCACATTTAAATTCCCGATACCGGCCGGACTTCGTTCGGGGCAACGCGTCAAGTATTTCGCGGCCAGGCAGATTGCAGGGAGGAAGCATCAAGGGTACACGTCTATTTTCTGCATCATGTTATAACCCGGATCGGAAACCAGAATATGCACAGCTGGAAACTGGAAGATATCAAAAGCATTGCAACGGACAGACAGCCGCGCCGGGCGTCAGGCATAAAAAAGCCCGCGAACCTTGCGGTTGCGGGCTAAATCCATCCTTAGGAGGGTGGAGGAGACGATTCCACTATAGAACATGGAATGGTGCAGCGCAATACGTAAAAATACGGTATGACTACGATGCAATGAAAAAATCTTCACAAAGCTTTATCGATGCGGACTCGTCTCTTTTCACATGTTCGGGAAGATAGATTGACAACCTGTAACGCAATACCCACCTTACATCTATTTGCTGCATGCAAATATTTTCAATGTGCGCTGACTAAATCGTGAAATGCGCGAATATTGGTAAACAAAGCCAAAAATTGTCAGCTGAAACCAAACGTACAAGCGCTAAAAAGTGTCAGTCGGCGCGATAAAAGATGATGCAATTTCTATCCATCACGCACCGATTCTGCGCGTCTCCTGCAACTACAAAGCATTTTGAGTATGCGTTCGCTGCTTGAATGTTCTGGTACGGGTCTTGCATTTCTTCACAGACACTTACCAGAATGGTCGAAATATGGAATTCCTTATCGTAACTATTTGCGTCGCCTTAATCCTTGCAACTGTCAAAGTGCGACGGTCACTTAAATTGCAAGGCTTTTACAAGATTTCTCACCTCAATGCCCGTTCGACGGCAAGAAGGTGGACCGAGATCAACCGACATCTTTGAAATTGAATTCGCAGCCCAGCCTTCAACGAAGATGTGCTGTTCATTGCAGCTAGCCAAGCCATCACGGGGACTTTTCGTATTTTTACCTCGTAGTGCATCTTGCATGCGTACCGGTTAATGAAAGACGCTCCGGCGGCGAAGCACAGCATTGTATTTGGATGCACCAAGGAACTCTAACTCTCCCACTTGTCCAATTATCAAAGGGGGACAGGAGGCATGATATGGATGTGCTATTGAAAGCAACCGAGACTCTTTGGCAGCGGTTGCGCGAAATCGCTCTGGATGACGCAACCGTAATGAATGCGTTAATGACGGCAGAGCATGCGTGCTTAAGCAGAGAGCATACGGCCGTTGCATTAGCTCTTTCCCTGGCCATGGAAAAGCAGGAACTGCTTAAAAAGAACGGTAATACGAGAACAAGAGAGTTCTCTGAAACTGATATTGTTTAATCTGCAGTAATCGCTTCTCCCGCAGGCATACCTTTTTTCTTTCAAATGGCGGCAAGGTATGGCAAGTTCATTTGCTGCCTAAAGCGGTGGTTTGCTGCGATTCTATTTTCTCCATTGCCTTTTCCAGCACAACAATCCTTTCCAATAAAATTCTACGACTGATGGTTTCGACCGCAGGCATAAGAGGCTCGACTTCAGCCTCTTTGGCTTCGCTTTTCATTCGTTCAATCTTTATTTTCAGTGCCTTTACGCGACGTCGCTCCATCCATTGCTCTATCCAGTTCATGACTTCCTCCCTGATGTCTGATATGCATTATGTTGTAATTCTACCCGTTTGGCGCATGGCATCACATTTCAACTAATCAGAGCCTGCCGCACGTCTCTTTGGCTCCGACAACTTGAGGCCGCAGAGAGATATGGCTTACCCGCCGCCTATATCGAAAGTATCGCGCATCTTGATGCCCCAATAATGCCAGTCAATGGGCTCGCCAATGTTTTTCATATCACTCCTTCAAGCGATGCCTTCAATGAGTCGGGGCACCAGACAGGCAGGCGAAGGTTTACTGGAGAGAACGCGGGTTTTAAGAGGATATTATGAGATGGGATAAAACGGATGGATGGTGCCCGAGACCGGAATTGAACCGGTACGCCCCTTTTCAGGTAAGCGGCGGATTTTAAGTCCGCTGTGTCTACCAATTTCACCACTCGGGCATAGTGCGATTTTAAAGCAAGACGCCAATAAAAAAAGCGCCGCGGCGCTTTTTTAAAAACTGGAGGCGGGGGTCGGGATCGAACCGGCGTAAACGGCTTTGCAGGCCGCTGCATAACCACTTTGCTACCCCGCCAAGGGTGCGTATTGTAACCGCGAAATCAAAATCGTGCTGCTTCCGAAAACTCTGACGGTCGAATACTCCGACACTAATTTTACCAATAAAAAAAGGAAGCCTTGTGAGCTTCCCTTTCTGAATTTTGGAGCGGGAGAAGAGTCTCGAACTCTCGACCTCAACCTTGGCAAGGTTGCGCTCTACCAACTGAGCTACTCCCGCATCGACAGAGAAGCGCCATTATAGATGATCCATACTCTTTGTCAAGCGCACACTAAGGCAGGTGCCCTGCATTCGCCTTGATCAAAGGCCACGCTTTGCGCAGATAATAAAACATCGACCATACCGTCAGCACCGCAGCCACGCCCAATAACCACTGTCCCCAAAAGCGGGTATCAATCATGCCGAACACGGTGCCGTAGTAGAGCAGCATCGGTATCGCGATCATTTGTGCGGTGGTCTTGATTTTGCCGATTGAACTGACGGCGACCGATTTCGATGCGCCGATTTGCGCCATCCATTCGCGTAGTGCAGAAATCGCGATTTCTCTTCCGATGATAATGAATGCAACCATCGCGTTGACCCGATCGAGCTGCACCAACACCAACAGCGCGCCTGCCACCATCAGCTTGTCGGCGACAGGATCGAGAAAAGCGCCGAACGCGGAAGTTTCATTCCATCGCCGCGCGAGAAAACCATCGAACCAATCGGTGATGGCGGCAATGATGAAAATAGCTGTGGATGCCACGCCTTTTTCGAACGGAGAAAGCCACGTATCAGGCAGATAAAATACGCCGACCACCAGCGGGATCAGTGCAACGCGCAACCATGTGAGCAAAATCGGAATATTAAATGGCATAAATAAGGCTTTTATTTTTTACGTGCTTGTTCATCTGAATATCGCACGGTTTGCAATTATCTGCTTAATTTAATGCAATTGTTTGTAAATGTCTTCAGCCAATTGCCTTGAGATGCCTTCGACCGAGGCCAGATCGTCCACACTGGCGTCGACCACGCCGCGCAATCCGCCGAAGCGCGCCAGCAGCTTCTGGCGCCGCTTTGCGCCGATGCCTTCGATTTCTTCCAGCCGCGACGTTTGGCGCGCTTTGGCTCGTTTGGCGCGCATCCCCGTGATCGCGAAACGGTGCGCCTCATCGCGAATCTGTGCAATCAGCATCAGCGCAGCGGATTCCTTGCCTAACTCTTGCGGAAGACGGGCGTCTGCAAAAATAAGCGTCTCCAATCCGACTTTACGGCCCTCGCCTTTCGCGACACCGACGATCAGACCGATATCGAGCCCCAGTTCGGTGAATACCTGCCTGGCCATTTCGACCTGTCCCTTGCCGCCGTCGATCAATACGATATCGGGCATCACGCCGTCCCCATTCGCGACTTTTTCATAGCGGCGCATCAGCACCTGGCGCATTGCCGCATAGTCGTCGCCCGGCGTAATGTCGTTGATGTTGTAGCGCCGATACTCGCCGTTCTGCATTGCATGATGATGGAACACGACGCAGGATGCCTGGGTCGCTTCGCCCTGGGTATGGCTAATGTCGAAGCACTCGACCCGCAGCGTGTCGACGTCGGTGATTTCGATGCCAAGCATCTCGACCAGAGCGCGGGTCCTCGATTGCTGCGAACCCTGCTCCGACAGCAAGCGCGCCAATGCGATTTCCGCCCCCTTGTGCGCCATCTCCAGCCACTGCCGGCGCTGTTCCTGCGGCTGAAACACGAGATTGATGCGATGGCCGCATTGTTCCATCAGTGCCAGCATCAACTCGGGCTCATTCAATTCGAGGTTCAGAATCAGCATGCCCGGAATAAATTTATCGATGTAATGCTGCGCGAGGAAAGCTTTCAGCACTTCCGCTTCGATCACCTCGTCTTCAGCAAATGCGCCGTCCACATGCACCGGGAAATACGCACGATCGCCAAGATGCCGCCCGCCCCTTACCATTGCGAGATTGACGCAGGCACGACCGCCCTGCACGATCACCGCAATGATATCGATGTCGGCATCGCCGACGGTTTCCATGCTTTGCTGGTGCAGTATGCGCGACAGTGCCGTGATCTGATTGCGTACCGCAGCGGCCTGTTCGAACTTCAATTCCGTTGCGAATGCATGCATCTTTGCTTCCAGCGATTCCAGCAATTCGGTCTGTCGTCCCCGCAAAAACCTGGCCGCATTTTCCACGTCGTTCAAATAGTCTTCGCTGGAAATGAAATTGACGCACGGCGCGCTGCAGCGATGAATCTGATGCAGCAGGCAAGGCCGCGTGCGATTGGCGAATACCGAATCCTCACAGGTGCGCAATAGAAAAACCTTTTGCAGAATCTGCATCGATTCCTTTACAGCCCACACGCTCGGGAATGGTCCGAAATACTGATTTTTCTTGTCCACTGCACCGCGGTAGTACGCCATGCGCGGAAATGCCTGTCCGGTGATCTTCAGGTACGGATACGACTTGTCGTCGCGGAACAGGATGTTGTAGCGCGGCTGCAGCGTCTTGATCAGGTTGTTTTCAAGCAGCAGCGCTTCAGCCTCGCTGCGCGTTACCGTAGTTTCCATGCGCGCAATGCGCTCCACCATCATTGCGATGCGCGGACTGGTCAGTGTCTTTTGAAAATAACTGGACACGCGTTTCTTCAGGTCGCGCGCCTTGCCGACGTACAGCACATTGTTGTCGGCGTCGAAATAGCGATAGACGCCCGGCAAGTGCGGCAGTTTTGCGACGGTTTCTAAAATGGCCGCGCGCGGATCGGAAACATCGGGTTCAGACATTGCGAAAACGGAAATCCATGCTTAATGTGGCATTCAGAACCATGCTAGACAAGCGAGTGCGCCAGCTTCTTTGCGGCCTGATAGCGCATATCGTTTTGCAGCGCATCCCAGTCTAATGCAGGCATCTGCGGCACCAGCGACGCAATGCGCGCGGCGGATTCCTTGAATCCCGCATTGGTTGCCGCCTTCAATCCGGACAGCAACTGATCAGCCTTGTCCGGCGAATTGCAAATCAATACCATGTCGCATCCGGCAGAAAGCGCCGCATGCGCGCCGTCGACAACGCTGCCGGCAACGCTGGCCCCTTCCATACTGAGATCGTCGCTGAAAATAACCCCTTGGAATCCCATGTCGTTACGTAACATCGACAACCATTTCCTTGAAAATCCTGCCGGATCCTTATCCACTTTAGGATAAATTACATGCGCCGGCATTACGCCGGTCAGGCTCATGCCGAGCCAGTCATAGGGTGCTGCGTCTTCCGCCAGAATTTCTTTCAGGCTGCGTTCATCGACCGGGATTGCGACATGCGAATCCGCCTTGACGAAACCATGCCCCGGAAAATGCTTGCCGCAATTCGACATACCGGCCAGCGCCAGTCCGTGATTCAGGCTTTTTGCCAGCAATGCGACAACTCGTGCATCGCGATGGAACGCGCGATCGCCGATCACGCCGGACTCGCCGTAATCAAGATCGAGCACAGGAGTGAACGACAAATCGACACCGCAGGCACGCAATTCGGCAGCCAGCACAAAACCGACGGCGGTAGCGGCCCTGGCAGCGTCCAATACGTCGCGATCCCACAATTGGCCGAGCTTGCGCATCGCAGGCAATCTGGTAAAGCCATCTGTCTTGAATCGTTGCACGCGACCGCCTTCGTGATCGACCGCGATCAATACGCCAGGCCGGGCTGCATGGATCGCGTCCGTCAGCGCAGTCAACTGCGCACGATTTTCGTAACTGCGTGCAAAAAGGATGACACCGCCCGTCAACGGATGCTGAATGCGCCGGATATCGTCGGCGGTCAGCGCCGTGCCGCCCACGTCCAGCATGACGGGTCCCAAATCAGGAGTTGCGTTTTTCATCGCATTTGCCATTGTTGTCATTTTTTCTCCACTATCACGAAGGCGACCGCATATTCAGCTTCATCTGTAATAGATACTTGTGCGGTCAATCCATTCTGTTCCATAAATTCTTTCAGTACGCCGTTGGTCACTGCAATCGGCTTCCCGCTCGGCGCATTCAGCGTCTGCATCGCACGCCATGTCATTGGCATGTGCATCCCGAGACCGATGGCTTTGGAAAATGCCTCTTTCGCGGCGAAGCGGGTTGCCAGAAAACGGACGCCGCGCGCTTCGACCTTGGCTTTGCGGTGCTTGTATTTTTCCAGTTCTTCAGGACCGAGAATCTTTTCGGCGAAGCGGTCGCCGTTGCGGGCAAGCGCGGCCTCGATGCGGGATATCTGGATGATGTCGGTACCGATGCCGTAAATCATTTCTTCAGGGCCGTCAGGCGTGCTGCTGTCATGATTGACTTCATTTCGCGCACGGCATTCTGCCAGCCGGAAAATATTGCCTGTGCGACGATGGCATGGCCGATGTTGAGTTCGGCAATTCCGGAAATTGCAGCGATCGCCTGGACATTGGTGTAATGCAAGCCGTGACCCGCATTGACTTTCAGGCCACGCCTTGCACCTTCCAGCACCCCCTGCCTGACACGCTCCAGTTCTGTCAGCTGCGCAGCTTCGCAATGCGCATCCGCATAACGGCCGGTATGCAATTCAATCACCGGTGCGCCCGCTTCGGCAGCTGCCTGGATCTGCGCCACGTCGGCGTCAATGAAAAGGCTTACACGAATGCCTTCCGCCTGCAACTGCCTGACGGCTGCCTGCACCTGTGAAAAGTATTTGACGACGTCCAGTCCGCCTTCGGTCGTGACTTCTTCGCGGCGCTCGGGCACCAGACAGGCATCTTGCGGTTTGATACGGCAGGCGAAGTCGATCATTTCCGCTGTGACGGCCGACTCCAGATTCATCCGGGTGAGCAATTGCGGCCGGATTGCCTCGACATCGGCATCCTTGATATGGCGGCGATCTTCGCGCAGATGCAGCGTGATTGCATCTGCGCCCGCTTCTTCCGCCAACAGGGCCGCCTGTATCGGATCAGGATAAACCGTGCCGCGCGCGTTGCGCAAAGTGGCTACGTGGTCGATGTTGACGCCTAAATCGATGATCTGGCTATTCGGGTGTAGAAGGCTCATGAAAGGGCTGGCATCAGTGCTGGAATGGTTTTTATAACTGCATCAAATCTAGCAGAATCTGCCGCGTATTGAGCGGCGTGCCGCCCAGATGATGCGCGAGCAAAAACCGCATCAGGAATTTACTCTGCGTTTGCGTCGCGCTGTCGGCATAATTCTCCTGCTCCATGTCGAGCAGCGTCCTGCCTGATACCTGCGGCGACATATCTGCGGGTCGCGCCGGGCGCGGTCCGCGCTCCGGATCGACTACGTACATATGATCCGGCTCGACTGCCTGTCCGGTCGCGGTACAGATCGTGAAATCGCCGGCAACGCCGGTTTCTTTCAATAAAGCCAGTTCGAACTTTCGCAATACGATCGGTGCAGGTTCATTGTGTGCAAGCTGATTCAGTGTGGAGACATAGTGATCGAACAGCACCGGATGCGGATCGTCTCGCGCCAGCAGTTTGACCAGCAATTCGTTCAAATAGAAGCCGCACAAAAGTGCGGATTTTTCCAGTGGCAGCAGGCCGCCGACCCATTCCGCCGCCGTCAACGTGCGCACTTCGGATTTCCCGCTCCATCCGACAGACAGCGGCTGAAAAGTCTGCAGTACGCCGCGCAGCCTGGAATGCGGCCGCTTGGCGCCCTTGGCAATCAATGCGATACGGCCGTAATCGCGCGTAAAAACATCGACGATCAGGCTGGTTTCCTTGTAAGGATAACTATGCAGCACGAAGCCGGGCTGACCGGTAATCCGGCTTTCTTTTTCAGGGGATCTTGTACGTTTGGCAGACAGACTGGAAGCGGGCGTTACGGAAAGAGCATCGTCAAGGCCCGCCTTCCCCTGTTGCAACGACTGCCCGGCGACCGGACGCGCTGCATCGTTCGGCTCCGCGATTTTCATCGACGGCAAGGAGTCGTTCAATTCCGGCTTGGCATCAGCGGCAATGACGTTCATCGAAAGATTGTTTATTCGTACCCGTACGCACGCAGTCCGGCTTCATTATCGGCCCAGCCGGATTTCACCTTCACCCACACTTCAAGATAGACCGGGCCGCCGAAAAGCTTTTCCATATCGAGCCTGGCTTGTGTCGAAATATCCTTGAGACGCGCTCCTTTTTGTCCGATAACCATCGATTTATGCGTGTCGCGCTCTACCAGGATCGCGGCAAATACACGGCGCAAGTCGCCTTCCTGCTCGAACTTTTCGATCAGCACCGTACTGGTATAAGGCAATTCATCGCCGACAAAACGGAACACCTTTTCGCGCACGATTTCAGCAGCCAGGAATTTTTCGCTGCGGTCGGTAATATCGTCTTCACCGAAAACCGGCGGATTTTCGGGCAGATATTTTTTGATTTCGCCTTGCAGGTTTTCAAGCTGAAACCGCAGCTTCGCGGAAACCGGCACTACTGCGGAAAAATTGCGCTTCGCCGCGATTTTCTGTGCGAAGGGCAGCAGCACCGCTTTATCCTTCACGCGATCCGACTTGTTGATGACCAAAATGCAGGGAATATTTTCGGGAATCAAATCCAGCACTTGCTGGTCTGCCGCACCGAATGTGCCTGCCTCGATGATGAATAGAATCACGTCGGACGCGGTAAGCGTATTGGTCACGGTGCGATTCAAGGTTTTGTTGAGCGCATTGGAATGACGCGTCTGAAAACCCGGCGTGTCGACATAGATGAATTGCGCATGTTCGGTCGTCTGAATGCCGGTGATGCGATGGCGCGTGGTTTGCGCCTTGCGTGACGTGATGCTTACTTTTGCGCCAATCAATACATTCATCAACGTCGATTTACCGACATTGGGACGACCGACAATGGCAATATAACCGCATCGAAAGTCAGGGGCTGCAGCAGAATCTGTCATGCGGTTTTCGAATGGTTGACAATAAGTGGTTCAACAGGCTCGGCAGCTGTAACGCTATCTGTCTTGCCGGCCGCATTGGCGTCGGATTTTGACGCGGCCTTCGATTCGACGACCTTCGGATCGCTTTTTGAGTCTTGCCTAGCATCCGGCTTCGGATCCTGCCTGGACTCGGCTTTCAACACTGATTTGGCGCTCTGCTTAGGCGCGCCCTCCGCAGGCGCATCGGCTTGGACGGTTGCAATGCCGGCCAATTTGAGCTGTGAGGTGCGAGGCTTGCTTTTACGGGTTGGGGAAGGCGTCTTGACCAGCGCGCTCTGCACTGCTTCCAAGGCCAGTTTTGCGGCGGCCTGTTCGCCGGCACGCCGGCTGCCGCCGGTGCCGAACACCTGGATATCCAGCTTGGGAACCAGGCATTCGATTTCGAATTCCTGATTATGTGCGGCACCGTGTGTTGCGACGACGTTGTATTGAGGCAGCGCGATTTTTTTGCCCTGCAGATATTCCTGCAATAATGTTTTGGCGTCTTTGCCGAGCGTTTTCGGGTCGACCGAATCGAGAATCGGGATGTAAAGTGCGCGAATGACGTCCCGTGCAGCATTAAATCCCGCGTCCAAAAAAATAGCGCCGAACAGCGCCTCGAGCGTGTCTGCCAGGATCGATGGACGCCGAAAGCCGCCCGATTTCAGTTCGCCTTCGCCTAATCGAAGGAATTGCGACAATTCCAATCGCTGCGCAATCTCGTAGAGCGACTGCTGCTTGACCAGATTGGCGCGCAGACGCGACAAGTCGCCTTCGTCAATCTTGCTGTACCGGTCAAACAACAGCGATGCGACAACACAGTTAAGTATCGAATCGCCGAGAAACTCGAGCCGTTCGTTATGCAGACTGCTATGGCTGCGATGCGTCAAGGCCTGCTGCAACAATGCTGCATCCTTGAACGTATGGCCTAGCCGGGTTTGCAATAACGTCAAATCCATTTTATCTGTCGCTTGCGCCGCTTTTACTGCGCAGGTTTTTTGTTTATTCCAGCAGGAACCGGCGCTGTCGATCCTTCATAATCCAATACCAGACTGGCCGGCCCCATCAACGGGATCTTTTTCTGGTATGCGAAGCTTACATCGATCACACTCCCGATTTGGGTGAGTTCCAGATCCTTGCCGCTGATCGATTCGATATAGCCCACTTCCGCTTGCTTGTCGAATGAAGTCCGAACTTCACCCGGAGTCGAACCGGCTGCCTTCGCCACCCCGATTGCTTTCTTGATAGCGAGATATTCGGTAACAGTCGGCCCTACTTTCATTCCCAATACCGCTATCATCCCAACAATAGCCAGGACGAGGATCAGGCCTATCAAAGAAACGCCGCGCTGTCCGATTTTTACCTTTCGTGCCATCGAATTCCCCCTGATCGTGTTTTATTGAAAACTGCCGATGCGCTTCAGATTGCTTAAATTCATC
The DNA here is from genome assembly GCA_028292665.1 of Herminiimonas sp. GTDB lineage: Bacteria > Pseudomonadota > Gammaproteobacteria > Burkholderiales > Burkholderiaceae_D > JAQGLW01. The sequence goes on from JAQGLW010000113.1 coordinate 66,181, forward strand.
CAGACAAAAAATGCCTTTCCGACAATATTTTGATCCGGTACAAAACCCCAGTATCGGCTATCTAGGCTGTTATCCCGATTATCCCCCATCATGAAGTATTGTCCAGCAGGGACGGTGCAGGCAAAGCCTTCGGTATTGTAGTTACACAGTTCATGCTGAGGAAAAGCATCAGGATTCGGCACGTAGGATGGCGCCCGCTCATCATTGAGAATTTTATGCTCGACGCCGTTCAGATTTTCCATATATTGCTTGGAGTAGCTCAAGTGCTCTTCATCCAGATAATCTGGCAATGTCCGATAAGAAAGTTCTTTACCATTCACCGTTAAGCGCTTGTTTTTATATATTATTTTATCACCCGGAACACCAACCACACGTTTTATGTAATCAAGTGATGGGTCTTTCGGATATTTAAAGACCATAACATCCCCACGTTGCGGATTATTTATCTCTATTACTTTTTTATTAACGATAGGCAAACGAATGCCATAGGTAAATTTATTGACGAGTATGAGATCGCCTATTTGCAATGTCGGCACCATCGAGCTCGACGGAATCTTGAATGGCTCGTACAAGAATGACCGCAGGAAAAATACCAGTGCAATCACCGGGAAGAAGCTGCCCGAATATTCTATCCATGTCGGCTGCCTGAGCATATTCGCCGCCAGCGCAGCACGCCCGCTCTGCTCCAGCTTGATGCCATCGGCCGCCAGCCGCGCATTGCGTGCATCGAATTCAGCCAGCGCAGCATTGGCCTTGGCACGGCGCTGTTTAGCCAGGTAGAACACATCGAGAAACCAGACAATGCCGGTTGCAATCGTCAGCACAAACAGAATTAGTGCGAAATTACCTAGAATCGCTTGCAGGTTCATTTATCGTCCACTTGTAAAATTGCCAGGAAAGCCTCTTGCGGAATCTCGACCGAACCGACTTGCTTCATGCGTTTTTTGCCGGCCTTCTGTTTTTCCAATAATTTGCGCTTGCGGCTGATGTCGCCGCCGTAGCATTTGGCCAATACGTTTTTACGCAATGCTTTGACGTTCTCACGAGAAATAATGTTTGCACCGATCGCCGCCTGTATGGCGACATCGAACATCTGGCGAGGAATCAGTTCGCGCATTTTTCCTGCGACTGCGCGGCCGCGATACTGGCTGTTGGAGCGATGCACGATAATCGCGAGCGCATCCACTTTCTCGCTATTGATCAGCATGTCGACTTTGACGACATCCGCTGCCCGGTATTCCTTGAACTCATAATCCATCGATGCGTATCCGCGCGATGTCGATTTCAGCTTGTCGAAAAAATCGAGCACGATTTCCGCCATCGGCATTTCATATGTCAGCTGCACCTGTTTGCCGTGATAGCTCATGTTGATTTGCACACCGCGTTTTTGCGTGCACAACGTAATGACCGAACCGACATACTCTTGCGGCATATACAGGTTGACGGTGACGATCGGTTCGCGGATCTCCTCGATTTTGGGTGGATCTGGCATCTTCGACGGATTGTCGACCATCAGGATGGCGCCGTCGCGCAGCATCACTTCATAAATAACGGTTGGCGCAGTGGTGATCAAATCCATGTCGAATTCCCGCTCCAGCCGCTCCTGCACGATTTCCATGTGCAGCAACCCCAGAAAGCCGCAGCGGAAACCGAATCCGAGCGCTTGCGACACTTCAGGCTCATACTGCAGCGCGGCGTCATTCAGTTTCAGCTTTTCAAGCGAATCGCGCAGCGCATCGTACTGGTTGGCTTCGACCGGGAACAGGCCGGCGAACACCTGCGGCTGTACTTCCTTGAAGCCGGGCAGCGGTTCGGCAGCGGGCTTGCCTGCAAGCGTGACCGTATCGCCGACTTTGGCAGCTTTCAGTTCCTTGATGCCGGCGATGATGAAGCCGACCTGGCCGGCCGAAAGAAATTCACGCGTAACCGACTTGGGCGTAAATACGCCGACACTCTCGGTTAAATGCTGCGAACCGTTCGCCATCAACAAAATCTTGTCCTTCGGACGCAGCGTTCCATTGATGACGCGCACCAGCATTACGACACCGACATAGTTGTCAAACCACGAATCGACAATCAGTGCCTGCAACGGCATGGCCGGATCGCCTTTCGGCGGCGGCACTTTGGCAATCAGCGATTCCAGCACATCCTGTACGCCCAGGCCGGTTTTGGCAGAGCAACGCACCGCATCGCTCGCATCGATGCCGATCACTTCCTCGATTTCGCCGATCGCATTTTCCGGGTCGGCGGAAGGCAAGTCGATCTTGTTCAGCACCGGCACCACTTCGACACCGAGATCAAGCGCGGTATAGCAATTGGCGACTGTCTGCGCCTCTACGCCTTGCGACGCGTCCACGACCAGCAATGCGCCTTCACAGGCGGATAGCGAGCGGCTGACCTCGTAACTGAAGTCCACATGGCCCGGCGTGTCGATAAGATTGAGATTGTATAGCTCGCCATTGAGCGCCTTGTACGTCAGCGAGGCGGTCTGAGCCTTGATCGTAATGCCGCGCTCACGCTCCAGGTCCATTGAATCGAGAACTTGCGCTTCCATCTCTCGGTCGGACAAGCCGCCGCAAAGTTGAATAATGCGGTCCGCCAGCGTTGATTTACCGTGGTCGATATGAGCAATGATTGAAAAATTGCGAATGTTATTCATTAGAAATATGTTGGGAACGGGAATACCTCTCATCGATGGTCTTGCCGCTTCGGTTCACTCTGTCCCGCAATAATTAAGCTGCAATTACAAAAAAAGCGCTCCGAGAGGGGATGGTCTCCCCAGGCGAGCGCCTTATTGCAGAAGGTTGTTCGATAGCCTCATTTTACCGGATTTCAGAGGGGAAAGCCCGCAAAATCGGGGGCGGAGTTTATGAAGCAGCGGCATCATGCAAAAACAGCTTGAGCTTTTCACCATCCAGAAAATAGTGACATAATTGCACCGGGCGTGCGCCATTGTTACTGACAAGCAATACCGGGACCAATTCATCGTATTGTGCAAGCAATCCGTCGTCGTTATCCACATCGACTACGTCCACTGTAAAAAGATATTCGCTGCTGAATGCCTGCAATGCCTGCAGCATATCGTCGCAAAGATGGCAGTAGGAGCGGGAATAGAGCGTGAAATGAATCAAGGGCTTAAGTCGTTGTAAGAATCCAGGGCTTAAAGGCCCGGAATAATGGACTACTGCATATCAAAAGCATAGGTTACCAAATCGGTTCCGGATGCACAAAGGGCTGCAAAGCCAAACGGCCAGCAGCCCCGATCCGCGAAAAGATGGTTATTGCCCGTTCGGCCTGACCGGTACGAATTGCGACGAGTCTCCTCGCCGCACCAGCAACACGGCTGTCCTTTTCGGTTCCAGCTTCGAAACCAGCGCATTGAATTGTTTCGAATCTTTTACGTCGGTGTTATTCAACCGCAGAATCACATCGCCGGCCCGCAGGCCCGCACGGGCGGCCGCACCTTCAGCCACCTCGACCACGGCACCGCCATCGAGCTTCAGTTCTTTTTTCTGGGCCTCATTCAGATCGCTGACGACGAGTCCAAGAGTGTTGACCGGCTGATCAGGCTTGAATTTCTTGTCTTCTTTTTTTGCAACCTTGTCCGGTTCCATTTCAGTGATGGTTAAGGCCAAGTCACGATTGGTCCCCTTGCGCCAGATTGTTACCGTGGATCGCGTACCGGGTTTTGTGTTGCCTACCAGGCGTGGCAAATCGCTTGATCTTTCAATGGCAGAGCCGTTGAATTTAAGAATGATATCGCCGGCTTCCAGTCCACCTTTTTCGGCCGGACCGCCCGGTTCCACACGCTGCACCAGCGCACCTTGGGCTTTGGCCAAACCCAGCGATTCAGCGACGTCCTTGGTCACTTCGCCGATCTGCACGCCGATACGGCCGCGCGTGACTTTGCCCGACGTTCTCAATTGCTCGGAAACCCGCATGGCTTCATCGATCGGCACCGCAAATGAAATGCCCATATAGCCGCCTGAACGGCTGTAAATCTGCGAGTTGATGCCGATGACTTCGCCGCGCATATTGATTAACGGTCCGCCGGAATTACCAGGATTAACTGCGACGTCGGTTTGAATCAACGGCAAATAATCGCCCGTGTCGCGCGCCTTGGCGGAAACGATGCCGGCAGTCACCGTATTGTCGAGACCGAACGGCGAGCCGATTGCAATTACCCATTCGCCGACGCGGATCTTGTTCGAGTCTCCCATTGTCAAGCGCGGCAGATTATTGCCTTCGATTTTTACCATTGCGACATCGGTGCGTTTATCGGCGCCGATAATCTTGGCCTTGTATTCGCGTTTATCCGTCAGCGTCACATACACGTCATCCGCACCGTCCACCACATGGGCGTTCGTCAGCACATAACCATCTGCGGAAATGATGAAACCGGAACCCACGCCGCGCGGCACTTCTTCTTCCTGTTGCTGCGGGCCAGGCTTGCGGTTACGCGGTGATGGCTGCTGGCGAGGAGGAATCGGAACGCCGAAGAAACGCCGGAAAAATTCCTGCATTTCCTCATCGTCACCGCCCGGCACGCCGCCTTGTCCAGGCTTCACCTTTTCGGTAGTGCGGATATTGACAACCGCCGGACCGACTCTGTCGACCAGATCGGTAAAATCCGGCAAGCCGGCAACCGATGCGGCATACGCAGGCGTGGCAGCACCCATTAATGCTGGCGCGAAAAAGGCGCTTGCAGCGCCTAGGAATATTGCCAATAGTGTGTTCTGAACGGAGGAGATCGTTTTCATATTTTCATAAATTCGCTATTTACTGGTCTTGAATTCAATCGAGTTGGCGACTTGTTTAATCGCTGCCGATGGTACTTCACCAACGATAGTAAGCCAAAAATCACCTTGCCGCTTGCCGACGATATTCATAGCCCCTTGCTGCAAGGATCCTTCGGTACGGCTTTGCGTCCCGGGTTCGATAAAAACCGAAATTGCCGCCAGCCCATCCGAGAAAACAATTTGCGAAACTTCCCGTTGGCTTGGGTGAGTAGCTGCATGCGTATTGTTCGAAGCGGAATCGGAAGCTGCCGTATCCGTCAAAAGACGCTTCATTTCGCGAATCTTTTTAAATCCCGGCGGTACGGACTTGACGCTCCAGTTGGCCAGATTAACCTGGCTCATCACTGCATTTTCGACACGCCAGCCGCGTGTATTGGCAAAGCTTGGTTTTACCCGGCTGCGCTCGATATTGCCGATTGCGATCTGGGTAAACGCGATTTGTTCAACCACTTCGCTTTTTTCATTGAGCGTCTGCGCGCGCAGCAAAAGGCCGGTTGATTTTTCAGCCCAAAGCTTGTAACCGTAACGCAAGTTATCCTTGGGTTCAAGCACCACAGCCTGGCAGTCGAATCCCGCAACACGCCCGGTTTCGCCTTTCTTCATATTGTAGTGCTGCGCCAGATCGGCAGGATTCGCGGCCAGGATTGCAGGGAACACATCATGCGTCACCCGTTTTTCGACCAGCAATGTCCTGGCTTCCGGCACATAGCAAATGATCTCTTCGTTGTTGCGAATGTATTCCCGCGGCTTGCCGTCCAGAACTTCAAGCTTTTCAATTTCGTTTTTACCATCCAGCACATGCGTTATGCGCGATGTTCGAACCTGGCTCCCCTGCTGATATACAAAAGTCCCGGAATAATTCAGTTTTTGCGCCGCCGCCTGAATTTTTTTCAGCAGATTCTGTGCTTCCCGTCTGTCGCTTTGCGGATCGGCGCCTTCGGCTCGCGCAGTGAAGAAGATAAAACTGGATAAGGCAACGACAAACTTAAACAAGAACAGTGTTCGCCGCATATGGATCATTTATCCGAATCAGTTGCGAACGTGGCTGAACGTGCAAATTGCGCGGTGCTGTACACGGAGGGAGAAAATCGCTGGTGCGCCAACAGATATTCATCGATGCCTTGATCGCGCAATACGACCTCTCCCCGCGCCGCATGAGGAGAAGATGCGGAAACCTGTTGCGCAGTTGCAGCGGCAACCGAGGCATGCGATATGGTTGATGCGGTTTTGCCTGCCGACGCGACCATGGATTGAGCATTGTCAGCCGGCGCATGTCCTTTCATTGCTACCATCAACTGTGGTGTCGCAATAAAGGCAAACGCGGCCACTGCGGCGGCAACCATACCCGGCATTGCGAAGCGCCTGATCGCATTTTTTGCTTGAGGCGCATTGCCGGATACCGCTTCCTGATGCATCAGGCCCGGCCTGATACCGAGTGGGGCGGCGATTATCGCAGGCTCCGCCGCAAGCCGCGCGGCCATGCGCGCAGCAAAGTTGGGACTTAAAGCCACCGCCATATCGTCCGAACGCAATATATCGCCGATCTCATGATAGGCGTCCCAGGCAACACGTCCATCCGGCCCGCGTAAAGCCGCTAATGCGATATCGATGTGCGCATCAGCCAATTCCCCGTCGGCCAATGCCGAAATTTGTTCCCGCGTCATTTTGCTCAATTCCATAAGTTACTCCGCCTAAGCCAAGCCAATCCCTTTTACAATTACTTTATTTTCTTATTTTTTACCACCGTTTGTCGAGCGCAGTGCCCAACAACGGTCTCAGCTTTTCTGCAATAGCTTCACGAGCCCTGAATATCCGGCTGCGCACGGTACCAATCGGACATCCCATTGCTTCGGCTATTTCGTCGTAGCTTAACCCTTCGATTTCACGCAATGTAATCGCCATGCGCAGTTCTTCCGGCAGCGCGTCCATTGCCACATTGACCGTTTCCGCAATCTGCTTGGTTGCCAGCATCGATTCGGGTGTATTGATATCTCTTAGGTGCTCTCCATCGTCAAAAGTTTCTGCCTCCTCGGCGTCGGCTTCAGTCGAAGTCGGCGCGCGTCTGCCCTGTGTGACAAGGTAATTCTTCGCGGTATTGATACCGATCCGGTACAACCACGTATAGAACGCGGAATCTCCACGAAACTGAGGTAACGCACGGTATGCCTTGATAAAGGCTTCCTGTACGACATCTTCAGCCTCTGCCTGGTCGCGAACAAGCCGCGACACGAGCCGCATCAGTTTCCGTTGATACTTGGTCACCAATAGCTCGAACGCCTTTTTATCGCCACGCTGGACGCGCTCAACTAGTAGTTGATCAATATCGCGTTCTGTCGTCAATCCCCAATTCCTTGTTTTTGTGCAACATACACGCGGCTAACTGTTGACTGGGTGAAATATAATAAGTTCAATGGAAGGATTAGATTCTGGTCAAACAATTTTGCCTTCAGCGCGAATATTGTGCGCGGCAATCCAGCGGCATGCAACCGATAACGCCCTAAAATTGTCAGCACCAACGCAATCCGGCAGTATCGGCAATACAACTGTCCGACGGCCTTCTGCTTCTAATCGCAATAGCAGCAAATAAGGCCAGATAGTTGACCCCGCTGCCAATTGAACCAACTCACCATTGTCCTCTCCGTTTGGCCACTCCCTCTGCCGAGAAGAATCGGCTACTCCGTTATATTCCATCAAACGAATTTGTCCGATACCGGAAATATCAATACGAAACGTTTTTCTTTTCCAAAATGCCTGGAAAAATCCCAAAAATGCTGTCAGGGCACAAAGCCCTGCCATCACGCACCGGGGATAAAAGGACAATTCACCGACTTTGGACAAGCCGACCATGCTTGCGGCAAATGCAATTCCGACGCACATGCCGCCAATCGCGGCAAGCAATAATCTGGATGGGTTAACCACGGCAGATATTGCGATAGACATAATTGGGAAATGAATCGATGGCTGTTCGCCCTGTCAAAAAGGGCGAACAGCCAATGATATTAGACTTTACCGAAAATGAGTGTCCCGTTGGTGCCGCCAAAACCAAACGAGTTTTTCACTGCGACATTAATCGGCATCTTGCGGGCGGTATTGGCGCAGTAATCGAGATCGCATGCCGGATCCTGATTGAAAATATTAATTGTCGGCGGCGATATCTGATTATGCACCGCAAGCGCAGTGAAAACCGACTCCAAACCGCCGGCTCCGCCCAATAAGTGGCCTGTCATCGACTTGGTGGAATTGACGACGACATTCTTTGCCTGGCCGCCCAAGGCACGCTTGATTGCGACCGTTTCAGCCATATCGCCCAACGGGGTCGACGTCCCATGCGCATTGATATAGTGCACTTCGTCGGCGTTGATCTGTGCATTGTTCATCGCCGAAATCATGCAACGGCGTGCGCCGTCTCCATCTTCCAACGGCGCGGTCATATGATGCGCATCCGCACTCATGCCGAAGCCGAGCACTTCCGCGTAAATCCTTGCGCCTCGGGCCTTGGCGTGTTCATACTCCTCGAGCACCATCACACCTGCCCCCTCGCCCAGAACGAAGCCGTCCCTATCCTTATCCCATGGTCGGGAAGCGGTAGCCGGATCATCATTGCGCGAAGACAGCGCACGCGCCGAAGCAAAACCGCCAAGCCCCAGCGGAGAAATGGTCGATTCCGCACCGCCGGCGATCATCACATCCGCATCACCGTATTCGATCATCCGCCCTGCTGCGCCGATGCAGTGCAAGCCTGTCGTACAGGCTGTCACGATCGCCAGGTTCGGGCCTTTAAGTCCATATTTGATAGACAAATTACCGGAGATCATGTTGATGATCGAAGCCGGCACAAAGAAGGGACTGATGCGACGCGGGCCGCGATTGATCATTTCAGAGTGGGTTTCCTCGATCAAAGGCAAACCGCCGATGCCGGAACCCACAATGACGCCGATGCGTTCGGCGTTTTCCTCTGTCACAACCAAACCGCTATCCTGCATTGCCTGCATGCCAGCGGCCATGCCATAGTGGATAAAAATATCCATATGGCGCGCTTCCTTGGCAGGAATGTAATTTTCAATATTGAAGCCCTTGACCTCACCCGCGAAATGCGTTGTGAAAGGCGAAGCATCAAATTTGGTAATGGTCGCTATACCGGATTTGCCTGCGACCAGCGCCTCCCAGGTTTCGGCAACCGTATTGCCGACTGGTGAAACGCATCCCAAACCGGTAATAACGACGCGACGTTGACGTGAGCGGCTCAAGCAGTTCTCCCAGACTCGATCGGAACGACGTTACGCCTTGACGTGTGCCTTGGCGTAGTCAATCGCCTGCTGCACCGTCGTAATTTTTTCAGCCTGCTCATCCGGAATTTCCATTTCGAATTCGTCTTCGAGAGCCATCACAAGTTCAACCGTATCGAGAGAATCGGCTCCAAGATCATCAACGAAAGAAGATTCGATTTTGATGTCTGCTTCAGCAACGCCAAGTTGTTCGGCAACGATTTTTTTAACACGTAATTCGATATCGGACATGTTATTCCTCCAATGGGTGGGTTATGGAAAGTGCGCGCATTTTATCAGGTTTGCGGCATGAAAATTTACTTTTGGCTTTTACTTCCAACAATGATGCAGTTTCGTCCGAAAATACCTAGCTCATGTACATGCCGCCATTGACATGCAATGTTGTTCCCGTTATGTAACCTGCCTGCGGCGATGCGAGAAAGGCGACTGCGGCGGCAATATCTTCCGGCAAGCCCAGACGCCCCACCGGAATTTGCTGCAATAAAGCGGTTGTCTGCTGCTCGCTCAAGGCTTTAGTCATGTCCGTATCAATAAAACCGGGGGCAATGCAATTAGCCGTGATGTTGCGGCTGCCGATCTCGCGCGCCAACGCCCGGGTCATGCCCGCGACGCCCGCTTTTGCGGCTGCGTAATTCATTTGCCCGGGATTGCCGGCCGAACCGACCACCGAAGTGATGTTAATGATACGCCCATGTTTAGCCTTCATCATGCCGCGCAGCACAGCGCGCGACAGGCGCGCGACTGCGGTCAGATTGGTTGCGATGACAGCGTCCCATTCTTCATCTTTCATTCGCAACGCAAGCTGATCCTGTGTGATGCCGGCGTTGTTGACCAGAATCGACAAGCTGCCGAATTCCTTTTGAATTTCATTTACTGCCGCAATGCAATGTTCAGCATCATTGACGTTCAACACAATGCCCTTGCCGCAATCGGATTGAATCGAGCCAAGATAATCTGAAATAGCCGCCGCCCCCGCTTCCGAAGTGGCTGTGCCGATTACCTTTGCGCCCTGCCTCGCCAGTTCCTGCGCAATCGCACGTCCGATACCGCGCGACGCACCGGTCACCAATGCCACCTGATTGCTTAAGTTGGGATTATGCGTGTTCACTTCAAGAGCTCCAAAATTTTATCCAGAGACATTTGATCAACGATCGCATCGCCGATCAGATCTCCGTTGATTCGCCTGGTCAAACCGGTCAATACTTTGCCGGGTCCGCATTCAATTACTTGTATAACACCTTCCGCGGCAATCTTTTGTACCGTCTCTACCCAGCGCACCGGATTGGCAGCCTGGCGCACCAGCGCGTCCTTTATACCTGCGGAGTCATTGAGAACGGCGACATCGACATTGTTAATCAATGGAATTTCCGGGACAGCGAAGGATAATCCGGCCATGTAATCGCGCAGGCGATCCGATGCCGGCTTCAACAATGATGAATGGAACGGCGCAGACACCGGCAGCGTCAGCGCACGCTTGGCCCCTTTGCCTTTCGCCGCTTCACAGGCGCGTTCTACCGCGCTCTTGTGACCGGCGATCACGACTTGCAACGGCGCATTGAAGTTGACTGCTTCGACGACCTCGCCTTGCGCCGATGCGGCGCACACGTCCCGAACGTCGTCGTCCGACAAACCGAGAATTGCCGCCATCCCGCCCTGTCCGACCGGCACCGCTTCCTGCATCGCTTGCGCGCGAAAGCGCACCAGCGGCACAGCATCCCTGAATGCGATTACACCTGCGGCAACCAGCGCCGAATATTCACCCAGACTATGACCGGCGACAAGTGCCGGCGCTTTTCCGCCTGCGGCAATCCATGCGCGATAAAACGCGACGGCGGCGGTCAGCATCACCGGCTGGGTATTGGTGGTGAGATCCAGTTCCTCTTTCGGTCCTTCGGCGATCAATTTGCCAAGGTCGAAATGCAAAGCGTCGGACGCCTCGGCAACCGTTTGCCTGACGACTGAATTATCGGCGAAGCCGTTCAACATGCCGATGGCCTGGGAACCTTGTCCGGGAAATACAAATGCGAATTTAATCATGTGTTTTATTGGTCGGTGACAAAGTATCGTTGCACTTATGAAGAAATAATTACATCCGTGCGAGTACTGCACCCCAGGTAAATCCGCCGCCGACGCCCTCCATCATTACATTCTGTCCCGGCTTGATGCGCCCATCGCGTACAGCCTGATCGAGTGCCAATGGAATCGATGCGGCGGATGTATTGCCATGCTGGTCGACAGTGACCACCATCTTGCCCATCGGAAGGCCGAGCTTTTTCGCCGTACTCTGCATGATCCGGATGTTGGCCTGATGCGGAATCAGCCAGTCGATCTGCGACGCATTCATATCGGCGGCTTTAAGCGCTTCGTTAGCGACTTTTTCGAGTACCGATACGGCCAGTTTGAATACCGCCGGTCCATCCATATACAGGAAAGCGCTGCCTGCCACTGCACCGCCGTTTACGCTGCCCGGCACGCAAAGAATGTCGCCATAGTTGCCATCCGCATGTAGTTTGGTGGCCAGAATGCCCGGCTCGCCGGAAGCGGACAGCACCACCGCGCCGGCGCCGTCGCCGAACAGCACGCAGGTGGTGCGGTCTTCAAAATTCAAGATACGGGAAAACACTTCAGTACCGATGATCAATACTTTCCTGTGCGCGCCAGACTTGATGAAACTGTCGGCCACGGAAACCGCGTAAACGAAGCCGCTGCACACCGCCTGCACATCGACTGCGGCGCAGCCGTTAGTGATTCCGAGCTTGCGTTGCACGACGCAAGCGGTACTGGGAAAACCGCCAAGGAAATCAGGCGTCGAAGTGGCAAGGATGATGAGATCGATATCATTGGCAGCCAGGCCGGCCATGTCCAATGCGCGCCTGGATGCTTCGACAGCCAGATCGCTCGCATTGACATTGTCATCTGCGTAATGACGCGCCGAAATGCCGCTGCGGGAAACGATCCATTCATCCGAGGTTTCTATCCCCTTTTCTGCCAATTGCGCCGCGAGCTCGTGATTCGTCACGCGCCTGGGCGGCAGGTAACTGCCGGTGCCGATGATTTTGCTGTAGAAGGTCATGCTGTTTTTTGTTCGGTTAATTCATTGATCGCGTTTGTATTGTCAGATGCCGGAACCGGCTCGGATTGCGGCATCAACTCCGCTATTGTCTTGGAAATGCGTGACAATACATCATTTTTCGCGGCATCGAATGCGCGTTTGATTGCCCACCCGTATCCGTAAGCATCTGCGCTGCCATGGCTTTTGAACACCAGCCCGCGCAAGCCCAGCAAGCTCGCGCCATTGTAACGAGACGGATTCAGCCGTTGCGAAATCGATTTGAGCGCACGGCGCGCTATAAACGCGCCCAGCATGTTGATCGGAGTGCTTTTGAATTCCGACATGAGGACTGTTTTGAACATCCGGCCCAAACCTTCGGAAGCCTTGAGCGTTACATTGCCGACGAAACCATCGCATACGACAATGTCGGTCGTGCCTTCGAAAATGTCATTGCCTTCGACGTTTCCGTGGAAATTAAGAATTCCTTTTTCATGGTCGGCGCGTAACAATTCTGCCGTGCGTTTGACGACATCGTTACCTTTGATATCCTCTTCTCCGACATTGAGCAAGCCGATCGTCGGTTTGGGCTTGCCTTCCATCGCGGAAACCAGAGCCGAGCCCATGAGCGCGAATTGATGCAGATGCGGCGGCTCGCAATCCACATTCGCTCCCAGATCGAGCATATAGGTCGGCGCATCCTTTTGATTGGGAATGAGAGTGCAGATCGCAGGGCGGTCAACGCCGGGTATGGTTTTCAGCACATAGCGCGATACCGCCATCAATGCTGCGGTATTGCCTGCGGAGACACATGCCTGCGCATGGCCTTCCTTCACCAGATTGATGGCAACCCGCATCGAGGAATCTTTTTTCCTGCGTAACGCGGCTTCCAGCGAATCGTCCATCGTGACGACTTCGGATGCGCCGATTACAGACAGGCGCGGATGATCGGCGGCTTTATTTTTTTTAAGTTCGGCCCGAATCACGTCTTCCAAACCGACCAAAATCAGTTCGGCGTCAGGCTCGCGATTGACGAATGAAATAGCGGCAGGAACGGTAACCGATGGACCGTGATCTCCGCCCATGCAGTCGATAGAAATTTTGATTGTCATTGTTTTGATCAGTGCCTTGTTCCAACCGCATTATGGGCCAGATTCGGCTTGATTCAAAATGACTCGACGAGCTGTTTCAGCATATAAAAAGCGGCGTCAAGTCAGAAACTCGTTACGCCGCATTTGGCTTGGAACAACAATTGACGATTATTCGTCGTTCTTGGTTTTAAGAACCTTGCGACCACGATAGTAGCCGTTCGGGCTGATATGATGACGCATATGGGTTTCGCCCGTGGTCGGCTCGACACCAAGCTGCGGAGCTACCAGAAAATCGTGCGAACGGTGCATGCCGCGCTTCGATGGGGACTTTTTGTTTTGCTGGACTGCCATGACGACTCCTAAACCTTAAGTTCTTGAATTTTAACACATCCGGTTTGCAAACTCACTGCCAAACCGAGAATCCCTTATTGCATCCTTAATCGAACAAGCCATGCGATGCGACGGCCGGCCATTCGATGCTGCGGCGCTTATTTCTTCAAATTCTTCAATACCGAAAACGGCGAATCCGCTTTCGTATTATTCAGCGCATCCGCTGTTGCCTGGTCGAGGCAAGTCGCATGCTTGGGCGATATCGGCAGCGCCAGCAACGCTTCATCCTCGATCAGTCCGATGACATCAAGCGACCTGGATCCGACGATGACATCGATCGTGTCGTCAGCCAGCAGGTCATCAATTTCATCCGCGCTTGCCTCATCTTTCGCCAGAATCAGAATCGATTCGGAAGCGATGGTGAATGCAAACGGGGCCAAACAGCGCTGACACCTTAGCTGCACCACACCGGACACCGACAGCGTCAGCTGCGGATGATCGAGCTTGTCTGCACCGCCTTGCAGCGACCATTGCAAGGTTCCGGACTTATTCCCCAATTCCTCAACGAGCCTGGCAAAATCGGAAACTGCGATTTCACCCTCGCGGCGCTCTTTGAGCCGACAAAATTCAAAGCCGTCGATGACGAAAGCGTTCATAGGCCAAGCCGAACCCGGAAAACCTGCGATAATAACAGACTTTTCCCTTATTCGTCAAAGCGTTAGCATGCTTTTGATAGAGGATCATTCAAATAAAACGTCACACGCAATACAAATTTCGCCCATGCCACCTCACCTGATTCTAGGTTCAAGTTCGAAATACCGCCATGAGCTGTTATCGCGCCTGCGCATTCCGTTTGATGTAGTCGTACCGGATATTGATGAAACGGCACAACCGGCCGAGGCGCCGGAAGCAACTGCGCTTCGTCTGGCACGACAGAAAGCCGGCGCAATTGCCCGTCAGGTTCCGGACGCATTGATTATCGGAGCCGACCAAGTAGCGACGCTCGATGGCAAGCAAATCGGCAAGCCGGGATCGCATGCCAATGCTTTAAAGCAACTTCAAACAATGCGGGGCCGCCGGGTTACTTTCCATACTGCATTATGTTTATGGGACGGACGCGAAAATCGGTCGGGTCAGCCGGTACAACTCGAAAATGTGCAGACTTTTGTCACCTTCCGCAATCTGCCCGATGCGGAACTGGATGCCTATCTTCGGATGGAGCAGCCATACGACTGCGCAGGTAGCGCCAAGAATGAGGGATTAGGCATTGCCATCATCGAAAAGATCGAAAGCACCGACCCCACGGCCCTCACCGGTCTGCCGTTGATCGCATTGACAACCATGCTTCGCCGTGCCGGCCTGTCTTTCTTTACCGGCTGAATTACGGTTAAAAGGCATCCGGCATTTCTTGTTTCTTGCTTGCAACTGAAATATTCAACTGCTGATGCCGTAAACTGCGCCGCAATACCAACGATTTTTTGCCAAAAGAATATGCCCGGCATTCTCTATCTCATTCCCAACACGCTTGGACAGGCAGACGCCGATCAAACCGATCCGCTCGCATTCGTGATTCCATCCGAAGTGCGGGCCATAACGGCCCGGCTCGACTACTTCATCGCCGAAAGCGCGAAAACAACGCGCGCGTTTCTGAAGCTGATCGCGCCGACACATCCGCTTGCGAAGCCGCTGCAGGAAATCCGTATCAGCGAGCTTGACGTCAATACCGAAGCCGCGATGCTTCCCGCGCTGCTGGCGCCGCTGTTGGCCGGCGAAGATGCGGGCCTGATTTCCGAAGCCGGAGTACCCGCCGTCGCCGATCCGGGAGCGAACCTGGTGCGTTTGGCGCATCGCAGCGGCATCACGGTCAAGCCTTTGGTCGGTCCGTCGTCTATTCTTCTTGCGGTGATGGCAAGCGGATTGAACGGTCAGAGTTTTGCATTCAACGGTTACCTGCCCATAGATGCCGGGCAGCGTGCGAAGCGCATCAAGGCGCTTGAAGAGCGCTCTCGCCACGAAAAACAAACGCAGCTCTTTATCGAAACGCCTTATCGCAACAGCGCCTTGCTGGATACGCTCATTGCAACATGTCATCCGAATACGCTGATATCCATCGCGACCGATTTAACCTTGCCATCGGAGTCGATCAAAACACAGACGGCAGACCGATGGAAACGTGATTCGACATCGGGCAAGACGCCGGACTTTCACAAAAAACCTACCGTATTTTTACTGTTGGCGGATTGAATAATCCCATAATGCAAAACGACGGCATTGCGCCGCCGTTTTGCTCGCCTCAAGATGAGGCATCGAACGAGAAGTTCACGACTCCTCAATGCCGCATCGTCGATGCGGTAATCATTCCGGTTACAGTGTTATGCCACTCTTCTCTATAACCATTCCCTTTCAGACAAACGTCTAACAGTAGTTTTACTATACGACAGTATGGGGAAATCGCAAGAGAAAGATCGGAAAGCCTGATGCCAAGCGCCCTGTTCAGACGCATTAACGCAAACTTGCGTTTGCACCGCCCCAGATCGATTTCAGCGCACCGGCGCCTGCGGCCGCACCAAATTTCTTCAATACACGTTCCGGCAGTCCTTCATGTTGAGTGTAATCGACGATATCCTCCGCTTTGAGTACATCGCGTGCGACACTGTCGACGGTGCCGAAACCATCAGCCAGGCCCATCTCGACCGCCTTGCTGCCGCTCCAGAACAAACCGGAAAACGTGTCGGGAGTTTCTTTCAGGCGCTTACCGCGACCGCTGCGCACAACCTGGATAAACTGCTGGTGAATTTCATTCAGCATCACCTGCGCATAATCTTTTTGCCTTGGGGATTGCGGACTGAACGGATCGAGGAAACCTTTATTTTCGCCGGCAGTCAGCAGACGGCGTTCGACCCCGAGCTTGTCCATCAATCCGGTAAAACCGAAACCATCCATCAGTACGCCGATCGAACCGACGATGCTCGCCTTGTTGACATAGATCTTGTCCGCGGCTGCGGCAATATAATAGCCGCCTGATGCGCACATTTCTTCAACCACAACGTATAAAGGTTTCTGCGGATAAGCCTTGCGCAATCTTGTGATCTCGTCGTTGATCATGCCGGCCTGCACCGGACTGCCGCCCGGACTGTTGATGCGTAATATGACGCCGACCGAACCGCTGTCTGCATAGGCTTTGTCAAGCGCGGGAATAACCGCTTCGGCCGCACCGGCGCCGCCCGCTTCGATCGTGCCGTCGATTTCAATTAATGCAGTATGCGAACCGACCGATTCCATATCGGTACCGCTGAAATCAAATGCCACCCAGATCGCAAAAACCACAAGCGCCAGCAGTGCCAGCTTGAAAAAAATGCCCCAGCGGCGGCGCGCACGCTGCTCGCGCAATGCGGCAAATGCAAGCCTTTCCAGCATATCGCGCTCCCAGCCCTCTTTTTTGGACTGGCCAACCGTGTCTTGCGACGATTGTTGCGTTGAAGTATTTTCGTAATTGTTGTCGTTCATTGTCATCGCTCTTTTCATTCCCTGACAGCTTATGCTCTCACAGGCCTTATATATTCGTCCGGTTCCCAGAATACCTGATTGTCTCGTTCAAACACCATGATTGGGCGCAAACGTCCCCCTCGACAGGGACCGCCTTCGCATCTGCCGCTCTCCGGTGCATAAATCGCACCGTGCGTGGAGCACATCAGATACAAACCGCCGGATTCGAAGAATTCACCTTCATTCCAGTCCAGCTCTATCGGCACATGCGCGCAACGATTCAGATAGGCATAGACAACGCTGTCATATCGCACTGCAAACGCAATAGCGTCTTCGCCGCCCGCGGTGACGGGGAAGCGCACGCCTTTACCGCCGTCTTCCAGAGCGACGGTATCGCAAATCAGGATGGCGGCGTCGGTCATGATCACTCAGGCATTTTCATTCAACCACGCATGCAACTCCGTTACCGAATCGGCTGCATGAAGCGGATTGAGCACCTGCAGTTCATGCCTGGAATGCGCTCCGTAATGCACTCCGATGCCGGCAGCGCCCGCATTGACCGCCATTTGCAAATCGTGCGTGGTATCGCCGATCATTACGGTGCGCTTCATGTCCTGTCCCAGTTCGCGCGTCAGTTCCTGCAGCATCGCAGGATGCGGCTTGGAAAACGTTTCATCGGCGCAGCGGGTCGCATCGAATAGCGATATCAGCTTGGCCGCATCAAGCGCGCGATTCAATCCGACACGGCTTTTGCCGGTTGCAACCGCAAGAAAATATCCCTGCTGCGACAAGTCGGCCAGCATTTCACGTACGCCGTCGAACAGGGTCAGGCCCTGATCCTTGGCCAAGTAGTGATAACGATACCGCTCTACCATGCGCGGATAATATTTTGGATCGATGTCCGGTAGCGCCGCCTGCATCGCGTCCTGCAAGCCGAGGCCGATCACATACGATGCCGCTTTATTATCGGGAATCGGCAAACCGAGATCCTTGGCGGAAGCCTGGATGCATTTCACGATCGTCGCGGTGCTATCCATCAGTGTGCCATCCCAATCGAACACGATCAGATCAAATTGCTTTCTTGCCATGGTTTCAGACAGTTCGTGCTGTCAGCTCCTTCTCATATTTGTGACGGACCGCTTTTTGTTTGCTCAATTCAGCCGCTTTGATTCAATCAACCCGGGGATTTTTCCAGACTTTTCAAAAACTTCTCGCATTCCGGGGGCAACGGCGCATTCAATGTAACCGGCTTGCCTGTTTCGGGATGCGTGAAAATGATTTGATATGCATGCAAGAACATGCGTTTCAACGCAACTCTCGTACCGTCAGCTTTTTGCAGCGCGCGATTCAGCGCAAAATCGCCGTACTTGTCATCCCCGGCAATTGCAAACCCGCTGGACGCCAGATGCACTCTGATTTGGTGCGTGCGGCCGGTTTTCAGTTCCGCCTCCAATAATGCAAACGGACCGTATTTTCGCAATAAATTGAACACGGTATGCGACGCCAGGCCGTCCGATTGCACCCGCACCCGACGTTCGCCATCCGCTGCGTTGTACTTGAAAAGAGGCAACTTGATATGCTGCCGGGGATTTTGCCAATCTCCCTGCACTAGTACCAAATACCGCTTGTCGACCGAGCCTTCCCGGATTTGCTCATGCAGATTGGTCAATGCCGACCTTTTCTTGGCAAGCAGCAAGATACCGGACGTGTCCCGATCGAGGCGATGGACCAATTCCAGGAATTTGGCTTGCGGCCGTGCCGCACGCAGTTGCTCGATCACACCATAATTGATGCCGGATCCGCCATGCACTGCCACGCCGGCCGGTTTATCGATTACCAGCAAATAATTGTCCTCAAACAATATTTTGAATTCGGCGCCGGGAACGGCCTGCGTTGATTTTTCTGCAATACGTACCGGCGGCACACGCACTATATCGCCCTCTTCGAGCCGATAAGTCTGATCGATTCGTCCCTTGTTGACACGGACTTCGCCTGAACGCAGTACCCGATAGATATGGCTTTTGGGTACGCCTTTGCAGATGCGCAGCAAAAAATTATCAATCCGCTGGCCGGCCTCTTCATCGGAAATCGTGATGAGCTGAACTTGAGGAGAGACTTGTGACGGCTGGGAGGGCGCCGGTATTTGGGCCTCTTTCCCAGAAAATCTCGCTAAGTCCTTCATTTTGAATATATAATTGTTTCGCAGTGGTTACAAAGCCGCTGTTGGTGTAAGAATAAAAAGCACATTCTACACAGTGGCGTCTCCATCGGCCTCGCCAATTTTGCAAATTCGATGGAAAAGATGTGTACGCACCATCTCTGTGCCAGTCAAGGTTGCACCGTTGTTGTAATCGGATAGCGCGCAGGGATGCTGGACTGGATTGTTTGGATTGTAAGGATAAGTCCGGCGAGCTTCCCCATATCGGGGAAGCTCGCTGGTTGATGTGGTTGAAACCTGTTTGCCGATTCTGCTGAACCCCTATGTTTTGTTTGGCTCAACTAAGCTGCTCTTTGCCTGTTATTGTACTCTCTGCGCTCGAATCATTCGATAAGCATGGTACGAATCAGGTACGCACTCGGCAATCCGGTCAACTTCATTCGTGCCCAGTTGCGGCAGCAGCGCATTTGCGCTGACCTGCCGCACATCAAGGCAGTTCCCTCCCCCAAGCACTCCGCCCGCGCGTACATCCCGGTACCGTTGCTGCATCTCATGGCGTGATTCGCCATTGGCAGCATTACAGATGACCTACGGGTCTCGGAGTGAAAAAAATGAAACGCATGTTGTTTAATGCCACGCAACAGGAAGAATTGCGCGTGGCCATCGTCGATGGGCAAAAGCTCATCGATATCGATATCGAAGCCACCGGACGCGAACAACGCAAGTCCAACATCTACAAAGGTGTCATTACCCGCATCGAACCGTCGCTCGAAGCCTGCTTCGTCAATTACGGCGAAGAACGCCACGGTTTTCTGCCATTCAAGGAAGTCGCCCGCACTTACTTCAAGGAAGGTGTCGACGTCCGGAATGCATCCATCAAGGATGCGTTGCGCGAAGGCCAGGAAATCATGGTCCAGGTCGAAAAGGAAGAGCGCGGCAATAAAGGCGCCGCCCTGACTTCGTTCATTTCGCTGGCCGGCCGTTATCTGGTCCTGATGCCGAACAATCCGCGCGGCGGCGGCGTGTCGCGACGCGTCGAAGGTGAAGATCGCCAGGAGCTGCGCGAAACCATGGACAGGCTCGATTTGCCAACCGGCATGTCGGTGATTGCCCGTACAGCCGGCATCGGCCGCAACGTTGATGAATTGCAATGGGATTTGAATTACCTGATGCAACTATGGCGTGCGATCGAAGGCGCCGGTCAGTCCGCTTCCGGCGCTTTCCTGATTTACCAGGAATCGTCGCTCGTCATTCGTGCCATCCGCGATTATTTCCAGCCGGACATCGGTGAAATCCTGATCGATACCGACGACATTTACGAACAGGCCCAGCAGTTCATGAGCCACGTGATGCCGGATATGGTGCATCGGGTCAAGCGCTATCGCGACGATGTGCCGCTGTTTTCGCGCTTTCAGATCGAACATCAGATCGAAACCGCATATTCGCGCACGGTGCCGTTGCCTTCCGGCGGAGCAATCGTGATCGATCATACCGAGGCATTGGTTTCGGTCGACGTCAACTCTGCACGCGCCACCCGCGGCAGCGACATCGAAACCACCGCGTTCAACACCAACTGCGAAGCAGCCGAAGAAGTCGCCCGCCAATTGCGTCTGCGCGACCTCGGCGGCCTGATCGTAATCGACTTCATCGATATGGAGAACGCGAAAAATCAGCGTGAAGTCGAAACGCGCCTGAAAGATGCGTTGCACTACGACCGCGCCCGCGTGCAAATGGGCAAGATTTCACGCTTCGGCCTGATGGAATTGTCGCGCCAGCGTTTGCGTCCATCGCTGTCCGAAGGCAGCCATGTCACCTGTCCGCGCTGCAACGGCACCGGCCATATCCGCGATACCGAATCTTCCGCGCTGCAAGTCCTGCGTATTATCCAGGAAGAAGCGATGAAAGAAAATTCGGCCTCGATCCATGTGCAGGCGCCGGTCGATGTCGCCGCATTTCTGCTGAATGAAAAACGCGGCGAAATCCTGAAAATCGAAACCCGGCATCGCGTCGCCGTGATCCTGATTCCAAACAAGCATCTTGAGACGCCGCACTACAAGCTCGAGCGCATCAAGCATGACGATCCGCGTCTGGAAGAACTCCAGGCCAGCTATGACATGGCCGAGGAAGCAGATACCGATATCAGCTACAGCAAACGACAAAAAGAAGAAATCAAGCCGCGCCAGGAAGCCATGGTCAAAGGCATTACACCCGATCAGCCGGCGCCGATTGTCGAACGCAAGCAAGTCGAAACAGTCGCGGCCCCGGTTCGGATGGCGCCTGCCGAAGAAGGTTTCTTGAGCAAGCTTTTTGGCCTGTTCCGCAAAAAACCGGTTGCGCCGGCGCTGGCGCCTGCGCCAGCCGTTGCTGAAAAACCGCAACAGAACCGCGAGCGAGGCGAATCCAACGGACGCGGTCAGCGCGGCCGCAATCGCGGCGGCCGAGGAGGACGCGATCGGGGTGAAGAACGGGATGCGGCATCAAAGCCTGAAAAGCGCGAGGAATTTACCAAACAGCCGCAGGCGGAAGCCGCCGTAGCGCAAACGGCACGTCCGCCGCGTCCGCCGCGCGAACCGCGTGAGCCACGTGAGCCGCGCGAAGGAAACGAGGCGCGTCGCGAGCGTACGCCACGTGCGCCCCGCGAAGAACGCAAGGAAATTGCCGCGGAAGAAAAAACGGACGAACTTTTGTTGAATGGCGCAGCACCGGCAGCCTCGGCTGCATTGATGTCGACTGCCGCGTCAACCGATGAGGCGCTGGAAAACGCGAATCAAGCGGCAGGCGAAGCCGGCGAACAAGGCGAAGACCAGCCCCGTCGTCGTCGTCGTCGCGGCGGCCGCAACCGTAATCGCCGTGAACGCGAGAATGGCAATGCCGTCGAATCCGGCGCCGAACTGGAAGCGGACGATACGGCAATTGCAAATGAAACAGTCTTGCAAAACGACACCCCTGAAGCGGCAGTCGCGCAAACGGTTTCGATTGCCGACAGTGCAGCACCTGTCGCATCTGCCGATGCGGCAACCGTAGCCGTAATGACATCCGAGGCAGCACCTGCCGCAAGCGCGCTGACTTCCGCAATAGCGGCTCCGCTGGTTCCTCAGCAAGTTGCGCGCGTGCCGGAAACCGGCAATCAGGAACCTGAAACCGCTGCCGTTGCACCGGAACCGGCTCCTGCCATGCAAGTTACTGCAGAGCCGGCGCCCGCCGTAATCGCACCAGAGCCGATCCATGCAGCGCAGCCGGAACAGACTGTGCCTGCTGCCCGCGCTCCGGAACCGGAACCGGTATCGGAACCGGTATCGATAGCGGCAGCATCTATTCCGGCGCCGGCTGCACCGGCATCGATGCAGCTGGACGAACTGCGTGAAGCCCTGGGTTCCGCCGGCCTGATTTTGGCCGTGACCGATCCGGACAAGCTGCGCGCCGCACAAGAAGCCGCTGCGAAGATTACGCCATCGCCGCGCGTTCCCCGTGAGCGCAAACCATTGCCGCCGCTGCCGTCCGAACCGCTGATTCAGGTGGAAACGCACCGTTGACGCTGCATGCCTCCGTTCATGCAAAATGAACGGAGGCACTTCGACAGTATGTTGAAAGGGAGCGCAGGCTCCCTTTTTTATTGTGCTGCTTTTGTGCATTTATTGTCTTATCATTACTTGCTTCACCCGGATTGACGATAGGTTTCATGCCCGAGTCAAAACCGCAGGAATGCAATCGATATTCGCCCCCCATTCGCTCCGAACATGAATAGAAAAAACATGAATACTGCGACATTGCAACTCGAACGTCCTGCCGCTGTCGCCTTGACCGATGCATTCTGGTATTGGCTCAAGCTCGGCTTCATCAGCTTCGGCGGCCCGGCCGGACAAATCGCGCTGATGCACACCGAACTGGTTGAAAAGCGACGCTGGATTTCGGAGCAACGGTTCTTGCACGCGCTGAATTACTGCATGGTGCTGCCGGGCCCGGAAGCAACCCAGCTTGCCGTCTATATCGGCTGGCTGATGCATCGCACCCGGGGCGGCATCATTGCCGGTACCTTGTTCGTGTTGCCGTCTCTGGCCATCCTGATTGCGCTGACATGGGTGTACATGGTTTTCGGCAACCTGCCGCTCGTTGCCGGCGTACTGTACGGGATCAAGCCGGCAGTGGTCGCAATCGTGCTGGCCGCCGCATGGCGCATCGGTTCGCGCTCGTTGAAAAATGCGTGGCTGATCGCCATTGCGGTAGCCGCGTTCCTCGCCATCGCCGTGTTGCAACTGCCGTTTCCGTTGATCGTGCTGACCGCTGCCGCTCTTGGCTTGGCCGGTGGCCGCGTCATGCCGGACAAATTCAAGATCGGCGGCGGACACGCCGCGGCCAAAGCGTCCTTCGGACCTGCAATCATCGATGACGACACGCCGACGCCGCTGCATGCGCGCTTCTCATGGCGCAAGCTGATTGCAGTGATTGCAATCGGCGCAGGCCTCGGCGCGGCGGTGTGGATGGCAATCGCGCTTCTTTTTGGCGTGGCCGATCCGCTGGCGCAAATGGGCTGGTTTTTCACGAAAGCGGCGATGCTGACTTTTGGCGGCGCCTACGCGGTGCTGCCCTATGTCTACCAGGGCGGTGTGAACACTTATCACTGGGTAACGCCGGCACAAATGATCGACGGTCTGGCGCTGGGCGAAACCACGCCCGGTCCGTTGATAATGATCGTCGCATTTGTCGGTTTTGTCGGTGGCTGGAGCAAGGCGTTATTCGGCGCAGACAGCCTGTTCATTGCGGGGACGGCCGGCGCCTGCGTCGCGACTTTCTTTACCTTCCTGCCGTCGTTCATTTTTATCCTGGCAGGCGGCCCATTGGTCGAATCGACGCGCGACAATATCCGGCTTACTGCGCCGCTGACCGCGATTTCGGCTGCGGTCGTCGGCGTTATCGTCAGCCTGGCGGTGTTTTTCGCCGAGCATGTTTTCAATATCGAGAAACCGCCGGTGCAATGGGATTTCATTGCGATGGCGATCACGCTTGCGGCCTGCATCGCGTTGTTCCGCTTCAAGGCGGGGACGATCAAAGTGATTTTCGCCTGTGCGTTTGCGGGGCTCGTGGTATCTTATTTAACCTGATACTCAAGCTGGCATCATGTGACCGCGCATTGTGCCGTTTTTAAAGAAATACCATGGCCGAGAAAGTCATCCCCGTCGCCGATCACCGTTATCTCAATGCGGTGCCGTCCATCCCGCCGAAACTGGAATCAGCCACAGGCTTCGTCGCCGACACGCTCGCGCGTCCGCTGCAGGATTTGCGCATTTCGGTCACGGACCGCTGCAATTTCCGTTGCGTCTATTGCATGCCGAGCGAAGTCTTCGACAAGAACTATGCATTCCTGCCGCAGACATCGCTGCTGTCGTTTGAAGAAATCACGCGCATCGCCGGAATATTCGTTGCGCACGGTGTCGGAAAGATCCGCCTGACCGGCGGCGAGCCGCTGCTGCGGAAGCACATCGAGAAGCTGATCGAAATGTTGAGCAGCCTGAAAACACCGGACGGGCGGGAACCGGACCTGACATTGACCACCAACGGATCGCTGCTTGCCAGGAAAGCCCAGGCGCTGAAAGATGCCGGCCTGAAACGCGTAACCGTATCGCTCGACTCCCTGGATGATGCGACCTTCAAGCGCATGAACGATGTGGATTTTCCTGTTTCGGAGGTTCTGCACGGCATTGATGCCGCGCATAAAGCCGGCCTCGGTCCGATCAAGATCAACATGGTGGTCAAAGGCGGCATGAACGATCAGGAAATCATACCGATGGCGCGCCACTTCAAGGGATCGCCATTCATTTTGCGTTTCATAGAATACATGGACGTCGGCGCGTCGAACGGCTGGAAGATGGATGAAGTCGTTCCGTCGGCAGAAGTCGTGCGGCGCATCCACGCCGTGATGCCGCTTCAGGAAATTGCAGCCAACTACACCGGCGAGACGGCGGGACGCTGGCGTTATGCGGACGGCGGCGGCGAGATCGGTGTGATATCGAGCGTCACGCAGGCTTTTTGCCGCGACTGCACGCGCGCACGGCTATCGACCGAAGGCAAGCTTTACACCTGCCTGTTCGCCACCGGCGGCCATGATCTGCGCGCATTGATGCGCTCGGGCCGCACCGATGAAGAAATTTCCACTGTCGTCGCCCATCTGTGGCGCGCGCGCGGTGACCGTTATTCCGAATTGCGCACGGCAAATACGGCGGGATTGGAGCAGCCGCTGAGAAAAGTCGAAATGTCGTATATCGGAGGATAGCAGCCTCTGCCGTTTTCAATGACCGATCCCTTCGACCTGCCGGCGAAAAAGAACAAGACTCTGCTCTGCACGCCGTCGGTAGAGCTGCAGACAGCGTTAAAACATTCCGAGACAACACATGAATCCCCTCACCCTTTCCGACGTCGTCAGCTGCCTTTCCGATTACGATCCCGACGCCGTCCCGGTCGCACAGGCGCAGAAAATCATCCGCGAATTCGTGACGCCTGTGCGTGCAGTGGAAAAAGTCGCGTTGCGGGCAGGACTGAACCGTGTGCTGGCGGCAGACATCATTTCACCGATCAACGTGCCGGCACATGACAATTCGGCGATGGACGGGTTCGCATTGCGCAGCCGCGATCTCGGCAATGACGCAGCCGTCACGCTGAAGATAGTCGGCACAGCCTATGCCGGACGGGGCTACGATGGCGCGGTCGGGGACGGCGAATGTGTACGCATCATGACAGGCGCGGTGATGCCTGGAGAATGCGATACGGTCGTGCCGCAGGAATTCACCCAATGCGCATCGGACACATCGGTCACGGTTGCCGCAGGCATCGTCAAACCGGGCGATAACCGCCGCTTCAAGGGCGAAGATCTGGAGGCCGGAAAATCCGCGCTGTCCAAAGGCAGAATTCTTCGCCCGGCGGATATCGGCCTGCTTGCATCGCTCGGCTTCGCGGAAGTGCCTGTGCAGCGCCGTCTGCGCGTCGCGTTCTTCTCCACCGGCGATGAATTGCGCTCGGTCGGCGAGCCGCTGGATGAAGGCTGCGTCTATGACAGCAACCGTTACACGATCTACGGCATGCTGACCCGGCTCGGTTGCGACATCATCGACATGGGGGTCGTCAAGGACGATCCGGCTTCGCTTGAAGCGGCATTCCGCTCCGCCTGCGAGAATGCGGATGCCATCATTACTTCGGGCGGCGTATCGGTCGGCGCAGCCGACTATACGAAGCAGATGATGGCGCAACTGGGAGATGTGACGTTCTGGAAAATCGGCATGCGTCCCGGACGTCCGATGGTGTTCGGCAAAATATCTTCCAACGGCAAAAGCGCTTATCTGTTCGGCTTGCCGGGCAATCCGGTCGCCGTCATGGTGACATTTTATTTCTTCGCGCGTGATGCGCTGTTGCACATGATGGGTGCGGACAGCGAACCGCTGCCGCTGATGCGCGTCGCTTCGCAATCGGGCATCCGCAAAAAACCGGGACGTACCGAATATCAGCGCGGCATCCTGTCGAGGAATGCGCACGGCGATCAACAGGTGCGCATCACCGGTTCGCAGGGATCGGGTATTTTGCGCTCGATGTCCGAGGCGGATTGCATGGTGATCCTGCATCACGATCAAGGCAACGTGAACGCGGGCGATCCTGTCGATGTGATTCTGTTCGACGGCTTGACGTAATCATCGTACGCAGGGAATTCCGGGCTTTGAAACGAGCGTGCGCGCGGACCGCTCATACCAATCGTCAACCATCGATTTAATTTGTCACGTTATGGGTGACGATTGGTATCAGGTATCCTGCTCTTCGCTCATCATGCCGGCATCCGATCCCAGCAGCTTCTGCGCCGCATCGCTCGGCAAGGCTTCCACCGATTTCAGCTTGCGCGCCATCTGACGGCTGCGGGTCTCGGCCTGTTCGATATTTTTGGCGGCCCGTTCCAGAGTCATCTTGGTCGCGGCCAGCACATCGCCGAACTTGCCGAATTCGGTCTTGACCGCACCCAGCACCTGCCATACTTCGGAAGAACGCTTTTCGAGCGCAAGCGTGCGGAAGCCCATTTGCAGGCTGTTCAGCAAGGCCGACAGCGTTGACGGGCCGGCAATGCTGATGCGGCATGTGCGCTGCAGTTCGTCGGCCAGGCCGGGACGGCGCATCACTTCGGCGTACAGGCCTTCGGTCGGAAGGAAGAGGATTGCAAAATCGGTCGTCAGCGGCGGAGACAGATATTTTTCGGCGATGGTCTTGGCTTCGATCCGCACTGCGCGCTCCAGTTCGCGGCCGGCCGATGCAACGCCTTCGACATCGGCACGGTCGGCAGCTTCGGCCAGGCGCTCGTACTGCTCTTTCGGAAATTTCGCATCGATCGGCATCCAGACCGGCACCAGTCCGTCGTCCTGCCCCGGCAGCTTGATCGCGAACTCGACACGCTCGCCGGAACCCGGGATGGTTTCGACATTTTTTGCATATTGGTCCGGCGTCAGCATCTGCTCGAGCAGCATCTCCAGCTGCACCTCGCCCCAGGTGCCGCGCGTCTTCACATTGGTCAGAACGCGCTTCAGGTCGCCCACGCCGATCGCCAGCTGCTGCATCTCACCCAGACCCTGATGCACTTTTTCCAGCCGGTCGGACACCAGCTTGAATGATTCGCCGAGCCGCTGCTCCAGCGTCGCATGCAGTTTTTCGTCAACCGTCTTGCGCATTTCTTCCAGCCTGGCGCCGTTATCGGTTTGCAGATCCCTGATTTTTGCCTCCAGCGTCGCACGCACTTCCGCCATCCGTTGCGCATTCGACTCGGTCAATGCGGTCAATGTCTGGTTCAGCGTATCGCCGAAGCGCTTGAGTGTGCCTGATTGCTCTTCCCGTCCCGCCTGCGCCTGCAGCGTAATGGCCTGGCGCATCGCCTCGAGCTGTAGTGCATTCGCTTCGATCAACTTGGCGAGTTGCTGCGAAAAGCTGTCAATCTGGCTGTTCTGCACCGTCGCAACGCTTGTCAGCTGCGCGGCAAGCGTCTGCTGAAATTGCGCGAAATTGCCCGTCAGTTCCTGTCTTGTGCTTTGAGCGGTGCTCTGCACCTGGGTGCGCAACTCGCGCTCGGTGCGCTCGCTGGTCTGTTGCAGATGCCGTTCCAGGGCTGCCTGCAATTGCGCAAGCTGCGGTGAAACATCCGTCCCGCGGCCGCGAAACAGCGTGATGACTTGCAGGATGATGATCGTCGCGGCAACCAGCAGCAACAGGATGAGTTCGATTTGGGTCATGGGAATATCAGCCTTCCTTGTTTCGCATCCAGTCGGCCGTCTGATAAAACGAGGTCATTAATCTTTCCTGCAGCGATTCCGGAACGCCGACATCCTGCATCGCCAGCGCCATGCAGCGCAGCCATTGGTCACGCTCGCTCGATGCGATCGCATACGGCAAATGCCGGGCGCGCAAACGCGGATGGCCGAAGCGCTCGATGTACAGGCTGGGTCCGCCGGTCCAGCCGGACAGGAACCAGTAAAACTTGTCGCGCGAACCGTCGAGAGACGCCGGATGCAGCGCGCGTATGCCCGCGAACTCCGGTTCCAGCTCCATCAGATCGTAAAAGCGGTCGACCAGCTCGCGCAACTTCGCGTCGCCTCCAATGAGATCGAAGGCGGAGTGCTGTTGTGGTTCTTCTGAATTCATGGGACGAATGATAGCGCATCAGGGAAGCGCCGATGCGCCGGGCATAACAGTTTTTCGAAACCGGTTGGAATCCGGATATCGAAATTACCAGTCATGCAACGACCCGGCGTACTGCGGTTTCAAGCGCGTCATGTCTCGTCGACCGACTCGTTCCTGCTCCTTTTAGTGGCATCAATCGTGCAAATCGTGCCTGAAAAAATCTCGCTGTGTCCTTGCGTTTGACGCTCCTCAACCAACTTCCACTTTGCATTTTTGTAACAGCTTAAATGATTACTATGATTCAAATACTAATTAATTCTATAAAGATGTATAGCAACGCGCGTTGTCGGCAATTTTGAAATTGATGCAGTCGCAGAGAGCTTAAAGAAGATCAATATGCAAGATTTAATCAACAAAAATTCTTCCAGATTAGAATTTTCAATGCGCGTCATGGATATCGTCGCGCTCTGGTTCGCAGGTCAATTTGCCGGCTTGCTTCGTTTCAGCGGACCATTGACCGAGGCGGAACCCATTCATACCGTTTTACTGTATTTCTGTTGCGCCCTCGCTTTTCTGTTATTCACGCAATTCGAATTGTATGTATCGTGGCGCGGCCGGTCCAAATTTTCCATGTTCGGACACGTCGCCGCTTCATGGGCGACGGTTTTGCTGATCGGCTTGTTCTTCAGCTTCCTGATTCATCACGTCGGTTCGCTTTCACGCTTGTGGCTGTTTTACTGGTACCTGAGCGGCATCATTTTCCTGATGCTGTCCAGGGGAATCCTGTATTCCACCCTGAGCTACATGCGGGGAAAAGGCCTGAACAGCAAACGCGTCGTCATCGTCGGCTACGGTCATACCGGACAGGAAATGCACAAGCGCGCTGCGCAGCAAAACTGGTACGGCTATGACGTGAAAGCCGTTCATCTCGGCGTGGGCGATGCAGCCGGTACAGTCAGCCCGGTCGATCCTTCGATAGAACAAATCGCCACCCTTGAAGATATCCACGATTATGTCGTGCAGAACCAGATTCACGAAATCTGGATCACGCTGCCGTTAAGCGATTCGTCAAAATTGCAGAAGCTGCAGTACTTGCTGCGTAATGCACTGGTCGATATACGCTGGGTGCCGGACACGCTAAGCATGCAGATTCTTAGTAACAAGATCATCAACTTTCTCGGACTGCCCGCCGTTGATTTAAATCAACCTATTTCCGGCGGCGTACGCGGAATCGTCAAGGATCTGTTCGATAAGATATTTTCCTTTGTCGTGCTGATTCTGTTGTTGCCCTTATTCATCGTGATTGCCGTCAGCATCAAGATATCTTCGCCGGGCCCGGTCTTTTTCAAGCAGCCAAGACTTGGACTTAACGGCAGGAAATTCAACGTTTACAAATTCCGCAGTATGAAGCTGCATGAAGAACACGGCAAGGTAACGCAGGCAACGCAAGACGATCCGCGCATTACTCGAATCGGACGATTCATCAGGCGGACCAGCCTCGATGAGTTGCCGCAGTTCATCAATGTGCTGATGGGAGACATGTCTGTCGTCGGACCGAGACCGCATGCACTTCAGCACAACGAAATGTACAAAGAGAGACTGGAAATGTACATGTTGCGCCACCGCGTAAAGCCGGGCATTACCGGCTGGGCGCAAATCCACGGATACCGCGGAGAAACCGACACCGTAGACAAAATGGCGAAGCGGGTGCAGTTCGATCTTCACTATATCCAGAACTGGACGTTCTGGATGGATCTGAAAATCATCGCATGGACTGCATTCAAGGGATGGACGGGAAACAATGCGTATTGATCACCCTTCCTGCATTGGCGGTGCCGGAGCATCCGATCGATCTGCACCGGACGGCATCCGGCTGCAGAACAGGTTCAATACCGATGGTGCTTCCAATACGCATCTCTTCGCGCCGCTCGATACGCAAACATTCGCCGCCGTTGTGGCCAATGCGCCGCTGGTTTCAATCGATCTGATTGTGGAAGACGCGCAGGGAGCCGTGCTGCTCGGCTGGCGCAACAATCCGCCGGCCAAAGGCTGCTGGTTCGTACCGGGCGGACGCATCCGGAAAGGCGAGAGACTCGACGGGGCCTTTTCCCGCATTGCAATAGACGAGCTGGGGCGGCCTGTTGCAAGAACGCAGGGCCGCCTGCTGGGCGTCCATGAACATTTCTACGCTACCAATTTTATCGGCGCGACGGATGCGGCAACGCATTACGTGGTGCTCGCCTATCGTCTTCAGCTGGAGCGCGAGTCCTTGAAATTGCCAGTGCAACAGCATAGCCGGTACATCTGGATGCAGCCCGGTCTTCTGGCCGGGAATCCGGATGTCCATCCATATACCCAAGCCTATTTTCAGAATTGATACAACGATGAGTCTTCCTGTCTTGATTCCTGTGATTCTTTGCGGCGGTTCCGGCACACGCTTGTGGCCGCTTTCACGTGAAACCTATCCCAAGCAGTTTTTGCGCTTGCTCGGCCGGGAGAGCCTGCTGCAGCAAACGATGCAGCGGCTGAAAGGCATCGAGGAACTGGGGCCTGCGCTGCTGGTATGCAATGAATCTTCGCGTTTCGTAGCGGCGGAGCAACTGCGTGAAATCGGCATCGACGATGCCCGGATCCTGCTGGAGCCTGTGCGCCGCAATACCGCGCCGGCGATTGCCACGGCCGCTCTGCATGCCTTGTCCGAAAATGAAGATCCGCTGTTGCTGATCCTGCCTTCGGACCATGTCATAAAAAATCATGACGCATTCTGTACTGCGATTCACTTTGCCAGGGATGCGGCAAGCCGCGGCGATCTGGTGACTTTCGGCATCAAACCGGAAGGACCCGAAACAGGGTACGGTTATATCCGGGCCGCGTCTTCCGAATCCGGGCCGTCGCGGCCGGTGCTGGAATTTGTGGAAAAGCCGAACCGAGCAACCGCCGAACAATACATTGCCAGCGGCAATTATTACTGGAACAGCGGCATGTTCCTGTTCCGCGCCAGCCGCTATATCGAAGAGCTGATGCGTTACCAGCCGGAGATCGTCGCCGCTTGCCGGGAAGCTGTGTCACAAGCCAAAAAAGATTGCGATTTCATCCGGCTCGACAGCAAGGCATATGAAGCCAGTCCCGATAACGCAGTCGACTATGCCGTCATGGAACGCACGGACCGCGCATCGATGATTGCACTGGATGCGAGCTGGAGCGATATCGGATCATGGGCATCGGTATGGGAAGTCGCGGACAAGGACGGCACCAACAATGCCACGCAGGGCGACGTACTGCTTCAGGATTGCGAAGATTGCCTGGTTCACGGCACTACCCGGCTCGTTACGGCCGTCGGTCTGCGCAATACCGTGGTTGTGGAAACCGCCGACGCATTGCTGATCATGGACACCGAGCGCGCGCAGGATACCAAAAAGCTGGTAGGACAACTGTTGAGAACCAAGCGGGCCGAAGCCACGCAGCATCGGGAAATATTCCGCCCTTGGGGATCGTACGACTCGATCGGAAACGGCCATCGTTTCCAGGTGAAGCGCATCACCGTCAAGCAGGGCGCCAAGCTCTCTCTGCAAATGCACCACCATCGAGCCGAACATTGGGTCGTGGTGTCCGGCACGGCAAAAATCACGAACGGCGACAAGGAGTATCTGTTGACGGAAAACCAGTCGACTTACATCCCGGTCGGAGTCGTGCACTCACTGGAAAATCCGGGAAAAGTGCCGCTCGAACTCATTGAAATCCAGTCGGGCGGTTATTTGGGAGAGGACGACATCGTGCGATTGCAAGACCTCTATGGCCGGGCTTGAATTCAAGCAAGGATAAATATCCGGTTCACATATTTTTTCAGAGAAAAATGCAATGGCAGGCACGAAATTCTACTTTGGTGCCGACACATTTCCTTAATGCAAAGCAACAAGCTACTGCTCTTCCGTGCATTTTTCTTTTTAAGTCGCGGCGATAAAACGGGCCGAATCAAACGGGAGTAGTCGCGGCTCCGGTTCGCCGTGTCATCCGCGAAGAATCTTTGATCGCATGAAAAATCGCTCGGTATTGTGACCTTGAACAACATGTAATCAGGCAAGGCATTGTGCAATGTAAACGTAGAACGAATCAGTTATCGGATTGTCAAATTGTTTTAATTTTTTACGAAAATAGGCAACCTTATTATGCACAAAAAAATCACCAAGGCGATATTCCCGGTTGCCGGTCTGGGCACCCGTTTTTTGCCGGTCACCAAGGCCAGTCCGAAAGAAATGCTGCCGATCGTGGATAAACCTTTGATCCAGTATGCAGTGGAAGAAGCGGCGGCGGCCGGCATTACCGAAATGATTTTTGTGACCGGTCGCAACAAGCGTGCGATCGAAGACCACTTCGACAAGGCCTACGAATTGGAAGCGGAATTGGCCGCCAAGGACAAGCAGGCACTGCTGGAAGTGCTGCGCGGCATCAAACCCGACAACGTGCAGTGCTTTTATGTGCGGCAAGCCGAAGCGCTCGGTTTGGGCCATGCGGTGCTGTGCGCGGAACGCATGGTGCAGGATGAGCCGTTTGCCGTCATTCTCGCGGATGACTTGCTCGACGGCCGCGTACCGGTCATGCGGCAGATGACCGAACTGCATTCGCATTACGGCAGCAGCATCATCGGCGTCGAATCCATCACGCCGGAACAGAGCCGCTCCTACGGCGTAGTTGCCGGCGCCCCTTTCGGCGAACGGCTGCTCAAACTCCACGGCATCGTTGAAAAACCTGCGTCTGAAAACGCACCATCCAACATGGGCGTGGTAGGCCGCTACATCCTGACGTCGTCGATCTTCAAGCACCTGCGCAATTTGAAACCCGGCGCGGGCGGCGAACTGCAGTTGACCGACGGCATCGCAACTTTGCTCAAACAGGAAGCCGTTCTGTCATATCAATTCGAAGGCACCCGCTACGACTGCGGCAGCAAGCAGGGTTATCTGCAGGCCACGGTGCAATTCGCACTCAAGCATCCGGAGGTGAAAGAGGAGTTCCGTGCTTTTCTCAAAGAGATGGCGCTGGATCAGTCGACGGCATCGGTCACCAGCTTGCCGCATCCGACAGCGGCGTCCGGCAAGGTGATCTATGTCTGAACAAAAATACCGCCTGGAGCCGAACGGCAGGAAAGCAACGGAACACATCTGAAAATCTCATCCATGGCAAATAAAATTCTTGTTACCGGAGCGTCAGGTTATATCGGTTCTCATACATGCATCGAACTGCTGCAGGCCGGCCATGAAGTGATCGCACTGGATAATCTGTCCAACAGTTCGCGGGAAGCGATCGCGCGCGTGGAAAGGATTACCGGCAAATCATTGGTCTTCCATGAAGTTGACGTGCGCGACCGTCCGGCGATCGATGCCATATTGCGCGAGCATGCGATTGATGCGGCGATACATTTCGCGGGGCTCAAGTCGGTCGGCGAGTCGGTAGCCAATCCGCTTTCGTACTTCGATAACAATGTATCGGGCACGGTCGTCCTGCTGCAGGCATTGTCCGATGCAAACGTGAAGCGCTTCGTTTTCAGCTCTTCGGCGACCGTCTACGGCGATCCGGAATCGGTGCCGATAACGGAGTCGGCCCGTCTGTCGGTGACCAATCCTTATGGCCGGTCCAAGTTGATGGTGGAACAGGTTCTCGGCGATCTGGAGCAAGCCGATGCCGACTGGCGCATCGGCATTTTGCGTTACTTCAATCCGGTGGGTGCGCATTCGAGCGGACTGATCGGCGAAGATCCGCTCGGCATTCCCAATAATCTGATGCCGTTTGTCGCGCAAGTCGCCATCGGCCGCCGCTCCAGGCTGGCGGTGTTCGGCGACGATTATCCTACGCATGACGGCACCGGCGTGCGCGATTACATTCATGTTGTCGATCTCGCGCGAGGCCATGTCGCGGCGCTCGCCCGCCTGTTTTCACGAAGAGGAAGCTTTACAGTCAATCTCGGCACCGGCCGGGGCTATAGCGTACTGGAAGCGGTACGCGCTTTCGAAGCGGCGAGCGGTCGCACGGTGCCGTACGAAATCGTATCGCGCCGGCCGGGCGATATTGCCAGCTGTTACGCTTCTCCCGTCGCGGCGCGCGAACTATTGGGATGGCGCGCTGAAAAAGATCTCGAAGACATGTGTGCGGATCACTGGCGCTGGCAAAAAATGAATCCCGAGGGATATTCATGCGGCAAGACCGCAACGGATTCTTCCTATTTCTTGCCGGAACCTGACGTACCTCAAGTCTCTCCCCTCGCGTAATTCCAAAATAGCATTGTTGGAAATTGGCGCCGACGCCAATCCAGGCCAATGCAAATCAACAATCAAATATTCGAGGAATACTCATGACGAAAGAACCGCACGTACCAGCCGATCTGCTCAACCGGTCCCCTCAACTTGCCCCGAAAGTGGCACTGATTACCGGCGTGACTGGCCAGGATGGCGCGTACCTATCGGAACTTCTGCTCGGTAAAGGTTATATCGTGCATGGCATCAAACGCCGCTCCTCCCAGCTCAATACGGGCCGCATCGATCATCTGTACCAGGATCCGCATGAAGAGCCGCGCCGCTTCATTCTGCACCACGGCGACATGACCGACAGTTCGTCGCTGATTCGCATCATCCAGCAGGTGCAGCCGGACGAGATTTACAATCTTGCAGCGCAAAGCCATGTTGCGGTTTCATTCGAGGAGCCGGAATACACCGCCAATTCCGACGCGCTGGGACCGTTGCGTGTGCTGGAAGCGATTCGCATCCTCGGCCTGGAAAAGAAGACGCGCTTTTACCAGGCCTCGACCTCCGAGCTGTTCGGCAAGGTGCAGGAGATCCCGCAACGGGAAACGACGCCCTTCTATCCGCGCAGTCCCTATGCGGTCGCCAAGATGTACGCATACTGGATTACCGTCAACTACCGCGAAGCCTACGGCATGTATGCCTGCAACGGCATTCTGTTCAATCACGAGTCGTCGCTGCGCGGCGAAACCTTCGTCACCCGCAAGATCACCCGGGCACTGGCGCGCATTGCGCTCGGTCTGCAAGATTGCCTGTATCTCGGCAATATGGATTCCATGCGCGACTGGGGCCATGCGCGCGACTATGTCGAAATGCAATGGATGATGCT
Source organism: Herminiimonas sp. (assembly GCA_028292665.1). Lineage (GTDB taxonomy): Bacteria > Pseudomonadota > Gammaproteobacteria > Burkholderiales > Burkholderiaceae_D > JAQGLW01. The sequence goes on from JAQGLW010000113.1 coordinate 102,135, forward strand.
GCAGCAGGACAAGCCGGAAGATTTCGTGATCGCCACCGGCATCCAGTACAGCGTGCGCAATTTTGTCAATGCAGCTGCGGCCGAACTCGGCATGGTTTTGTCGTGGCAGGGCACAGGCGTCGAAGAAACCGGCACGGTGGTGGATCCCGGCCCGCACAGCGGCGGCAGGCCGGGGCAAGTCGTCGTCCGCGTGGACCCGCGTTATTTCCGGCCTACCGAAGTCGAGACCCTGTTGGGCGACGCCACCAAGGCGCACACCAAACTGGGCTGGAAGCCGGCAACGTCGTTCGAGCAACTGGTGAAGGAAATGGTGCAGTCCGATCTGAATGCGACGCGCAAGTATGCGCTGGTCAGGGAGAACGGATTTGTCGCTTACGCCCACAACGAATAAGGATGCGCCGCAGGCGCATTTCCGTTCGGCGGCACGGCGCTCTGCAGCCAGCTTTTAATCGAGGACATACATCATGCAACAAAACGGAATCAATCTGGAAAAGCGCATTTATGTCGCCGGCCACCGCGGCATGGTCGGAGCGGCGATCGTCCGGGCGCTGGCGCAGCGCAACTGCGGCAACATCGTCACACGGACGCATTCGGAGCTTGATTTGACCGACCAGTCTCAAGTGCGCGCCTTTTTCGAATCGGAAAAGATCGACGAGGTATACCTTGCCGCTGCGCGCGTGGGCGGCATTCATGCCAACAATACCTATCCGGCGGAGTTCATTTATCAGAACATGATGATCGAAGCCAACGTCATCCATCAGGCCTGGCGCAGCGGTGTGCAGAAACTGCTGTTCCTCGGTTCGTCCTGCATTTATCCTCGATTGGCGGAACAACCGATCAAGGAAGAATCCCTGCTTGCCGGCCCGCTGGAGCCGACCAACGAGCCCTATGCAATTGCAAAGATCGCCGGCATCAAGCTGTGCGAAAGCTACAACCGGCAGTACGGCACCGATTACCGCAGCGTCATGCCGACCAATCTGTACGGTCCCGGCGACAACTACCATCCGGAGAACAGTCACGTCCTTCCGGGACTGATCCGGCGCTTTCACGAGGCTAAAGTCGACGGTGCGGAAAAAGTCTTGATCTGGGGAACCGGCGCGCCGCGGCGCGAATTTCTCTATGTCGACGACATGGCCGATGCAAGCGTCCATGTAATGGGACTGGAGCGCTCCGTATATGCGGCCAACACTTCTCCCATGCTCTCGCATATCAATGTGGGGAGCGGCGAAGAAATCACGATCCGCGAATTGGCCGAACTGGTCCGCAAAGCGGTCGGCTATACAGGGAAGATCGTATTCGATCCGGAGAAACCGGATGGCAGTCCGCGCAAATTGACCGACAGCGCCAGACTGGCGCGCCTGGGCTGGACACCCAGGATGAGGCTGCGGGACGGCATCGTCGAAACGTACGGCCGTTTCAAGGCCGAATATTCAATCGCATCTGCCGGCAAGCCGGCGACGGCGATAAATATCGCGATGCCGCATGGCCATGCCGCGGAAGCTGAACGCGCTGTTTCATGAGCGGCGCGTCCGGATAAAGACTTGCGGAATTGATTGATGAATTCGATCGAGCACATTCGCAATGCATTCTTGTCGCGGTTCGATCGCATTTCACCGGTGTTGTTCGAATGCGGCAGGAAGAACGAAAAAACAGCGGTAACCAATCGGCAAAGCGAATTTCAATGACACCTGATTCGAATTCGACCTATCGTCCGGAGATCGACAGTCTTCGCGCCATCGCCGTTCTGGCGGTCATTGCGTTTCATGCAAATTCGCACATCGTGTCCGGCGGCTTTGCCGGCGTCGATGTCTTCTTTGTCATTTCCGGTTACCTGATTTCAGGCCTGATTGCGAACGGCCTGGATAACGGCACCTTCCGCTTTGCCGATTTTTACACCAGACGGATCAAGCGCATTTTTCCGGCATATATTGTCGTCGCGCTGGTCACGTTGATCATTTCGACCTACCTGCTTATCCCGAACGATTACATCTTCTACACCACGTCGCTGGCAGCGTCCTGGGGGTTCGCCTCCAACATTTTTTTCTCGATGCTCAGTTGGGGATATTTCGGACAGCGCACTGAAGAATTTCCGCTGCTTCATACCTGGTCCTTATCCGTCGAGGAACAGTTTTACTTTATTTTCCCGATCCTGCTGATTTTTCTGTTCCGGTATTTCGGGCAGCAGAAAATTCTTGCATTGCTTTTTCTGGGAATTGTCTTTACCGTCATATCGGAACTGAAGACCGGCGAAGTAAAGTCCTATTTTCTTCTGACGTCCAGAGCCCATGAGCTGATTATCGGCGCGCTCGCTTTTTTCATATCCAAAAAAATTCCGGTCAAGTCCGGAAAAATTTCAAATGCGCTTGCGGCAGCCGGCATGGCATTAATGCTCGGAACGTTTTTCTTTCTGAATGCGGACATGCCTTTCCCCGGAGTCAACTCGCTCTATCCGTGCATGGGAACGGCAATGCTGATCTACGCTTGTCAGACCGGGAATGTCCTGACGCCTGCGCTAAGGGCCAAACCCCTGGTTTTCATCGGATTGATTTCGTATTCCTTGTATTTATGGCACTGGCCGATATTTTCATTTTTAAGATACAGAAGAATAGAGATCGGCTTCTGGGTAGGCATGGGGACTGTTGCACTATCGTTCCTGCTGGCTTTCCTGACCTGGAAATTCGTCGAAAATCCGATCAGGCGCAACAGAAATATCCGTTTCAAAAAAGCGTTCATTCAAATCTATGCCGTTCCCGCCGCGGCCTTTCTTTGCATAGGGTTGTATTCCTATCTGACCGAAGGCGCGCCGAAGAGATTTCCGGACGATATTCGTCAATTGATTGCCAGCTATTCATTCGAAAGGGATTTGACCCGATCCTGCTCGATCAGGACCGAGGATTACAAAAAGGTTACGCTAGACTATCTAACAGGCAATTGCGCATTCGGCGACCTTGGCCAGAACAAGGCGCAGGTGCTTCTGCTGGGCGATTCGCATGCGCATCACTTCAAGCCGTTTGTCGAGCAGCTTTCCAGGAATGCCAATCTCAAAGCGGTCTACCATGTGCAAGCGGGTTGTTTTCCAATTTATCTGCATGCAAATAATCCGGACAAGAATGCGGAGACATCGGTATGCGAGAAACACAATGCCGATTTGCTGCAGATCGCCGGCAATTTCAAATTTACCGTTCTTGCCGGATTCTGGTCTTCCGAACTGGATGAAAATTTTGAAAGAAGGCTTGCGTCCATGACGGAGGAAGTCATCAAGACCGGATCGATACCGGTCATCTTCAAGGACAATCCGTTCTACGAACCCGATCTGTCACGCTGCATCTTGTACAAGACGCGCGGCTGGGCGGCTCCGGATAAAAATTGCAATATCCCTTACAGCTTCGTGGCCCGCACTCAAACCGCCGTTGACGAGATTATCGATAAAGTGAAAGCGCAACATCCGCAGGTGATTGTCGTCGATCCCAAGCTGGTGATGTGCAATCAGTCGGAATGCAGCACCTATATGTCGAATATTGCATTTTACAAGGATGCGAATCACATCAATACGAAAGCTGCGGCATTGCTCGGCGAAGAGTTTCTGTCGCATGTCGGAAATCCTTTTTCGGATTCTCGTATCGCACCGGACGGCCGCCATGCCTTCGGCGATAATCCGGCAAGAAAAGTAGCCGCAAAACCAAATTAATCCGGTGCTGGCTGCATGGGCATCTGCACTGCGGTTTCATGTTCGCCCGTTTGAAAACGCATTGCGGTTTCGTCAGATCTGCGGATAAGGGCGACACGCTAATGCTCTATCTCTTTCGAATCATCAGAAAAAAATGCGCCTTGACGCCAAAAATGCGGATATGCCCTATATCGCTCCAGGGTTTTCCGGGAAGCAGGCTGGCAAGCTTTTGAAGATCCTTTGAACTTAAAGGATTAAGGACCGATTCAGAGGCCCAGACCCCCTTCCCCATCATTTTCAGCATGCGCCGCCATACACCGCGCGGCAACCAATGCAGCAGCGGAAAACGAGTGTTGAATTCCACCGGATACCAACGGTTCGCAGTCGTGACGAATACCCCTTTGCGCGATACGCGCGTCAATTCCTTCAGCAGTTCGTATTGCCGCTCGAAACTGCCGATGTGTTCAATCAGCGCATTGCAATACACCCAGTCGAATTGCCCGTCTTCGAATGGAAGCTTGCGGCCGGCGGCTTGCTGTGAAATCTTCCGCTTGTCGGCGCGATAGTATCGGGCATTTACATGACTCGACAAATCGATTTCGCATGAAGTAGTCATCGGAGTTCTGTCCTGCGAATCGGACCAATCGGGCAAATAATTCAGGCTTCCGGTCAATGATGTCGGCGTTGCGCCGACATCCAGAATGGTATCGCTCGGAGCGCCTTCCTTGAAGGCCTGGAAAGCGTCGAACATCCTGCGATACTGGGATACCAGTAATTTTTCCCGATAACCGCCGTTAAGCCGGGGGGCGTACTCCGCGTTCATCGCATTTTTCAAATTCTTCTCCTTTGTTCGACCTGCGCCGCAAGCAATGCCGATCGAAAAAAACGGCAGATTTACAAGGCTGAAATAAAGCTTTTCACACATGTTCAATTAAATGGCTAAAGCCGACTTTGTGGGAAAGCAAGAAAAGCTGCTTCTTGCCG
>JAQGLW010000118.1 GCA_028292665.1 Herminiimonas sp.
TCAGGAATCGGATTCGTTTGAAGCTCCGGGCGCTGTCGTTGCACAACCGCCGGCAGTCGATGCGTCGCTCTGCCGGATTATTCGGAAGTGCAGCCTGTCTTGATCTTTGGCAACGTCCGGCTTGCAGGGATTGATAATCCGGCGGTTCGTCCGGATGACCGGCAAGCACCGTACTTTGCAATGAAGGAACCGATCGCGGCGCCCGATCCTGCGGCAGGCCAGGCGTGGAAGAACGCCATGCGCTTATTCATCACTAGAGCGGTTTTCGTATCAGTGTGAGGGTGATCCGGGTTGGTTTGGGGTGCAGGGCAAGGCGCGAGGAGCGCAGGGTGGCGAGCCACACAAGCGATGAGCAACGCCGCAATGCGCCCCAAAGCGGCCCGCAGCACCCATACACGCATATGAAAACCGCTCTAAGCTGGACGACCTGGCATTGATGGAAGCGCTGAAGTCCGATGCGTTCTGCGTCGGCGCCACCGGTTCGCGCATCAACAATGCGCGCCGCCGCGAACGCCTGAAAGAATTCGACGTCAACGACGAACAATTGCACCGCCTGCACGGCCCGACCGGTCTCTACATCGGCAGCAAGACCCCGGCCGAAATCGCGATCTCGATCCTGGCGTCGTCAGGCGTGGTCATTGCCAATCCGGTCGACATTTGCGCGGCGCCAGCGGCGTCGACATTGACATTTTTTTATGACATTCAAGGATTTAAGGACAGGAGAATTACATGAACAAGAATCAGGCGGCGGCCAATGCGGGAAGCGATAGTCGTATCGATCTGCCGAGCCGGACCGGCAGCATCCAGTCGCCTTTGCGCTCCTGGCTGTCGGTGGTGTCGGTAGCGACAGGCGCATTCGCTTTTGTGACGACCGAATTTCTACCAGTCGGCCTGTTACCCCAGATCGCGCGCGACCTTGGCGTGTCGCCGGGTACAGCCGGCTTGATGGTGACCACACCCGGCGTCATTGCCGCCATTTCGGCGCCGGCCTTGATGCTGAGGGCCGGGCGCATAGACCGACGCCTGATCCTGTTGGTGCTGTCGGCCTTGCTGCTTGCATCCAACCTTGTATCCGCCTTTGCGCCGAATTTTGGATTCATGCTGCTGGGGCGCGGCTTGCTGGGCGCCTGTTTGGGTGGTTTCTGGACGCTCGCGCTGGCAACATCGGGACGGCTGGTGCAGGAGCAGCATGCCGCCAAGGCGACTGCGATGATCTTGACCGGCGTGACCTTTGCCACGGTGATAGGCGTGCCGCTCGGTACTTTTATCAGCGGCCTGGCATCCTGGCGCGCGTCGTTTATAGCCACCGGCGTCCTGGCGGCCTTGGCGCTGGCCGCGCAAGCGTTGTTGTTGCCGTCCTTGCCATCGAGTGCGGGGATAAGCTTTAGCGATCTGCGCTCATTGCTGGGCCGTCCCCATCCGCGCAAAAGTCTGCTGATGGTGGCGCTTGTATTTGGTGCGCACTTTTCGTCGTACACCTATATTGCGCCATTTCTGGTGCAATAGGCGAAATTCTGTCTGTCTACCATTACCTCGCTCTTGCTGGGCTTCGGATTCGTCGGCTTTATCTCCAATTTTGCTATTTCCACTACCGTAACGCGCAATTTGAAAGCGTCGCTGTTCGCGATGGTGTCGATACTGATGATCTCTTTATTTGCACTGCCGCTGTTGCGCGATTCCGAGGCCGGGGTGATCGTCGCGGTATTGGCCTGGGGTGTCGCGTTCGGCGCCATTCCCTTGTGCCTCAGCATCTGGATGCAATCATCTTCGCCGGATCTGCCGGAAGCAGGTTCTGCGCTATTCGTCAGCATAATCCAGGTGGCGATCGCGCTGGGCTCATTGGCAGGCGGTGCGGTGGTGGATACGATCGGCGTACCGGCGGATTTTTGGTTTGGCAGCTGTTTGGGATTGGCCGGTTTGGGTGCGATCGCCAGTTTCGGCATCAAGAACAAGAAGGTGAGCTACTCGAAGAATCCGCTTTAGTCGTGGCCATTTTTTAATAGAGTATGCGGCGCCATCCAGTTAAAGTGACGAATTTATTCATATGTCTAATATGAATAAATTCAACAGATAAGCAGCAAACGCTTGGGCAAGTTGCGCATTGTGCAGAGTTTCAATTATTGTCAATCACAGGTGGTACTCCTTGTTTAATCACGGATCTCCAAGGCTCGATTCAGACTGAGTGCGGCAAGAGAGCACACGGCACCCGAAAGCAAATAGAGGCTGACGAAGGCCAATCCGAAGTGCGCGGCCAGGCCGAGTGCCACCAATGGCGCAAAACCGGCACCGACCAGCCAAGCCAAATCGGAGGTCAGGGCGGCACCGGTATAGCGGTACTTCGTCGGGAAGTTGGCAGTGACGGCGCCTGCCGCCTGACCGTATGACAAACCGAGCAGGCTAAAGCCGAACAAGATAAAAATGGTCTGCCCAAGATCGCCGCCGTTCATAAGCATCGGCACAAATCCACTAAACACTGCAATAAGGCATGCGAGCGCACCCAATGTGGTGCGTCGATCGAAACGATCGGCGATCAAGCCGGAAAGCACAACACCGATTGCTGCAAGAGCCGCACCGATCATCTGGATAACCAGAAATTCACTGACCGAGCGAGTCGAATATAAAGTAATCCACGACAGCGGGAATACGGTAACGAGGTGGAATAACGCATAGCTAGCCAAGGCCGCCAGGGCACCGATGAGCAGATTGCGTCCTTGCGATCGGGTCATTTCGATCACATTGGTCGGCTCCAGCTCTCGCTCATCGAGTAATCGGGCGTATTCCGCGGTCGATACCAGGCGCAGACGGGCGAATAGTGCCACCACGTTAATGGCGAACGCCACATAAAACGGATAACGCCAGCCCCAGTCGAGAAAATCGATAGTGGATAGCGTAGACAACAGGAACGAGAAAAGCCCCGCGGCGACAATGAAGCCGACCGGCGCCCCCAACTGGCCCAACATCGCATACCAGCCGCGTTTGTTTTGCGGTGCGCTCAGCGCCAACAGCGAAGGCAGTCCATCCCATGAACCACCAAGCGCGATGCCTTGACCGATGCGCAGTAACGCCAGCAGGGTGATTGCAGCCGTGCCCAAATGAGTGTACGACGGCAAGAAGGCAATGCCGGCCGTAGATGCGCCCAGCAGAAAGAGCGCGAGTGTCAGCTTTACTTCTCGATTGAAACGTCGCTGGATTGCCATGAAGGCAACGGTTCCGAAGGGCCTTGCGATAAAAGCAAGGGCAAAAATCGCGAAGGCATACAACGTCCCTGCCAACCGATCTTCAAAAGGGAAAAAAATGGATGGAAAGACCAGCACAGAGGCGATCGCGTAGACAAAGAAATCGAAATATTCGGAAGCCCGGCCGATGACCACGCCAATGGCAATCTCTCCAGGCGCGATATGGCCATCGCGGGCATTGATATGCCGGGCACCATTGCTGGTCGCGCTTGGCTGTGTCTTGTCGGAAGGAATTGGTTGATAAGTTTCCGTTGTTGCCATAATCATTGCCTCTCAAATTGGTGCTGATTCGGTCATTATGGTAAGTCTATTCAAATATCGGCTTCACGGGTAGGACAAAATGTCCAATCGCAAGCGCGTTGCAGTCGAAGTAGAGTAACAGCATCTTGATCCACGTTCTTGACTTGCCTCCATGCATCTACTAACAGCGCGCCGTCGACTACTCCCTTTGTCTGTGGTTTTACTGGCTGGTTGCAATGCCGTGGTGATGAATCCATCCGGTGACATTGCTGCTCAGCAGGCTCATCTTGTTCTGGTCTCTACGCTGTTGATGTTGCTGATTATCATCCCGGTGATCGCTCTGATATTCATTTTTGCGTGGCGTTATCGGAAAAATAATACCTCTGCCAAATACGAGCCTGACTGGGACCATTCGACCAAGCTTGAGCTGGTGATTTGGGGGGCGCCACTACTCATCATCATTGCCTTGGGCTTGTTGACCTGGATAAGCACCCACCTTTTGGATCCTTACCGCCCGTTGATGCACCTCGATGCCAAACGGCCGGTACCTGTCGGCACCAATCCCCTGATTGTGCAGGTCGTCGCGCTTGACTGGAAATGGCTGTTCATCTATCCGGAGCAGGGAATAGCTACGGTCAATGAACTGGTGACGCCGGTCGACGTGCCTGTCCGCTTCAAGATTACCGCGTCCAACGTGATGAATTCCTTCTACATCCCTGCGCTGGCGGGCCAGATCTATGCGATGCCGGGAATGGACACGACGCTGAATGCTGTCTTGAACAAGCCTGGCGAGTATGACGGCTTTTCGGCAAACTACAGCGGCGCTGGATTCTCCCATATGCGCTTCAAATACCATGGCGTGAACGCAGCAGACTTTGACGGCTGGGTGCAAAAAACCAGGACGGCCGGTGGAATGTTGAATCGCGCAGACTACCTGCTGCTTGCCAAGCCAAGCGAGCGCGAGCCGGTACGGCGTTACGGCGCGGTTGTCCCCTATCTTTACGACGCGATCGTCAATCGTTGCGTCGAACCCGGCGCGGTCTGCATGAGCGAGATGATGGATATGGACAGCAACCGGGTTCAAGAAGACATAGAGCACAAAGAGCGTGTAGAAAAGAAAGCTGCGCTGCCTGCCGCACAAGCCGCTACCGCAGCCTCTGCCTCGCACCAACATTTTCACAAAGAGTAACGATGCTAGACCATATTGATCTGACGAAGCTCATTTTCGGCCGGCTGAGCTGGGATGCGATCCCATATCACGAACCAATCCTGCTGGCGACTTTTATCATGGTTGCCATCGGCGGCCTGGCGTTGCTCGCCGGGCTGACGCGTTTCCGTTTGTGGGGCCCCTTGTGGCGCGACTGGGTCACCAGCATCGACCACAAGAAGATTGGCATCATGTACATGGTGCTGGGCATCGTGATGCTGCTGCGCGGCTTCGCCGACGCCTTGATGATGCGCGTCCAACAGGCGGTCGCCTTTGGCGACACGGCCGGTTTTCTCCCGCCGCATCACTACGACCAGATTTTCACGGCGCATGGCGTGATCATGATCTTCTTCGTTGCCATGCCGTTCGTGACCGGCCTGATGAACTATGTTGTGCCGCTGCAGATCGGTGCGCGCGACGTGGCGTTTCCGTTCCTGAACAATTTCAGCTTCTGGATGACGACTTTCGGCGCGATGCTGACGATGGCATCCCTCTTCATCGGTGAATTTGCCCGCACCGGCTGGCTCGCCTATGCGCCGCTGTCCGGATTGCAGGGCAGTCCGGACGTGGGGGTCGATTATTACATCTGGTCGTTGCAGGTGGCCGGGGTCGGGACCTTGCTGTCGGGAGTCAACCTGATCGCGACCATCGTGAAGATGCGCGCGCCGGGCATGAGCCTGATGAAGATGCCGGTGTTCACCTGGACCTCGCTGTGCACCAACGTGCTGATCGTCGTCAGCTTCCCGGTGCTGACCGTCGTGCTCGCCATGCTGTCGCTCGACCGCATGTTCGGCATGCACTTCTTCACCAATGACCTCGGCGGCAACTCCATGTTGTACGTCAACCTGATCTGGATCTGGGGCCATCCGGAGGTTTACATTCTGGTGCTGCCGTTATTCGGCGTCTTTTCGGAAGTGGTGTCCACATTTTCCGCCAAGCGTTTGTTCGGCTACACCTCGATGGTATATGCGACCGTGGTGATTACGATCCTGTCCTACCTGGTCTGGCTGCACCATTTCTTCACCATGGGTTCGGGCGCCAGTGTCAATTCGTTCTTCGGCATCACGACGATGATCATCTCGATTCCCACCGGCGCGAAAATCTTCAATTGGCTGTTCACCATGTACCGCGGTCGCATCCGCTTTGAGTTGCCGATGATGTGGACCATCGCCTTCATGGTCACTTTCGTGATAGGCGGCATGACAGGCGTGCTGCTGGCGGTGCCTCCAGCCGATTTCGTGCTGCACAACAGCTTGTTCCTGATCGCGCACTTCCATAACGTGATCATTGGCGGCGTGGTATTCGGTGTGTTTGCGGCGATCAATTACTGGTTCCCGAAAGCGTTCGGCTACAAGCTCGATACTTTCTGGGGAAAATGCTCGTTCTGGTTCTGGGTGATCGGCTTCTATGTCGCCTTCATGCCACTGTATGTGCTGGGCCTGATGGGAGTGACGCGACGCATGAGCCACTTCGAGGATCCCTCACTTCAGATCTGGTTCCAAATCGCTGCCTTCGGTGCCGTCTTGATTGCGCTTGGCATTGCCTCGATGCTTATCCAGTTCTATGTCAGCTATAAGCGTCGCGACTCGCTGCGCGACACTACCGGCGATCCATGGAACGGCCGCACGCTGGAGTGGTCGACATCGTCGCCGCCGCCCGACTACAATTTTGCGTTCACGCCGTGCGTGTACGACAACGATACCTGGGCCGATATGAAGAAGCAGAACTATGCGCGTCCACAACAAGGCTTCGTTGCGATCCACATGCCGAAAAACACCGCTGCCGGCTTCGTGATCGCCGCACTCAGCGCGGCCGTCGGGTTCGCCTTGATTTGGCAAATGTGGCTGGTGGCCGGCATCGGCTTTGCTGCGATGATCGCTGCCATCATCATCCATACCTTTAACTACAAGCGCGACTACTACATACCGGCCGACGAAGTTATCCGTTCCGAGAATACGCGCACACGCTTGCTGGAAAGCCATGTCTGAGATCACATTTACTTCTGCCAGCGCCATGAGCGCCGATGCGAGCTCGCGCTTTTACGTGGGCGAGCATCACCCGGAAAACGGCACCTTGCTCGGTTTCTGGCTCTATCTGATGAGCGACTGTCTGGTGTTTGCGTGTCTGTTCGCTGCCTACGCGGTATTGGGACGCCACTATGCTGGCGGCCCGTCCGGCGCCGAACTGTTCGACCTGCCATTGGTGGCGGTCAATACATCGATGCTGCTTCTGTCGTCGATCACCTACGGTTTTGCGATGCTTGAGTCGCAACGCAAACGCATTGGCAACACCTTGCTGTGGCTGGGAATCACCGGCTTGTTCGGCGCGGGATTCATTACGCTGGAATTGACGGAATTCGTCCACCTGATCCACGAAGGCGCGGGTCCGCAACGAAGCGCCTTTCTGTCTTCCTTCTTTGCCCTGGTGGGCACACATGGCTTGCATGTCACCTTCGGCATCGTCTGGCTGGTGACGTTGATGTTTCAGCTCAATAAACACGGACTGGTTCCTGAAAACCGCCGCCGCCTGATGTGCCTGTCGATGTTCTGGCATTTCCTGGACGTGATCTGGATCGGCGTTTTCACCTTTGTCTATCTGATGGGAGTCTTGCCATGAGCGAGCATTACGCCAACCCGATGCACGCTGATGATCACGGTCATCATGGCCACGATGACCATGCCGACCACGGCAGCCTGAAAACCTATGCCATCGGTTTTCTGCTGTCGGTCATCCTGACTGCGATCCCGTTCTGGCTGGTGATGGGCAAGGTATTCGACAAGTCGAGCATCACCTCAATGGCGATCCTGGGCTTTGCTGCCGTGCAGATTGTCGTTCATATGATTTATTTCCTGCATATGAACACGAAAGCCGAAGGTGGCTGGTCCATGCTTGCGCTGATCTTTACTGTTGTGCTGGTGGTCATTGTGTTGAGCGGTTCGCTCTGGGTGATGTTCCACCTTAATGACAACATGATGCCGCGCATGATGCCTGATTCAACGCACCAGATGCACAACATGCCATGATAGATCGGCCAGGGCAGGGCAGGAATTCGGCTTCGCAAAAGGCCGTATCGCGTTCACGTCCTGTTGCCAAGTTGCTTATGCTGGCAGTCTGCGCCGCACTTGCATTCTCGGGTTTTGTGGCGCTGGGCACCTGGCAGCTTCAGCGTCTGCAATGGAAACTCGGACTGATTGAACGGGTCGAGCAACGGGTGCATGCGGCTCCCGTTGCTGCTCCCGGCCCCGATCGCTGGCCGCAAGTGAATGCCGCGGCTGACGAATACCGCCACGTAAGCGTCACGGGTATTTTCCTCTATGAACTTACCACCAAAGTCCAGGCATCGACCGAACTTGGGAGCGGCTACTGGCTGCTGACGCCGCTACGTAACCTGGACGGCACTGTAGTGCTGGTCAACAGAGGCTTCATTCCGGCTGGAGATGCTGACCAGTCTCATAATGATCTCCATAACGGAGCACACGTTACAGAAGGCCATCAAAATCATGATGACCGCGGCTTATCCATTGTTACCGGATTGCTGCGGATAAGTGAGCCGGGAGGAGCCTTTCTACGCAACAACAATCCTTCCGGCAACTGGTGGTATTCCCGCGATATTCAAGCAATAGCTGTGGCTCGTGGCCTGTCTCGTGTAGCTCCTTATTTTGTAGATGCAGATGCGACCAAGGAAACCGGGGAGGAAAAACCGGGAAGTAATTCTGCCAATTATCCTATCGGCGGTTTGACAGTGATCTCCTTTCACAATAATCATTTGGTTTATGCGCTGACTTGGTATGCTCTTGCTTTAATGGTGGCTGGTGCCGGCTTGCGGGTCGCGCGCGAGGAACGAAGCCGGCATCGAGTTCATGGAACTCGTTCAGGGTATATCGATCAGGAAAGTGAAAATGGCATGCAATATTGAGACGATTTCAAACCGGGAAGACGTGACAGAGCCGTCAACAGTAGCAACTGTGAGTGCTGAACGTGCTGCCGGGCACAAGAACATGCTGCAGTTGATTCAACTGCGCTGGTTCGCCGTGATTGGACAGATTACGACGATCGCCGTTGTAACCCTTGGCATCGGCATTCATCTTCCGCTCCCGCAGATGCTCGCTGTACTGGCGTGCCTTATTGCATTCAATATTGCCAGCCACCTGCGCTGGCATGAAAAGCAGGTAGTCGCCAATAGCGAGCTGTTTTTTGCGCTATTGGTCGATGTGGGCAGCTTGACCGCACAGTTGTATTTCAGTGGAGGAACGACTAATCCGTTCGCATTTCTCTATCTTTTGCAGGTCATTCTCAGCGCCGTGCTGCTGGAAGCCTGGTCCACCTGGACGATTGTCGCCGTTACCAGCTTCTGTTTGACCGGGCTGGCGCTGTTTTCCAAACCCTTGGCGTTACCGCTGGAACATGGACACAGTTTTCCCGGTCTGTATGTTCAGGGAATGCTGATTTGCTTTGTGCTCAATGCCACTTTACTGGTCTTCTTTATCACCCGCATCAGTCGCAATCTTCGAGCGGGCGATGCGGAGCTCGCCAGGCTGCACCAACGCGAGGTCGAAGAAGAGCATATCGTGCGTATGGGACTGTTGGCTTCTGGCGCCGCGCACGAACTTGGTACGCCGCTAGCCACTCTGTCCGTGATATTGGGTGACTGGCGGCGAATGCCTGAATTTAGCAAGAATCCCGAAGTGAAAGAGGAAATTGCTGAAATGCAGGCACAGTTGCAACGCTGCAAAACGATCGTTAGCGGCATCCTTCTTTCAGCAGGCGAGGCGCGCGGCGAATCATCGGTAAAGACTACCATCAGCACTTTTCTCAACGATCTGGCGAAGGAATGGCGCACCAGCAGACCAATGGTTTCGTTCGTTTATGAAAACCGCATTCAACAGGATTTACCCGTAGTGTTCGACTCTGCACTCAAGCAAACGATTTTCAATGTACTCGACAATGCGCATGAATCCTCACCGCACTGGCTGAGCCTTGAGGCGATGCGAGAGGGGGATTCGCTGAAATTAATAGTTACGGACGCTGGCCCCGGTTTCGCGCCCGCGATGCTGGCCCAATTCGGCAAGCCCTATCAGTCAAGCAAAGGAAAACTCGGCGGCGGATTAGGGCTCTTCCTTGTAGTGAATGTTCTGCGTAAACTTGGCGGCACAGTGACAGCACGCAATCGTAAAGAGGGGGGAGCCGTCGTCGAACTCATCCTGCCGCTGACAGCGATGACGATCGAAAAGGACAGAAAGTATGTTATCTGATCGCATGATGCTAATCATTGAAGACGATGCCGCTTTCGCTCGAACCCTTGGCCGCTCGTTTGAGCGTCGCGATTATCAGGTATTGCTCGCAACCAGCCTTGAAGAGGCTACCGCATTGCTTAAGCAGCATTCGCCATCACATGCAGTAGTCGACCTTAAATTGAGCGACAGCACTTCGGGCCTTGCATGTGTCCAGCTGCTGCACAAACATGATCCGGATATGTTGATTGTGGTCTTGACCGGTTTCGCCAGCATCAATACTGCAGTCGAGGCCATCAAGCTTGGGGCCTGCCATTATCTCGCCAAGCCGTCTAACACCGACGATATTGAAGCTGCATTCGGCCATGTCGCCGGGAGTAGCGAGATCGAACTGACCAACCGGTCAACATCGATCAAGACGCTCGAATGGGAACGCATCCACCAAGTGCTGGCAGAGACCGGGTTTAATATTTCCGAGGCAGCGCGTCGCTTGGGAATGCATCGCCGCACACTGGCACGCAAGCTGGAAAAACAGCGCGTTAAATAGTTTTTAAGCATCATTACATTTTTGCTGTAACGTGCAATTTCCCACCCGTGTGCGCGTCAAGAAGGTCTGACGTCAGCCTGACTCAAATAGTGTAGCCGCAATATCAAGACCGGAAAATGCCAAGCCCTTGATTTTTAAGGATCGCAATCGGATCGGCCAATAGATTTACCAAAATCCGGCAGATCGGAATCGGCGGACCGGATTCGAGCTTACTGGGTGACGTTTATCCGATCGGTGTTTTTACGATAGCGGAGCCCCAAGCCCACGGTAAGCAGAGTGAAAAGCAGTGCGATGCCCAGCGG
>JAQGLW010000151.1 GCA_028292665.1 Herminiimonas sp.
CGACCTGTGTCTGGCAATGAATACTTATGCCCACGACGATAACCGGCAATAAAACGCCCGGCTCTTTTCAGGCGCAATTTCATCGACGCTGGAATCATCTGAACGATCCGCATGTTCGCGCATTGGCCTGGCTGCTGGATGCGCCTGATTTACTGAATCCGTTCGCGCCGCAATGGCGGGGGCGGATTGCATCGTTGGCAGCCGATGCCGGCGCGGCTGCCGAAGATTGGCTTGAGACGCTCGACCGCGCGCCTGCCGCACTGCATGCCTTTCTCGATGTGCAGCCGTTCGCGCGTCTGGGCCGGTATGCGGAAAAGCTGATGGCTTTTTATTTCGAGCATCAGGGTGTCCTGTTCGCGCACGGCGTGCAGGTGCGGGCCGGCAAAAATGCCACCATAGGGGAATTCGATTTCCTGCTGCGGCATGGCGCATCGCTGGTCCATTGGGAATTCGCGACCAAGTTTTATCTGCTGCAATCCGGCGATGCGTTATCCGGACCGCAGATGGATCATTTCGTCGGCCCCAATCTGGCCGATACGCTGGGCGCCAAGATGCACAAGATACTGAATCGGCAGCTATCGCTGGCGCAGCATCCGGCGGCGCAAATCCATTTGCCGCAACCGGTTGCTTCGGCCCAGGCGCTGGTCAAGGGATGGCTGTTTTATCACAATGACGATGTGACGCAGGTTCAATCGCTGGGCGTATCGGATGGGCATTGCCGCGGATTCTGGTGCACTCGGGCGGAACTGAATGAATTCGATGCGGAACACACGATCGTTTTACCGAGATTGAGCTGGCTGGCGCCGGCCAAGGTGCCGTCAATGCAGTTGCTGGAGCGGCAAACGCTTCAAAACATGCTTGATGCCTATTTCGAACATGACACCATGCCGTTGCTGGTGGCGCTCATGGAGCGTCAGGGCGAACATGCGGTGGAGAGGGACAGGGGTTTCATCGTGCCGGACGACTGGCGCAGCCGGGCCGGGGAACGGTTGCTGCATAATATTGCGGTATCGAATTAGTCGTCCCGGCCGCAGCCTGCCGGCAAACCGCTTTGCTTCCCGCAGCCCGGACTGCGGCGGACTGCCGGGGCGATCAATGTCTGTGCTCGCCGATCATCGCAAGCGAATCGTGCTCACGCTGATTGGCGGCATGCTTGCGTATCACGAGATACATCATGCCTGATACGAACATGCCGAACATGACGATGACGATATTGACGTTCAGTTCCAGTTTGACCATCAATGCATACAACACCAGCATCGTCAGGACCGACAGGTTTTCATTGAAATTCTGTACCGCGATCGAGTGGCCGGCGCTCATCAGCACATAGCCGCGATGTTGCAGCAGCGCATTCATCGGCACCACGAAATACCCGGACAGTGCGCCGATTACAATAAGCAGCGGATACGCGATCCAGATCGTATGCACCATCGTCATCGTCATGACGACGATCCCCATCAGGATGCCCAGCGGCATGACTGTCAGGGATTTTTTCAGCGGCACAAAGCGGGCCGCCGCCATTGCTCCCAGCGCGACGCCGACGGCCACGATCCCCTGCAGAATTGCGGCTCTGTCGAGCGGCATATGCAGGGATTTTTCGGCCCATTTCAACACGATGAATTGCAATGTCGCGCCTGCGCCCCAGAACAAGGTCGTGACCGCCAGTGAAATTTGTCCGAGCTTGTCTTTCCACAATGCCGTGTAGCAGGCGGCAAAATCGACGATGAGTTTAATCGGATCGTGTGCCTGACGCGGATAATGCACTCCGGTATCCGGAATCCGCAGGTTGAATATTGCAGCGATCAAATAAGCGCCGCCGATCACGCATAATGCCGCTTCGATCGGAGTATCGATGCCGGTATTGATAAGAGGAAAATCAAAAGACAGGAGTACCGATGCAATATGCTGGTTGACCAGCGCACCGCCCATTACCGTGCCTAGGATGATGGAAGCGACGGTCAAACCCTCTATCCATCCATTGGCCGCGACCAGTTTTTCCGGCGGCAGCAATTCAGTCAGGATGCCGTATTTTGCCGGCGAATATGCTGCGGCGCCGAAACCGACTACTGCATAGGCAAACAGCGGATGGACATTGAAATACATCATTCCGCAGCCAAATACCTTGATCAGGTTGGTGATGAACATCACCCGCCCTTTGGGCAGCGCGTCGGCGAATGCGCCGACAAATGCAGCCAGCAACACATAGGACAGCACAAAAAACAACTTCAGCAGCGGCGTCATCCATGCCGGTGATTTCATCGTTGTCAATAATGCGATCGCCGCGATGAGTAAGGCGTTATCGGCAAGCGACGAAAAAAACTGCGCCGCCATGATGGTGTAAAAACCGCGATTCATTCGCATTTGTAATCGTAACGAAATGTCTCCGGCTTGCTTTATACCATGAAAATATGGCCGGACCGTCGATTTGAACGTCTTGGTTGTCATGTGTCCGGTAAAATATGCGGCAAGATATGTGAAATTCAACATTCATTCCCTCCATCAACGTCCGGAATTGTCCTGATGCCAAGACCGCTAGTCGCCACCATCGATATCGCCGCATTGCAATCCAATCTTGCCATTGCGAAAAAATGCGCGCCGCTTTCCAGAACTTGGGCCGTCGTGAAGGCGAATGCGTACGGACACGGCTTGGCGAACGGCATGCGCGGTTTTGCGGCGGCCGACGGATTGGGCTTGATCGAACTGGATGGCGCAGTGCGTCTGCGCGAAATGGGATGGCAAAAACCCATCTTGTTGCTGGAAGGATTTTTCGAGCCGATCGATCTGGAGACGGTTGCAGGGCACCGGCTCGAAACTGCAGTGCATTGCATCGAGCAGATCGAGATGATTGAAAAGGCAAAGCTGTCTTCGCCCATCGATATTCACCTGAAAATGAACAGCGGAATGAATCGGCTGGGATTCAAGCCGGATGCTTTCCGGGCGGCATACGAACGGCTGCGCGCGCTCGATGCAGTACGCAATATTGCATTGATGACGCATTTTGCCAATGCCGACGATGCCGCCAATCCGGCATTGCCGCTGGAGGAGCAAATGCTGCGCTTTCGTACGGCGGCCGAAGGCTTGGCGGCGCAACGCAGTTTGTCCAATTCCGCTGCGGATCTGATGCATCCCGGCCTGGCAGCCGATTGGGTCCGTCCCGGCATCATGCTGTACGGCGGCAGTCCCGGCGGCAAGTCGGCACAGGAATTCGGCTTGCAGCCCGCGATGACGCTTGCCAGCCGGATCATCGGCATGCAGGATGTGCCGGCCGGCGAGGCGGTTGGCTACGGCAGCCGCTTCATCACGGATCGGCCGATGAAGATCGGCGTAGTGGCGTGCGGCTATGCGGACGGTTATCCGCGCCACGCGCCGAACGGGACGCCTGTTATCGTGGACGGCATCAGGACCAGGATTGTCGGACGCGTATCGATGGACATGATCACGGTGGACTTGACGCCGGTTCCGGGCGGCCGCGTGGGAAGCGAGGTGATATTGTGGGGCGCCGGTTT
>JAQGLW010000172.1 GCA_028292665.1 Herminiimonas sp.
TATCGGGCGAGTTCGGCGTTATTGTTGAACGCCATTTTTGTGAGAATGCGCGTCCTGTAAGTCGTCACGGTGCTCGGGCTCAGATGCAGCGCATCGGCAATCTTGACAAGGCTCTCGCCTGAAGCAATGAGTTTCAGTACTTCAAGTTCCCGGTCGGACAACGCCTCATGAGATTTCATGTTGCCGTCGATCATCAAATTCGCAAGCTTGTCGACGAGGGCCGGGCTGATATATTTGCCGCCTGCGGCGGCTTTGCGTACTGCGGCAACCAGGGTTGCGGCAGGATTGTTTTTTGTCAGATATCCCGCCGCACCGAGCTTCAATGCGCGAACCGCATAAATCTCTTCCGAGTACATGCTCAGGATAAGCACGGCAAGCCTCGGCTTTTCCGTGCGAAGAATCTTGAGAAGCTGGAGGCCGTTCTTTCCGCTCAAAGCGATATCGACCAGTGCAACATCGAAGTCTTCTTCGTGCACGAGGCGCAATGCGTCCTGCACTGTTTCCGCATCTCCAGCGACGTCAATCTCATCCGCCCCCCCCAGCATCAATCGCACCCCGTTGCGAACGACAGCATGGTCGTCAACCAATAATACTTTGATTTTGTTATTGGCCATCTTATTTCTCCAGAGGCGGCTGCAGGACCACGCTCATATGTCGTCCCGATGCGCCTGTTATTTATTTTAATTCGTCACCCAAGCGACGCATGCGCTCTTGTATTTCGAGTACGCCTCACTCCTGTTTTTCTCCGCATCGCAGACATCGACAGCGGCCGGAATAAAATGCAGATTCGCATGACATACGCCGCTGTCATGCGGCCTTGCCTGTCGCGCTTGCCTGGGCTGTTCAATCCACGTTATGCATCACGTCAATCATGCGTTGCGAATGGTCCTTCCGCTGCCGCACAAGCATTTGATTTCAAATTCCGATCGTTCGCAACACCGCGCTGTTTCCAGCGCCGGCAAGCCGATGCCGCGGGGGAAGCCGCAAAAAGCTGAACCAGGAAAGAGGCAGGAAATTCCGGAAGCAGAACTGGACCAAGGGAAATAACGCGCCGAATCCGGCAGAGTCCGAACCGGATATAACCGGTTGACGCAGAATGCGTCTCTGCCGGTTTTGATTCATCGGATCGAAAAACTTTGAAGGCCTTGCTTTCGCTGTGACCGCCAAGTCGGCCGGGCAGCGCCAAAGCCGCATCAAAATCTTGCTGTACAAGACGTTCTTCCGTCCATTTTTCATCTTGCGCTCTCTTGAAAAGATCGTGAATATCTTTAAGCAATGTGAGGAGCTATCCGAAATATTGCAGTTGGTACAATAATACACACTAATATAAACCGGTTATTAATCGAAACCAAGTTTTAAAAAATTTTTGTAACCCCATTTGCTTCCAGGATAGCCGGCTATGCTGAAAACAGCATATATGCGGGTTATTAATTGAAACCAGGTTTTATAAATGACAGGTAACCCGCTCCTGCCGGAAAGCACATGCGCAACGCACAACCTTGATAGGCTGCGTGCTGAAGTCGCCATTTTCCTTTCTACGGCGAATGCCATGCAGTCAAATGCGGATCAAAGACGGCAAAGCTGAAGCGATCCTGGAGAGCATCACGGATGCTTTTTTCGCAGTGAGCAGCGAGCAGCGAGTGGCGGTTTACCTATGCGCCGGCGCGCGAGCTGCATGCATTTCCCGGCGCCGCGCAGGCAGGATTCATCGCGCTGACGGGTTACGGCCGGGACCATGGCCGTGAACGATCGGCCTCAGCGCATTTCGATCATCATTTGATGAAGCCGGTCGATATGGAAAAGCTTGGCGCGCTGCTGGCGGAAACAGGCGCCCGCCAGGTTCGGAGCGGATGGGAGAAGGAAGTCCGTGCGGGACTCCTTCATGTATTGAAGGTTCTTAATTGCCTCGTTTAAGCATCGCGCGCCGCGCCGGTGCCGGCAAGCGATGAAGTGATTCAAGAGCATCCATATCCTTGATGCCGATGGCGCGCTGATCAACCGTTATCAGTCCAAGTTCATTGAATGCGGAAAGCGTGCGGCTCACCGTTTCGAGCGTCAGGCCCAGATAGCTGCCAATGTCATGGCGAGTCATGCGAAGGTTGAAATCCTTGCCCGAATAACCCATTGCGGAAAACCGCTCCGCCAGCGAAACGAGGAAGCGGGCAACGCGCGCTTCGGCACTCGCCGAACCCAGCATGTTTACCATCGCCTGTTCCCGCACCAGTTCGCGGCTCATTACACCGTATATTTCCGTCTCCAGTCCGGGGTGGATTCTTCCGATGGCGGCAAATTTTTTAAAGGGAATCATCACGATATCGCAGCTGGAGAGCGCGACCGTTTCCGATGGATATTGTTTGCTGTGGATTCCGTCTATTCCGAACAAATCGCCTTTCATCGGGAAGCTCAAGACTTGTTCATTTCCGGACTCATCGATCATGAGGCTTTTCAAAAAGCCGGAGTTGACGATGTAGAGCATATTAAAGGGCTGGCCCGCGGTATGAATGCGCTGCCCCTCCTTGAATTGAACATGCTGGAAAGAAAATCCGTCGTCGGCCAACGGAGACCGGTGTGCAATGCGCAAAATCTTGCATACGTCGCTCAGGCTCGACCAAAGCTTGCCGGTGCGTTGAAGCCCGCTTTCAGAACAAGGATTGCTTTCGATTTGTACAGCCTGCGGCTCTTGCATACTTAACATGCTCAACTCCTGTGTTGGAAATAGTTCGGCTTATCCGCATTTCCAGTGATTTCCGCCGACTGCCCCGTCCGCATCTGCGATATGTCCATGGAAATTACGGGCAGCAAACACTGAATTGCATTCGCCCGGCGCGGCACTGATGTCCTTCAATATCATCGCGGTGAAGTTGTCTGACGGCGCCGGCCAACCGGCATAGCCTCCTTGGTCATGTTCGGGTCGTGCCGGCTCAATCCGCCGTAAATTTGCATTAATGAATCAACGTCGATTTCAACCTCATCCATCTGTTCGAAATCCGCCATGCCCAGCTTGAGCGGCCTGGGAAAGCCGCGAAGGAAATTCCGGCGCGCTACCGAATCGATGAACTGCCGATTCTGTCTGTACGCGACGCGACGGCTTTCCGCTGTTCTCTTTGCGTCAAATCGCTTTTCAAGGACCTCGGCAGCAACAAACGCCACGAATTCCTCATTCTCCATTTCAATGGAAAACCAGAGTCCTTTTTGCGAACCGCCGTCTTTTGAAGAAGGTTTCATATGGAATTTCCGCCATGCCGAATGTGAAGTTACCGGATGCCAAGCATTACGGATGAAGTATAAGGAAGGCAACTAACAGTCACTATCAGCGATTGCAGAATATTGTTGTAGGGAATAAGCAGATAGGTTTAGTAGGGGTTTCCCTACACGCAATGGCATGCAGTCGTGACCGAATGGCGCCTGACGGTGTTTTTAACCGGATTAATTTCTGAGCGGCAACCGCAACAGTACGATGGTGCCCTTGCCGGGAATGCCGGTGATCCGGAGTTCGCAGCCGAAATGGCGCGCCCGCTCGTACATGCCGAGCACCCCCCACGACTCCTGGTCGAGCAGACGCTCGGTATCGATCCCCTTGCCGTCGTCTTCGACTT
>JAQGLW010000173.1 GCA_028292665.1 Herminiimonas sp.
GTTCTGAGCCAAGGAACATGCATGTCGAATTTCCAGGTTGCAAGCCTTCGGCCTGTCTCGTTTGACGCATCCGATTGTCTCGATTGGACGGATGGATTTTGCCGCTTCTTGTGCACCGTTCGCGACGTAACGATATACCGGTCAGTCCATCACAATCCATCAAGGAGACAAAATGAAAAAGAAAATGCGGCCCGATTTCAAATACAGTACGTTGACTATCGCGCTTCTTTGCCTTGCCGGCTGGGGGAGCCGGATCGAGGGTGCGATGGCGCAGAGCCCCGGCGCCGCACCCGCCTTCGCCGACAACGGCATCGAACGCGGCAAGCCGGATGACGCACCGGACGACATCAACGTCAAGCCGTCCTATCTGGGCGCAATCACCGCCACGGTCTACGACGGCATTTCCGACGATCTGCTGACGGCAGGTTTGGGCAAGACTGGATTGGGCCTGCCGGCGGCGCCGAATCCGGTCGATCCATTATTGCCGACGGCTGCGGAACTGCGCAGGATCGCCATTCACACCAACTACCGTGCGGTACTCGATGGCACGGCGGGCGGCGGCTATGGCACGCTGTACGGACCGAATATCGATGCCAACGGCCAGAACACGCTGGGCGAAGGCAAAATTCCGGGCACCGAATATATTGCCTACTCCGACGACGGCAGCGGCACGCAAAACGTGACCATGATGGTGCAGGTGCCGGATAGTTTCAACCGGTTCAGCCCCTGCATCGTCACCGGCACGTCAAGCGGCTCGCGCGGCATATATGGCGCGATCGGCTCTTCCGGCGAATGGGGCCTGAAGCACGGCTGTGCGGTCGCATACACGGATAAGGGCACCGGCAACGGCATTCACGATCTGCAGAACAATACTGTCAGCTTGCAGAACGGCATACGCACCGATGCGCTGGTCGCCGGAAAAAATTCAAATTTCACGGCCAATCTGACCGATGTCGAACGCATCGCATTCAACGCGGCGACACCGAACCGGTTCGCGGTCAAGCATGCGCACTCGCAACAGAATCCGGAAAAGGATTGGGGCAAGTGGACGCTGCAATCGATCGAGTTTGCCTATTATGTGCTGAATGAAAAATTCGGCGAGCAGAAGAAAAATCGCGGCGGCACGAAGATCGTGCTGAACCGGGAAAATACAATCGTGATCGCGTCCAGCATTTCCAACGGCGCCGGCGCAGCGCTTGCCGCCGCCGAACAGGACAAAAAAGGCCTGATCACCGGCATTGCGGTCAGCGAGCCGCATGTGCAACTGCTGCCCGATAACCGGTTGACCGTCATCCGCGGCGCTGCCAGCCTCATCGGCACCGGCAGACCGTTGTACGATTACTTCACGCTGGCCAATCTGTTGCAGCCTTGCGCCGCATTGGCGCCCGCCGCGGCCGGCGCGCCGTTCCGAAGCAGCATCGTCACATCGTTTGCGGCGGCACGCTGCGAAGCGCTGAAGGCAAAAGGGCTGATCGCGGGCGCAACGACGACTGAATTGGCCGACAACGCGATGGCTGCGCTGACAGCCGCAGGATACCAGCCGGAAAGCCGCGATCTGCATGCATCGATGTTTGCCTTTGCAACCCCCGCGATTGCGATGACCTACAGCAATTCACTGGGCCGCTTCAGCGTCAAGGATAACCTGTGCGGCTTCAGCTTCTCGGGCTCTTCTGCGCAAATGCCGCAGTCGTTTGCACGCGGCAACGGCATTCCGCCGATGGTCGGCATCAGCATCTTCAACAACAACAGCGTCGGCGGCCCGGCGGCAGATACGGTGTCGATCTCGCCGACCAGCGGTGTACGCGATTACAACGCGGACGGCGCATTCTGCCAGCGCGATCTGGCAACCGGCGCCGGCGCCGAAGCCCGGCGCGTTCAGCAGGGCATCGTTGAAACCAGCCGTACCGCCGATCTGCATCACAAGCCGGCGATCATCGTACACGGCCGCTCCGACACGCTGATCCCGGTGGCGTTCTCATCCCGCCCCTACTTCGGCGTGAACAAAATGGTTGAAGGCGGCAAGAGCAGGCTGTCCTATATTGAAGTCGAAAACGGCCAGCACTTCGATACCTTTCTGCCGTTTCCCGGCTTCGATGCACGCTATATCCCGGTGCATGTATATTTGAACCGGGCGCTGGACATGATGTATGCCCACCTGAAATCCGGTGCGCCGCTGCCGGACAGTCAGGTGGTGCGCACTACTCCGCGCGGCGTCAATGCTGCCGGCGCAGCCAACCCGATCACGGCTGCGAACGTACCCGCCATCAAATTGAAAGCAGCCGCCGGCGACAAGATCACGTTTGAGAAAAACGTGGTCATGATTCCGGACTGAACCTATGGCACGCACCTCATCGACGATGGTTGGGCGATGAGGTGTATCCGAAAAAGCAATCAGGCATGTTGATTTTCGCGGGCGATACGGGACTCTTCCAACGCCGGCTGCCGGCCTGTTCCGTTGAAAAATTTCGCGCGCAATGTCCGGTCCGGCAACCAATCCGATGCGGCCGATTAAACGCCGTTCATCGCCATTCCTGTAAGCGAATATACTTCCATTTTCGTCACTCTCGCGGCCTCAATCGAAATGGAGCGGACTATGGAAAATCAGCTATGGGTCGAACCGGTCGGAAACCTCATTGTTGCGCGTTTGCGCGGCGAACCGACCGAGGCGATCATTCGGGAATGCCAGGAGAGAGTCCTTCTGCTGGTCAAGGACACCGGTCAGGCCCTGGTTCTTTACGATGGTCTGGAGATGGAGCCGCCGCCCGTCGACGTACCGCTCTCCCAGAGAAAGCTCGATGAGGAGCTTGGGCTTGTGCAATTGCGGCGCGCGATCGTGGTGCCGAATACCAAATTGGCTTATTTGGCCCGGCTTGCTTTTGGCGAGGGCGACTATCGGGTTTTTTACAATGACATTACGGCGGCCATAATGTGGCTGGAAGGCAAAATGCAGGGTTAATTTTGCGGCGGCATTTGCGCATTTGCAAAACATTATCGGAAAATCATACTCCGGCTTGATGCATGCAAACGCCCTGCCTTGAGCAGCGATCAGCCATGCGAGGAAATCCGCTTTCGTTTTTTCCGCCCGCCGGTTAACCTGCCTGGTCGGCTTTTCGCCTGACAATTTCATCGTACCGGCAGTCTGAAGCCCGGACTGAACGTTAAAATATCATGGGAAAGTGATTCAACCCGCCATGAGAGCCGATATCTTCGCCTATGCACTATGCCCTGAACCCGCGCACATTTCTTTTCAGCCACTATTTCTATACCGGCCTCCGGATTGCAGTAGGCGTTATCGGGCTGACTTTCCTGGCGCTTCTCTATTCGGATTTGCCGACTGCGATGACGGTCTCGATCGGCGCCTTATGCACCAGCCTGATGGATCTGCCGAGCCCGATCCGCCACAAATTCAATGAAATGCTGGCAAGCGTACTGCTATGTTCGGCGGTCACTCTGATCGTCAGCTTGTGCGCTCCTGTCCACTGGCTTCTCGACATCATGGTCGTGCTGGTGAGTTTTTTCGCCAGCATGATGGTGGTGTATGGCAGGAAAAGCATGCCCTTGCAGTTTGCAGCGCTATTCGCCATGACGCTGTCGATGGCAAACACGCTGACCGTGCGCCAGGCATTTCTGCACAGCGGGCTGTTTCTGGCGGGAGGCAGCGGGTATCTGGCGTATGCGATGGCAGTGGCGTGGTTCATCCGGTATCGGACCAAGCAGCAGGTGTTGGCTGAAGCGCTCTACGAGCTTGCGCGCTATATCGACATCAAGGCCGACTTCTACGATATACGCACGAACCTGGACACCCAGTTCGGCAAGCTCGTTCGTCAGCAGATCGTCCTGGCGGAAAAACAGCAGGCATCTCGCGATCTGATTCTGCGCGGCCTGCAACGCACCCGGGATGCGGTCCTGGTGCAAGTGCATTACGGCATGCTTGATTTGTACGAACTTGTTCTCTCGACCCATACCGATTATGAATTGCTGCGGCGCCATTTTACCGATGCCGATGTGTTGATCCACCTGCGCGACATCGTGAGCAAGGCGGCGCTGGATATCGAATCGATTGCCTATGCGGTGACGCGCAAGCGCGAATCGTTTGTCGGCATCGACTACCAGGCTGAAGTACAGGCCATCGATCAGGAGCTGTTCCGGCTCGAATCGGACAACGCGTCCGGCGGAGTGCCCAATGAGGCGTTGACCATATTGCGTGCGTCCTACGTCAAGATACGCGCGCTCATAGACATGATCGGCCAATTGCATCTGGCCACGCAAGCACCGGCCGGGCCGCTTCCGATTATTCCGGAACGGGATATGACACCCTTCCTGACGCAGCAAAAATACGAACTGCGCATGCTGCTGGCGAACCTGCGCATGACTTCGCCGATCTTCCGCTTTGCGTTGCGCGTGACCATGGCGATTTCAGCAGGCCTGCTGGCCGCCGAATATCTGCCCTATGCAGCGCACGGTTACTGGATCGTATTGACTATTGTCGTCATTCTCAAACCGAGTTTCAGCATGACAAAACAGCGGCGCAGCGACCGGCTGATCGGAACGCTGATCGGCTGCGTACTGACCGCGCTGATTCTGCGATTCGTGCATGCACCCGCGGCACTGCTGGGGTTTCTTTTCCTGGCGACGGTGGCGGCGCCGGCCTTCGTCTACATCAAGTACCGCTACACGGCAATCGCTGCGAGCATGCAGATCCTGCTGCAAATCGGTTTGATGATTCCAGGCAGCACGCATGCAATCAGCGAACGGTTGATCGATACGTTAATCGGCGCCGCCATTGCCACGCTCTTCAGCTATGTATTGCCAAGCTGGGAGTACCGCGCATTGCCGCGGCTGATCAGGAGCGTATTAAACGCCAGCCAGCGCTATATCGATGCCAGCCGGGAACTGCTGCAGCGCAAAAGCAGCGATGATTTTGTTTACCGCCTTTGCCGAAAACGGTTCATGGACAGTCTTGCAGGCCTGAGCGCCGCACTGGTGCGCATGCTCGACGAACCTCCCAGCAAGCATCGCGCCGCCGAGGACATTAATCAATTCATTGTGCAGAATTACCTGGTTGTCGCTCATGTCGCCGCCATACGTTTTCTGCTGCGCCGCCATACGGAAGGCTTGCCGCAGGAGTCGGTCAACGCCGTGCTGCAACAAGTGAGCGGCACGGTGTGGAACAAACTGGCGCAGGCGCAGCAGGCATTGGACGCGCTGACGCCGGCGGGCGACATGCAAAGAAAAAAAGCGGACCCTTCGATCCCTGTTCCAGTCACAGAGGAAACGACGGCTTGGCCGGGGTGGTTGCCGCTTCAACGGCGCACAAAACTGCTTTATGCGGATGCAGAGCAGATTGCATTCCGCAGCTTGATAATAGGACGCCTGCTTGCTCAGTCGGATTGAACAGACGCCGCCGGCTTTTTGAGATCCGGATTCTCCAGCGGCAACCGCAACAGTACGATGGTGCCCTTTCCGGGAATGCCGGTGATCCGGAGTTCGCAGCCGAAATGGCGCGCCCGCTCGTACATGCCGAGCACCCCCCACGACTCCTGGTCGAGCAGACGCTCGGTATCGATCCCCTTGCCGTCGTCTTCGACTT
>JAQGLW010000199.1 GCA_028292665.1 Herminiimonas sp.
CTGTCCGCCGCCCTCGCTTCCGGCCTGCGGCGCGCCGGCATCGACGTCATCGACCTCGGCGTCGTCGCCACCCCGCTGGTCTATTTCGCCACCCATCTGCTCGATGCCCAGTCCGGCATCATGGTCACCGGCAGCCACAATCCGCCCGACTACAACGGCTTCAAAATGGTCCTCGCCGGCGAAGCCCTCCACGGCGACGCCATCACCGCGCTCTACCGCGCCATCGTCAAGGGCGACCTCGCGCAAGGCGGCGGCAGCTACCGCACCCACGACATCCGCGATGCCTATCTGCAACGCATCAGCAGCGACGTCAAGCTCGCCCGCCCGATGAAAATCGCCGTCGATTGCGGCAACGGCGTGGCCGGCGCCTTTGCCGGCGACCTGTACCGGGCGATGGGCTGCGACGTGATCGAACTGTTCTGCGACGTCGACGGCACCTTCCCCAATCACCATCCCGATCCGGCCCATCCGGAAAACCTGCAAGACCTGATCCGTTGCCTGCAGCAAACCGATGCCGAAATCGGGCTGGCGTTCGACGGCGACGGCGACCGGCTCGGCGTGGTCACCAAGGATGGCCAGATCATCTATCCGGACCGGCAGCTGATGCTGTTTGCGCAGGATGTGCTGACCCGCCATCCGGGCCAGCCGATCCTGTACGACGTCAAATGCACGCGGCACCTGGCCGGCTGGGTCAGCGCGCAGGGCGGCGTGCCGCTGATGTGGAAGACCGGTCATTCGCTGGTCAAGGCCAAGATGCGCGAGAGCGGCGCACCGCTGGGCGGAGAGATGAGCGGGCACGTGTTCTTCAAGGACCGCTGGTACGGTTTTGACGACGGGCTGTATGCGGGGGCGCGGATGCTGGAGCTGCTGAGCCGGCAGGACGATCCGTCGGCGGTGTTGAACGGGTTGCCGCAATCGATCAGCACGCCGGAATTGCAATTGCAACTGAAGGAAGGGGAGAACTTCGGGCTGATAGAACAGATGCGGCGCGAAGCGGAATTTCCGGGGGCCGAGCAGGTGATCACGATAGACGGGCTGCGGGTGGAATATGCGGATGGATTCGGGCTGGCGCGCGCGTCGAACACGACGCCGGTGGTGGTGATGCGGTTCGAGGCGGAGTCGGATGAAGCGCTGCGGCGGATCCAGGGCGAGTTCAGGCGCGTGATCCTCGATGCCAGGTCCGATGCGGTGCTGCCATATTGATGTGATTGTGCAGGATAAGCATTCAGTTAAATACATGGGGCGTTTCCGCATATGGACATGGCAGTCTCAAATGTTTTGCGCAGCCTTTTTACCCGGCGGCGGAATCTGAAAAAGAATGGATGCGATTGAAGAATGTTCCGGCCGAAAATGACGGCATAAATATTTTCAAGTATCAAGACCGGGGGGCGGTCGAATTGCACCTCTCCGTGCCGCTCGAAACCGATGGGAATCGGATTTCGGCAGCGGTTAAAAAGGGGAGGGGACGAACATGAATTCAAATTTTCAACCAATACACGCAGCAAGTATCGGTTATATGCCAGATTGTTCAATCGCATCCGAAGATATTGCCATTTCGTGCCACGATAATGAAATGCCGCCATTCGTTGAAGTGGAAATGGACCGGTTGTATCAAAATTTCTTTTCGTCGCTTGCAAAATTCAGGCTTGATGGGGCGTTGAGGAATGTCAGCACGTATGTGGTGAGAAAGAACGGCAAGCCGGCCACCATTCTTCTTTTCCGGCGCGAAAAAAAGACAGTGACGGTCTTGAATGAAGTCATCAGGCTCGATGAAGAGGATATTCGCCGTTTCACGACCACTATCTTTTCCGCGTTCGAATCTGTGGACACGATCATGTTCAGCACGATACAGACCGATCTCGGCACGCTTCCATTTCCTTATCAGCGATTCAATACCTCGGAAGATATCGCGTTGGCTTTACCCGATACGCCTGAAAAGTACCGCGCGAGCCTGGGACACAACACCAAGCGGAACGTCAAGCGTTACAGCCAGAAGCTCAAGGGCGAATTCCCGTCGTTTCGCTATGACGTCTACACGAAAGAAGAAGCGGATGAGCGGCTCATTCGCGAGATCATCGATTTCAATCGAGTCAGAATGAGCGGCAAGAACAAGGTTTCGGATATCGATGAAAAAGAAGCCTGCCGGATTGTCAGCCGCGTCAAGATGTTCGGCTTCGTCGGTGTTGCAACCATCGATGGCCGTGTCTGTTCCGGTCAGATCTGTTACCGCGTCGGGGACAGTTTCTTCATGGACGTCATTGGCCATGACACCAGATACGACGACTACTGGCTGGGAACGCTGTGCTGCTATCTGGTCATTTGCGAATGCATTCGGCAAGGCGGAAAAGAGTTTCACTTCCTGTGGGGGCATTACGATTACAAGTACACGCTTCTGGGCGTCCGGCGCGACCTCGATCACGTCGTCGTATATCGATCGCGTACCCACCTGATGCTCAACGCCGCTTTGGCATTGCAGACGGAATTCAACGGGGCGGTGCGCAAGCTCAAGCTGTGGCTGAGAAGCAATAGCCCGGCGTCGCGGTTTGCAGCGCGGTTTATACGCCGCGTGCGAAGTCTGAAAGCATCCAGGCCATGGTTGCATCAAGAAGGAGAGAAATAGCTTTGCCGAAAAGCGGAAGAGGGCCGCCGGTTCAGTGCCTGACGGCGCCTTGCGATAATTTTTCGAGTGCAGAATCAGGATCGATTGACTTGCTGTTCGATGATGGCGCATTTGCCGGAAATTTTTGAATCGGGTTGTCCTTAAAATTAATTCAAATGCCTGCATGTTCCGAATTTCCGGCATCGGCCCGATTATCTTTGCAATTTTTATGTATCTGAACAAGTAGGGAGAAACAAGAATGTTTATCGACACGCGAAAAGTTGAAAACGACAGCATTATCAAAACCACGGTCTGTATCATCGGTGGCGGAGTGGCCGGCATAACGCTCGCGCTTCAACTTGAAAAAATGGGCATCGACGCCTGCCTGCTGGAGAGCGGGGGATTCGCTCCGGACGACGATACCCGGGATCTTTACCGGGGTGAGGGCGCCGGCCTGCCATACAATTTTGCCGACGGCTGCCGTGGCCGGTTTTTTGGCGGCAGCAGCAATTGCTGGGGCGGATGGTGCCGGCCGCTGGACCCATGGGATTTCGAAAAGCGCGACTGGATTTCGCACAGCGGCTGGCCTTTCGGCCTGAAGGAATTGACGCCTTTTTATGAACGCACCCATGATTTGCTGAAGCTCGGCCCGAATAATTTCGAGCCGGCATTCTGGGAAGGTGCGATCGCAAGACGCGACGTGCGCAGAGTGCCGCTCGTAACCGGCAAGGTCAGGGATACGATATCGCAGTTCAGTCCCCCCGCGCGCTTCGGAAAGCTTTACAGGGATAAGCTTGCGCAATCGCAGCGCATTCGCGTTTTCATTTATGCGAATGCGGTAAATATCGACACCGACAAGTCGGCCGGCACCGTCTCGCAAGTTCAGGTGGCGACACTTAGCGGCCGCAAGATGAGCGTGTCGGCAAAAATGTTCGTACTCTCCACCGGCGGCATCGAAAACGCGCGCCTGCTGCTCGCTTCGAACAAAGTGCAGGCAGCCGGGCTCGGCAACGGGAACGATCTTGTCGGACGCTTCTTCATGGACCATCCGCGGCTGCAGTCAGGCAGCATTCGCTTCAAAAAGGAATGGTCGCGCAACAAACTATACGATATCAAGTATCACTATATGAACTCCGCAGTGGCTGCGCACGGTACGCATATTGCCTCGCAATTCGCACTTTTGCCGGAGGTGCTCAAACAGGAGCGCCTGCTCAACGCCAGGGTGTGGTTTTCATCGGTTTTCCCCGGCGAGGGAAGCGAAGGGGCGCAAGCGCTGTTCAGGTGCAAGCAGGCCCTGCTCAAAAAAGAGCAGGCCGGATGGCGGCTTGGCGACGATCTCGTCAAGATGGCGTTAAACCCGCTGGATACCTTCGGTTATGGCTTCACGCGCGTATTCCAGCCGCGCTCTCTGATCAGGGATGTGAAATTTCAGATCATTGTCGAACCGGAGCCGAACCCGGACAGCCGTGTGTCGCTGTCGGCCACGCAAACGGATCAACTCGGGATGCGCCGGGTAAAGGTGAACTGGCAGCTCACCACAGGGGTGCAACGCACGCTGGACAGAACCCTGGCGATCGTTGCCGACGATCTGCAACGCAGCGGAGTTGCCGATGTGCGTCTCGATCCGGTGATTGAAGGAGGCGATTGGCCGCCGCATCTGGAAAAGGAAGGGACGTGGCACCACATGGGAACGACTCGTATGCATGAATCGCCGAAATACGGCGTGGTCGATGCAGATTGCAGAGTGCATGGCATGACAAATTTGTTTGTTGCGGGCAGCTCTGTGTTTCCGACAGCCGGCGCGAACTTTCCGACAATAACGATCGTGGCGCTCACGCTCAGGTTATCGGAACACATGGCAACAGAATTGAACAAGGTAAAAATGGATTTTTCAACGCGGGCTCCTTCAGTGGCCATGCTTTGAATTCACCAGATAAATCCGGAAAAATGCCCGAAGCCGCTGCCGGCTTTGGGCATTTTTCAGTATGGCGGCCGGCATCGATGCACGTCGGCGAAACAATTCAGGCTGGTGCGGAACGCGTTTTCGACAAGCATCAATATCCTGCCTTGACGGCGGTATAAGATGAATAATCGACAGTCCGATGAAATCGAAACTTTCCATGCATCCAAACTTGCGCACAAACACTTCCTCTGCTGCCTTGATTGATACCTTTTCCTTCGCTTTATGAAAATACTGCTGACACACAATGCGTATCAGAATTTCGGAGGAGAAGATTCGGTTGTGAATTCCGAGATTGCATTGCTGCGATCTTACGGCCACGAAGTCGAGCTGTACAGACGGCACAACGATGAATTAAACCGCATTTCGCCCGGAATAGCGGCGGCGGCGACAATCTGGTCGAAACAATCGGCGGATGAACTGAGTGCGAAAATCGATGTTTTTCAGCCGGATCTCATTCATGTTCATAACACTTTCCCGCTCATATCGCCTTCGGCTTACTGGATAGCGGCCCGCAAAAAGATTCCGGTAGTGCAAACACTGCATAATTTCCGGCTGCTTTGTCCGCAAGGAGCGTTTCTGCGAAACGGGAAAATCTGTGAAGAATGCATCGGCAAGATTCCATGGCGCGCCGTCGTGCGGAAATGCTATCGGAATTCATTGCCTCAATCGGCCGTATTGACCAGCATGCTCGTTGCACATCGGGCGATCGGGACCTATCGCAACAAGATAGCGCGTTACATTGTGTTGAATACCTTTTGCCGCGATCGATTTATCGAAGGCGGCCTGCCTGCGGAACAGTTGCGGGTCAAGCCGAATTTTGTCGAATCCAAATACATTCCCGACTGGGGCGCTCGGCGCGGGGCCATGTTCGTCGGACGGCTTTCTCCCGAAAAGGGGATCGATACCTTGATCGAGGCTGTCCGGATAAACTCCGGCAAAAACGTGTCGGTGATCGGCAGCGGTCCGTATGAGCGGCGTGTCGCGGAAAACTTCGGGGAGCAATATTTGGGATTCATGTCGCGCGACGACATCATGTTCCGGATGTGCTCTGCACTATATTTGCTCGTGCCCAGCGTCGGCTATGAGAATTCGCCATGCACCATTATGGAAGCGTTCTCGTGCGGACTGCCTGTGATAGCCAGCCGGCTCGGTCCGTTGACCAATATTATCCAGGACGGCGTCACCGGTCTGCTGTTCAATCCCGGCGATG
>JAQGLW010000182.1 GCA_028292665.1 Herminiimonas sp.
AAACGGCGGTGGACTACATCATCGAGCAGAAGGGCAAACATTTTGACCCCGAACTGGTTGACGTATTTATCAAGAATATCGACGAAGCGCACGCTATCCGGCAATCGCTGGCGGATGTCAAATAGCCTGGTTTGGCCGGATAGCAAAAAATATATGTCTGTCCCCAGCACATTGGTTGATCTTTTTTCCTCTTTGCGTCAGCGCTTTTCCGGACGGCTTGATAGCGAGCATGAGCAGGCTTTTATCAGGCTCATTATCGGCATATTCGTTTTTTTCTACTTTTCCCTTTTTTCTTTAGTCAGTAATTTATATGGTCCGCATCGGTACGTAAGTTTTGTATGGGTAATGGTTGTATTTATCGCAGCATCTATCATGCTGATCGCGCATATAGCTACCTATCCGCGAATTTTCCCATTGCGACGGCTACTCTCAATCATCCTTGATGTTGGAACGGTAACTTACTTTTTTTTCAATGCGGATGAACACGGACTACCACTTTATTTCTTTTATCTTTGGATTATTTTTGGTTATGGATTTCGTTTTGGTAAACGTTACCTTTTGTTTACCTTGGCATTGTCGATTTTGGGATTCGGTGCAGCTATCTTCACCCTCCCATACTGGGCTAACAACCGATTCCTTGGCTCAGGTTTATGGGTCGGGATGCTTCTTATTTCGCTATATGTCAATACATTGGTTGGTCGTTTAACTAAAGCTTTGGAGCGTGCTGAAGAAGCAAACCAAGCCAAACGGCATTTTATTTCATCAGTCAGTCATGAACTGCGAACTCCGCTAAATGCCATTATCGGCATGGCCGACTTGCTGCATAGTACGGCACTTACAAGTGAACAGGAAGACATGGTGAATAGCATGGACAATGCATCGCATGTCATGCTGTCATTGATTGAGGACGTTCTGGATTTCTCAAAAATCGAGGCTGGCAAACTGATTATAGAAAACACCGATTTTGACTTGCACCAGTTGATCAATAGCACAGTTGACATCTTCAAGCATCAGGCATCAGAACGCGGTTTGTCCCTGATGACTTATATAGACCCTGGCATTCCCTATGCGTTGCGTGGCGATCCTCATCACTTACGTCAAGTATTGGTCAATCTTCTGTCCAATGCGATTAAATTTACTAAAAAAGGTCGCGTAGTTTTGCGTATAGATTCTCTGATAGATACAGAGCATGTTGTTCAGTTGCGTTTTGGAGTCGAAGATACCGGTATCGGGATTTCGATGGAAGCGCAGGCCAAAGTATTTGACAGCTTTACTCAGGCAGACGAATCAACTTCCCGGCGCTATGGTGGGACCGGATTGGGTACCACGATATCGAAACAACTTGTTGAACTGATGGGTGGTCAACTTGGTTTACAAAGCGAACTGGGCGTTGGTAGCGTGTTCTGGTTTGAATTGGAGCTAAAAAAACAGCTGACTGCCATAGATCAGCAACTATTCGCCGGACTGAATGTTTTGCTCATCGGATTTGATAAAGCAGAAGCTCCGCATATTACAGAGACATTGGAAGATTGGGATATTTCCTATCTACTGGTCGATGACATTGATTTGGCGATTGGAAAACTACAAAATGCAACACGATTGGATAACCTTTATCGGATTGTGCTGATAAGCGGGACATCGGTAAAAAATGCCAGATTGACAGGGCAATCTCAAGGGATTTTTTTGCAGCAGTCCATTAAAGAATTAAGGCGTAACGCAGGTCAAGATATCACAGTCATCTTATGCGGTGCGGATAGTCTAAGAGGGCAAACTGGCCGGCAAATTGCCGAAGATGCCGGTTTGTCTGCTGTGCTCAATTTTCCGATTGAAAAACGGTTATTGCTAAATGCAATCCATGCTGGCAAATCAGTGATATCTGTAACTCCAGCAGTGGTTTCTCTTGCCGGTTACCACCAGAATAAGGAAACTCAAGATATACAATACAGTATCTTAGTTGCCGAAGATAACCCAACTAATAGCAAGGTAATCCAAAAAATTCTGCAACGTGCCGGACACCGTTGCGTTCTCGTGCAAAATGGTGAAGAGGCGCTCGATCAACTCGGTCAGCAAGATTTTGATGCAGTAGTATTCGACATGAATATGCCAGTCATGAATGGGTTGGAGGCAACTAAAGCTTATCGCTTCATGTGGCCTGCTGACATGCGCGCACCCATTATCATGTTTTCTGCCAACGTGACTACAGAAGCCAAGGAAGAGTGCATGAGAGCGGGCGTTGACGAATTCCTGCCTAAACCGATTCAAGTTACCTCTTTCTTGGAAACGTTGAATCGCTTGGTGAAAAAATTCGGTGGTGTTCAACGCAGCCGCCTACCATACCGACCACTATCTGGAGTACCAATCCTAGCCCAGTCGTCGGGTGATGAAATAATTTTGAATTACGCGACGTTGGCCGAATTGGAACATATCGGCCAAGATCGCGCATTCGTTGACGGCTTATTGATTGGATTTATTCAAGACAACCAGACACTTGTAGAGAAACTTGAGGAACCGTTGCTTTTACTTCGATTTGAAGAATTCAAGGAAATCCTGCATGCGATCAAAGGTTCAGCTGTCAGCATTGGGGCTTTATCGTTGAGAGCGACATGCCAGCGATTTGAAAAGATGACTCATAACGAATTAAAGCGTGATACTCAAGAAATTCCGAAAATCGTCAAGAGTGCTTTCAATCAGCTTTGTGCAGCCATTGATTGCTATCGTAAACAACGCGACCAGTCAACGTCGCAAAAGCATTAACTGAATCAACAAACAGGGAGAAAACCGTGTCTTTCTTTATTCAATTACTTGAAACAACAGATGCAAACCGATGTGAACTTGAAGGGCTGCAAAAAATCCAAGATATGCTGAATGGGAAAATGACTCGTGAGGAGTACAAGACATTTTTAATAGATTTGTACCATATTGTCTGGCATTTTTGTCCAATCATGGCTGCTGCCGCCAGTCGTTGTCCAGATGAATTTGTGGAAGTGCGTTACCACCTTTATCACAATATCGATGAAGAAAAAGGACATGAGAAGATGGTGCTAAATGATTTGGAAGTTTTTGGTGTTGATGCTGCTGCAGTCAAAGCTTCCCAACCATCATATGCCGTACAAACACTAATTGCCTATAATTATTATGCATCTGAACGTATTCATCCATGTTGTGTTGTAGGAATGTTGTATGCATTGGAACTTATATCATCTGTTTATAGCGGCCAACTTGCAACTTCCATTTCACTCGGTTTGGATATGCCATTACCGCAAGGATTTTCATTTTTAGATTCACATTCGGCAATGGATTTAGATCATGTAGCGGAACTACGTGAACTATTGCAAACAATTGAAGATCCTTCTATACAGGACATTATTATTAATGCGATTAAAGTAAATTTTTATCTGTTTATTGGGTTTCTGGAAAGCTAAAGAGTCGAATAAATTTATTTTTCAGGCGGTCTTGGGCAAGACCGCCTGAATATATTATTAGCCTTGAGCAGCCCAGTTTGAATCATCCTCAATAGGCAATCCGTTCTTGCGTAATTCCTGCTGTCTCATCTGTGCGCGTACCAAGCGACCCATCATCTTCAAGTCCCTATCCTGCAATTGCAACGCTGCGTCGACCCATACTTCAGTGATGTTCATCAGTTCTTCATATGAGATTGAATGCGTATGGTGTCGGCATTGATACATTGCTCGCATACCATTGAGCCGCTTGCTGTTTTGGCTAATAAAGCTATATACCGCATTTTCTCCTTCACCTTTAGGTACGAGTACATCGATAATTCCCATTTCGTGAAGCTCGCGTGCTTCATAGATTTTACCGCCGAGGATCATCTCTTCTGCCTTTCTTGCCCCGAGACGGCGTGTTAATAGGCTATATGCGCCCATGCCAGGGAACAGATTGAAAAGAATCTCAGGGAACCCCATACGGGCTGTTTCTTCGGCAATGATGATGTTACTGGTAAGCGCCAGTTCGAACCCTCCGCCAAGGGCATCGCCCTGTACTAGAGAAATCGTTAAAGCAGAAGAGCGAAAGTTGGTGATTCTGGCATAAATGCCTTCGACGCAAAGTCTGGCGTAGTGCAAAAGTGCTTCACGATCGCGGGATTTGATTAACAAAACAAATAAAGCCAAATCGCCGCCATAATTGAAAACATGTTCAGTTTTTGACGCTATTACAGCGTAATCAACTGAAGAGAATTCACCATCATGGAAAGCTTTTCCCTGACTAGCTTCAAAGGCCTTATCGTTATTACGAAAATCCTGCAATAACCCCAAGTTGAAACATGCCGTTCCAGAAGGTTTCATGTAAGTCCATATTGTTCTGGTTTCAGGATCGTATTCGACGTCCAATTGGCGCAGTTTCATATTCTGCATGCCAGTGGTATTAAGGGGGATCCTTAAATTCTTCAATTCAGTCATTGCATTCATTTCGTTTCTCCTTAACGTGATGCTTCTATAAGTGCTACTGTGAATAAAGCCGAAGCGCATTCGATTGAAAATTCTTATGTCGAATCGAATGGCGAACAGAGGGGTAACGAACAGAAGGGCGTGTTCCATCGCAGCTGGATATTATTTACTTTTGCAATATGTCTCGCCATGGCCTGTACTAGACGTTAAATGAAAAGCTAATATTCGCTGCAACGATGAAACCCCATATCAAACGCGGCCAGCAAATCCTTTGTCATTTACATGGTCAATTGATGCGTTTGCAGCGTTAATATACTTTGATTTCAGGTCAATTTATTTTTGGCTGAACTCATGACTGTGGCTGTGGCGTCGATATTGATTTGGATGATGCAACGTTATGCGGCTTTGTATCTCAGGCAAAAACAGCGTGCACTAAAATGGAAAGGAATGAAACTTTACCTGCTGTTGATGGGACTTATTAAGCGTCTTATCTCTCGCATGCTGCAAATCAATCATGGTTAATGAATTTCTTGTGGGCAACTTTGTTGAATAAAAAGAACCTTTTAGAAACCATACGGCCTATGAGTTCGCCAAAGACAACTAAACCGGCAAAACCGCGGTGCAAGCGCAGACTCCGGATACAGCATCGGACAGCTTCAAGAAAGTCAGGGTCGACTTACAAAACACCGGTGCTGAACTGATCATGGAAAATCGACAAACCGTATAGAGCATCAACAAAAATACCAAAGTGGAAGACGATTTTCCAGTACGGGTGTATGTGATGTTGAGCGCGGGTTGCCGTCTTTCGACGCGGGGACCAATTATGTTCGAGCTGGAAAAATCCGGTCGGCTCAAGCTGGGCGAATCCGTTTACCTCGCAAGCGGTAATAGCCGCCGTCAATAGCGGCACGGCAGATGTCGGCAAATGGACGACTCACATGCGTAACGTTCGAGAGGAATTGAGAGCGGCCTTCGGCGCAGACCAGACTTGGCCGAAATTGACGTTGTCGTTCTCATGACCGAGGGCGACAATCGCGGACAAACGATGCGGACATGGTATGGTGATATTTCTTTTTCGGATAAATGAAGTTATAAAAAAGTGCGCAAACGTTTGTTATTGATCGGCGGTGGCCATGCGCATCTGTTTGTGCTTGAGACCTTGCGCAATCGGAAACCGCATTGGTGCAATCATCTGGATGTAACCCTGCTGTCGCGGGATTTGCATACGCCTTATTCCGGAATGCTTCCGGGTTTGATTGCAGGACATTACCGTTCGAAGCAATGTCATGTGGATCTGCTGCCGCTCAGTGCCCGTGCGGACGTGAAATTGATACAAACGACTGTCGATGGACTCGATCCGGTGCGTAATGTGGCAATGGCCGACGGGCAGGAATGGCCGTTCGATATCGTCTCGATCGATATCGGTTCGGCACCGCCCTTGTCGGCAGTGCCCGGCGCCTCTGCACATGTTGTGAGCCCCAGGCCGGTTGAGCAGTTTTTGCACCAGTGGCGTGCGCTGCAGAAACAAATCGACAGTCTCGCACGACCGATCCATCTGGTTGTAGTAGGGGGCGGCGCCGGCGGGGTGGAAATTGTGCTGGCAATGGCGCACCGGCTGGGCGCACGTCGTGATCGCGTCAAGTGGTCGCTCGTAACGGACGGCGAGCTGCTGCCGGGTTATCCGCGCCGCGCCGCACGCTTGATGGCGCGTCATCTCGCCGATGCCGGCGTGGCATTGCGTATCGATACTGCAGTGGCGCGTGTCGAGGCGGGCAAATTGCATTTTGCCGATGGCAGCGCGGCTGCGTTTGATGCCGTTGTCTGGGCGACCGGAGCCGCACCGCAGCCATGGATTGCCGCATCGGGCTTGGCCTGCGTGGATCACGGTTTCGTATCGATTAACCGGCATTTGCAGTCTGCAAGCCATCCGCATGTATTTGCCGCAGGCGATATTGCAACCGATCCGCAATATCGGTGGCCGAAGGCGGGGGTTTTTGCAGTCCGGCAAGGCCCGGTTTTGGCAGACAATCTGTTGCGCTATGCGTCCGGCCGGAGTTTGTCCGGTTATCGGCCGCAGAATGGTTATTTATCGCTGATTTCGACCGGAGGGCAGCATGCGATCGCTTCGTGGTACGGCCTGGTTTGGGAAGGCCGCTGGGTGTGGCGCTGGAAGGACCGGATCGATCAGCGTTTCATGCGGCGCTTCTCTGAGCCGTTCCCGGCGGTTGAAACGCAATCTGCGGAAGATTCGCCGCGGATGTAACAAGGGAATCATGGCAATTCATTATCGGCTGATGGATATTGATTCGGCAATTCCTATAAAATCGTGGTTCACATGTATATCCGGGTGTCGCGGTGCCGGCCGTGCAGCCGGATTTTAAAATTGGTTCATATGACAGAGCAAAAGCAGGATAGCTTCATGCTGGAACAATTGTTCCGCAATAACCGTGATTGGGCAGCGAATATCTCTGCCAGGGATGCTGATTTTTTTAAAAAACTGGCGGCGCAGCAATCGCCCGAATACTTGTGGATCGGCTGTTCCGATAGCAGGGTTCCGGCCAACGAGCTTCTCGGCCTGTTGCCGGGCGAACTGTTCGTCCACAGGAACATCGCAAACGTTGTAGTGCATACCGATTTGAATTGCCTGTCGGTGCTGCAGTTTGCAATCGATGTGCTGGGCGTCAAGCACGTCATCGTGTGCGGGCATTACGGCTGTTCAGGCGTGCATGCGGCGCTGGTGCGGCGGCGCATCGGTTTGGCCGACAATTGGCTGCGCCATGTGCAGGACGTGCATCAGAAGCATGAACGTTATCTTGGCGATGTGCTGCCGGACCGGGTCAAGCAGGATCGTCTGTGCGAATTGAACGTGATCGAGCAGGTTGCCAATATTTGCCAGACCACGATTGTGCAGGATGCGTGGGAGCGCGGCCAGCCGCTGACGATCCATAGCTGGATTTACGGACTGCAGGATGGCTTGCTGGGGGATCTCGGTGTCACCGTGAACCGGCCGGAGGATTTGACCGCCAAGTTGGAGAGCGCCTTTGCGCGGTATGAGAATCAGTAGCCGTGTTCGGGAGCAGGAAACGATTTGTCCTTGACTGCGGCAATGTAAGCGCGCACCGCTGCATCGATATTGGTTTGT
The DNA here is from genome assembly GCA_028292665.1 of Herminiimonas sp. GTDB lineage: Bacteria > Pseudomonadota > Gammaproteobacteria > Burkholderiales > Burkholderiaceae_D > JAQGLW01. The sequence goes on from JAQGLW010000182.1 coordinate 7,549, forward strand.
CCTTCCATGAAATTCTTCACGAAGCGCGGCCTGTGCCCGGGGAATACACCGAGCATATCGTGCATGACCAATACCTGGCCTGAGCAATCCGGTCCGGCGCCGATGCCGATGGTCGGAATCGCCAGCAGCTCGGTGACTTCCTTGCCCAGCGCGGAGGGTATCGCTTCGAGCACAATCATCGATGCGCCGGCCGACTGCAGAGCCACCGCATCCGCCTTCAATCTCCCCGCGCCTGCGGCAGTCTTGCCTTGTACCCTGTTTCCACCGAGTTGATGCACCGACTGCGGCGTCAGGCCAATATGCGCGCACACCGGAATTCCGCGTTCGGTCAGGAAGCGGACCGTATCGGCCAGCCATGCGCCGCCTTCAAGCTTGGCGGCATGGGCGCCCGCCTGCATAAGCTGCACAGCATTGTGGAATGCGGTTTCTGGCGTCGCGTATGTACCGAACGGCATGTCGGCAATCAGGAATGCAGTCTGATTGCCGCGCGCCACACTGGCGGTATGGTAGACCATGTCGCCGATCGATACCGGCAGTGTGGATGGATGTCCCTGGCACACCGTGCCGAGAGAATCGCCCACCAGAAGAACCTCTACTTCACAGCGATCCATCAGCGCAGCGAAGCTCGCGTCGTAACAGGTGAGCATCGTGATTCTCTCGCCCTTGTCGCGCAACGCCATCAGCGATGGAAGGGTAACCGCTTTACGGCGACCGGCGTGTTGCTTGTCTTGCAGATATCCCGACATGATTATTCTCCAAGGCTAAAAAATTCCCGTTTTCCGCGCATGTTGTCGATGCGAGTCAGCAGCAGATTAAAATCCTCATCCCGTTCAATCGGGTTCAAATGCTCGGTGTTGACAATCAGCAGAGGCGCGCTGTCGTAATGATAAAAGAAACGGCTATAACTTTCACATAGCCGGTACAGATAGGTTTCAGAAATGGCGGCTTCCATCGGCACGCCGCGTTTTCTGACTCGCTCGATCAGCGTTTCCGGCTGCGCCTGCAGGTAAATCACGAGATCGGGCAGAGGGGCCTGCGGGCGAAGATGCTCATATAGCTGGCGATACAGATTCAACTCGTCATCGGACAGCGTCAGGTGTGCAAAGATCGGATCCTTGTCGAGCAGGAAATCCGATACGACGGGTCCATTGAACAAATCGGCCTGCGCCAGATCGCGCAACTGGTTCATGCGCTGGAATAAAAAAAACATCTGTGCCGGCAACGCATAGCGCGCTGAATCACGATAAAACTTTTCGAGAAATGGATTTTCCTGCGGCAGCTCAAGCAATGTCTGCGCGCCGAAACCGTCGGCAATTTTGCGCGCAAGCGTTGTTTTGCCGGCACCAATCGGACCCTCGACGACAATATATCGGTATTTGTCGAAATTCATGATCTGAAAATGAGATAAACGGTGCCCGCCAGACACAGAGCCGCCCGCACGTAAAGATGGCCATGCCGTGCAATGGTCATGAGTACGGCAGAGAAGGCCGGCAACCCGGCAGTTTGAACGATAACGGGAACCTGCATGGCGTCCTTGATCAAAAAATGGCGTCTGTCCTGCCTGTTTGATTTCATATTTTACGAATGGCTTGCCCGGCCACGCCGGACACAAACCCATGTGCCGGTCCTTTTCCCGGAATCGCAATCAGCGGATCGATCTGCAGCAGCGGAATCAGCGCGAATGCACGCTGGGTTAAACGCGGATGCGGCACGGCCAGCGCTTCGGTTGAAATCTTTTGCTGCCCATACAGAAGAATATCAAGATCCAGCGTGCGCGGTGCGTTCGGATAGGGCCGTTCGCGCCCGAATTCGAGCTCGATCGCCTGCAATGCATCGAGCAGTTCCTGTGCCGCCAGTTGCGTATCGATACGCGCAACGGCATTCACATAATCGTTGCCGTCGGCGTCGACCGGCGCACTGCTGAAAAAGTCCGATTGTCCGGTCAAGCGGGTCAGCGGCAGTGTATCCAGTTGCAGTATTGCACGTTGCACGTTGCCGCGTGCATCGCCCAGATTCGCTCCGATTCCGATATAAGCGGCCACCTTTTCTGCCGTCATTCACCACCTTCATTGAGGGAAGCATCCTTCTGCCGGCCTCGTCCGCCGCGGCGGCGCGGACGTTTTTTTGCGGGGCCGGTTTCGCTGCCGGATTTCGGTTTGCCGGCAAGAAGGACTTCACGGCCGGCGCCATCGGCTTCAATAAATGCAGTCCACCACTCGCCGAGTTCGGCATCGATTTCACCTGACGCGCAGCGCAGCAGCAGAAAATCGTAACCGGCGCGCAGACGCAAGTGTTCCAGCAGTTTGTAAGGCGACTTGCCGACGCGGCGCTCGAAGCGCGGCTGCATCGCCCAGATGTCGCGCATGTCGGACGCGATCTTGCGCTGCAATGCGAGTTTTTCGGTTTGAGAATTCAATACATCGTCGGCGGCCAGATGCAGCGCAGGAATCGGATACTCGCCGGCGGCCTGATAGGCGGTCCATTTTTCGACGACCTGATGCCATAACAGCGACGCGAACAGGAAGCCCGGCGATACCGGCTTGCCTTGTTGAATGCGCGCATCGGTACTGGACAACGCAAGCCTGACGAATTTTTCGCCCAGCGGCTGCTCGAGCACGACATCGAGCAGCGGCAGCAAACCGTGGTGCAGGCCTTCCTTGCGCAGCTGTTGCAGGCATGCCAGCGCCTGGCCGCTCATCAGCAGTTTCAGCATTTCATCGAACACCCGTGCCGCCGGTACGTTATTGATCAGCGGCGCCATCACGGCGATCGGGGCTTGTGTTGCCGCATCGATGGTGAAATTCAATTTGGCCGCAAAACGCACGACGCGCAGCAAGCGCACGGGATCTTCGCGATACCTGGCTTCCGGCACGCCGATGATACGCAGCGTTTTATTGCGAATGTCGGCAATGCCGCCGTGATAATCGAGTACGTTCTGGGTCGCGGGGTCGTAATACATCGCATTGATGGTAAAGTCGCGCCGCACCGCATCTTCATGTTGTTCGCCGAATGTGTTGTCGCGCAGCACGCGGCCATGTTCGTCTTTAGGGGCGCCCTCGGACGATGAACCGCGGAATGTGGTGACCTCCAGCAGATCCTGTCCGAACATTACATGCACGATCTGGAAACGCTTGCCTATGATGAATGCGCGCCGGAACAGGCGCTTGACCTGTTCCGGCGTTGCATCGGTTGCGATATCAAAATCCTTCGGCTTGATTCCCAGAAGCAAATCCCGTACCGCTCCGCCGACCAGAAACGCCCTGAAGCCGGCCTCCTGCAAGGTCTGGGTGACGCGTACCGCGTTCGGCGATACCAGTTGCGGATCGATGCCATGCTCTTTCGGGCCGAGCGTTACTGGCTTGGTGTGATCTTCCACCTTTTGTTTTTGACCGAGGATGCGCCGGATAAACTTTTTAATCATCGAATAATTTCATTATGGGCCAGCCGTGCGCTTTAGCATGCGCCTGAAGCCTGGCGTTGGGGTTGGTCGCGACCGGATGGGTGACGATGGACAGCAAAGGAATATCGTTTTGCGAATCGCTGTAAAAAGTACTGCGCTCAAAACTGTGCAGCGGTTTTCCCATCGCGGCAAGCCATTCTCTGGTATTGATGACTTTGCCCTCGCCGTATGGCGGGGTGCCTGACAGTTTGCCGGTGATTTCGCCGCTTGCAGTGACTTCCGGTTCTGCGGCGATCAGGTGTTCGACGTCGAATGCTTTGGCAATCGGGGCAGTGACGAAACGGTTGGTCGCGGTAATGATTGCAACCAGATCGCCCGCCTGCTGATGCCGCTTTACCAGGTTGCGTGCGGCGGGAAGCATGGCCGGATAAATAATTTCATTCATGAACTGCAGGTGCCAGTTGTCCAGTTGCTTGCGGGGAAACCGGGCCAGCGTACCGAACGCGAATTCCAGATACACGACCGGATTGAGCGTGCCGGCCTGATATTGGGCAAAGAAATCGGCGTTGCATTTGGCGAATGCGACCGGGTCCACAGCATCGATACGAACCAAAAACTGGCCCCACTCATAATCGGAATCGAGCGGCAGCAGCGTATGGTCGAGATCGAACAGAGTCAGATTCATTATTTCGGCTCATCCTCAAGTTGCAACAGGCTGCGCAATAGCGGCAAGGTGATTGACCGCTGCGTTTCCAGAGAATACCGGTCCAGTGCGTCGAGCATAGCCGACAAAGAGCGCATATCGCGTTGAAAATGGGTAATCAGGTAGGGTATCACGCCCGGCGACAGTGCCAAACCGCGCGCATGCGCAGCATGGGTCAGGGCGGCGATTTTTTCCTCGTCGGTCAATCCGTGCACTTGATAAATCAATCCCCAGCCCAAGCGGGTGCGCAGATCCTCCCGTACCGGCAATACGGCCGGCGCCACAGCGCCGGTCGCTATCAGCGATGCGCCATTTTCACGGACCTGGTTAAACAGGCTGAATGCGGCGATCTGGGATTCGGGCGGCAGTTTTTCACAGTCGTCGAGCAGGTACAGCGTTATTTCAGGGACGAACAGGAAAGCGGCAGCCTCCGCATCGGCCGCGATATGGCGCGCATTCGGCCTGGCGGCCAGGGCACGCAACAAATGGGTTTTGCCGGAACCGGGCTCGCCCCATAAATAGACGAAACGCTCGCTCAATGCCGTTGCCGCATATAGCTCAAAAAGACGCAGCAGTTGCGTCAGTTCTTCATTTTGTCCAATGACGAATGTATCGAGCGTCTGCGGTTTCGCCGCGCCCAAATCGAGCAACAATTGTCTCATCGTTGAGTATAAAAACTGCTATTGAGGTAGTTCGCGCGCACATGCTTGAACGCGACGGAAAGAATCGCCGACGCCGGCAATGCCAGCAGCACACCGACAAAACCAAATAACTGGCCGAACGCGAGCAATGCGAAAATGACCGTCAGCGGATGCAAGCCGATCCGTTCGCCGACCAGGCGCGGCGTCAGAAAAAATCCTTCGATAATCTGTCCCGCGCCGTAGATGACGGCTACCAGAATCAGTCCATGAAAACCATCGAATTGCAACATGGCGGCAATCAGCGCCAGTATCAGGCCCAATCCGAAACCGAGATAAGGAATAAACACCAGCAGCCCGGTGATGATCCCGACCGGCAGCGCAACGTCGAATCCGGCAATTCCCAGCGCAACGGAGTAATACACCGAAAGCACCAGCATGACCAGTAACTGGCCGCGCAAATATTGCGCAAGCAGGCTGTCGACTTCCTCGGCCAGATCGACTGTCTTGGCGACCCAGCGGCGCGGCACGCCATTCTTCAATCGCGCCAGAAGCGGATGCCAATCCAGCAATAGATAAAATAAAGCGATCGGAATGAGTGCAATCGTCGCGATCCAGCCCAGGACCGCGACGCCGCCCACTCTTGCAGACGCCAGTATGGTGCTCCATATGCCGCTTCCGCTGGTCGCTACCCGTTCCGATAAAAGCGCCTTGATGCCTGCGACATCGAGGCGGGTAGTGATGCCGAGGTCCTGCAGCCTGGGGCCAAGGGTATCGTTCAGCCTGGCCAGAAAATTCGGAATCTGTTCCTGCAACAGCGGAACTTCTTTTTGCAGCACCGGGATGACGATCAGTATCATCGCCAATAATGCTGCGAGCAGCAGCGCCATCATCGCCATCACCGCCAGCGCGCGAGGCACCGAAAATTTGCCGATCCGGCGCGACGACAGCCAATCCACACCCGGATTCAATGCATAAGCAAGGATGGCGGCGGCAATGAAAGGCGTCAGGACCGGCCCCAGCACTACCAGCAATGCCACCAGCAAGAGCCCGAGCACCAGCCACAGCCAGGTTTGTTTTTGCTCTTGGGTTAAAGAAAATGGCATGAAATAGAAGGATAGACGGATCGGTTTGATAAAATAACGGTTTGGCTGGATTATAGGATCTGTTAATGGTTATCTTGAAAGCATGAACAAGAATCTGCATACGACCGAATTCTGCCTGAACGACCATTAAACAGACCCTGGCCCCTCTCAACCATCTATTTTACCGCCTCTGCCGCCAATCACATCATGAGTTCCAATACTAACGTTTCCCTTTCTTACCGCGATGCCGGCGTCGATATCGATGCCGGTGATGCGCTGGTCGAAGCGATCAAGCCATTTGCCAAACGCACCATGCGCGAGGGAGTCATGGGCGGCATCGGCGGTTTCGGCGCCTTGTTTGAAGTCAGCAAAAAATACAAGGAACCGGTGCTGGTATCCGGCACCGACGGCGTCGGCACCAAGCTCAAGCTGGCTTTTCATCTGAACAAGCACGACACCGTGGGCATCGATCTGGTAGCGATGAGCGTCAACGATATTCTGGTGCAGGGTGCTGAACCGTTGTTCTTTCTCGATTATTTCGCCTGCGGCAAGCTCGACGTGCCGAATGCGACCGATGTCATCAAGGGCATCGCCAAAGGATGCGAGCTGGCCGGTTGCGCATTGATCGGCGGTGAAACCGCTGAAATGCCCGGCATGTATCCGGATGGGGAATACGATCTGGCAGGCTTCGCGGTCGGCGCGGTCGAAAAAGCGAAGATCATCGACGGCAGCAAGATCATGCCGGGCGATCTGGTGCTGGGCCTGGCTTCTTCGGGCGCGCACTCGAACGGCTATTCATTGGTGCGCAAAATCATTTCAGTTGCCAAACCCGATTTGAATGCCGATTTCCACGGTCGCAAGCTGGCCGACGTGTTGATGGAGCCGACGCATATCTACGTCAAACCGTTATTGGCGCTGATGAGCACGCTCGAAGTCAAAGGCATGGTGCATATCACCGGCGGCGGGCTGGTCGAGAATGTGCCGCGCGTGCTGCAGAAGAATCTGACGGCTGTGCTGCATCGCGATGCCTGGACGATGCCGCCGCTGTTCACCTGGCTGCAGCAGCATGGCGGCGTGGCCGACGCGGAGATGCACCGTGTATTCAACTGCGGGATCGGGATGGCGGTCATTGTCTCGAAAGAGAATGCGGATGCGGCGACGGCTCAATTGAAAGCGGCCGGGGAATCCGTTGCCCTGATCGGCGAGATTCGTGAGCGCAGGGAAGGCGAAGCACAGACGATCGTGCTCTGAGATTGCTCTGCCCATGAAAGGCTGCAAGACGATTTGTCCTGCAGCCTTTTTGCTTTTTATCCTGGCTGGAAGGAGTCGTCGTACCGATTCAGGGTAAACCCAGAATGACTTTCCTGGCCAGCAAATCGTTCTTGATGTTTTCAGCGGCCTGATCCAGAAAATTGACGGAATTGGCATCGGCATCGGCAATCCGGATTTGCTCGTTAAGCGATGCCAGCGTTGCGCCGTTGGCATTCAATGCCGCTTCAAGTTTGGCGATGCTTTCATTCAATGCATGGATTTCATCCATGATTTTCGAATTTCGTTTCTTGATCTGATCCGCTTCGTCCCGCAGGCCGGCGGCACGTTCCGTCGCCAAGGAATGCGTATTGCTCTTGGCTTTTTTGCGCGCAAGGTCAATGTCTGCAATGTGGGCGCTGATCGCGAGAGACAACACATCCGGCGGCCATTGATCGCCGCAAATAGCCATTGCGGCTTGAAGGCGGCTGGTTTCATCCGGAATGAATTCCTTGAGACGATCGGCGGCCTTGACCAGTGCATTGTAGGGAGACTTTCGCCCTTCGACCGTCTTCTGGAAAAATGCGACGATTTCTGCATAGCCTGTGGGGATATGCTCGGATTCATCGGCTGGATCAGGTTGATTGACGGCTGATTGCGTGTGTTGCTGCGCATGTTGCGGATTGATTTGCGGCAACGGGTTTAAAGTAGGTTCCTTGAATCGGTAAGCAGTGGCGATATCTTCCATGCCTCCATCTTGTTTGGAGAAGAAGTTCAGTACTTTTTTCATGATATCCCTAACGGACGCCAGGAGGAGGCGGTATTCTTGAAGCCAATTCTTGGACAGGCCTGTGTTCGCATCGTTCCACGGTTTTCATTGCATACCGGCATGCGCGAACGATGGTTGCCGATGGCGGAATGATTCAAAATCTTTTAAAGAGCATGGAAAAAACCGATGAACTGCTCGATGGATTTCAACGTGTCTGGCAGGCGCTGAAGCAAGCCTTGGCAAGGGAGTGGGATCGATAGCCTCGTCGGGCTATTCTTGTACGGCGGATATATTAGAGCGGTTTTCGTATCAGTGTGAGGGTGCGGCGGGAAGCGCGCATCAGGGTTGCCTGTTCGTGCCGCTCTGCTGCGCCAAGGTCTGCAGCGGAGCAGGATGAACATCCGAAGGCGCTGCCAGATTGGGCGGCGGCGGCACGCGCACCGGCTGGCTTTGCGTGCCGGCCTCGGACAAAACATTGACCGTGATATCAGGGGCGGCATTCCAGACCGGGTCGGCAATTCCTTCGAAGACGCTCTTCAACTGCTTGCCCCAGGTGTTGCGGATCATTTGAAAATACTGGTTTTTCTCATCGATCGTCACAAAGCGGGTCACTGCCAATGTATCGGCCTCGTAGATCAGCAAATCCAGCGGCAGGCCGACCGAGATATTGGAGCGCAGCGTCGAATCCATCGAGATCAGCGCACATTTTGCCGCTTCGTCCAATGGTGTCGAGGGGGTGATCACCCGATCGATGATCGGTTTGCCGTATTTTGCTTCACCGATCTGAAAGTAGGTGTTTTCATTATGCGATTCGATGAAATTGCCGGCCGAATACATCTGGAACAAACGACAGCGTTCGCCCTTGATCTGACCGCCGAAGATCATGCTTACATTGAAGTCGATACCGAATTGTTCGAGCGATTTGGCATCGCGTTCATGGACCAGGCGTATCGCTTCACCGATAATCTGGGCTGCCTCATACATGGAGGCGACATTCCATATGCTTTTGCCGTCGGCCGTAACTTGTTCGGCGATGATTTGCCGGATCGATTGTGAAATCGACAGATTGCCGGCTGTCATCAATACCATGATGCGGTCGCCCGGATTTTCAAACACGCTTGTCTTGCGGAAGGTGCCAACCTGATCGACTCCGGCATTGGTCCGCGAGTCGGACAGAAAAACCAGCCCCGTTTCGAGGCGCATGGCGACACAATAGGTCATGATTGCATAATGTGGTGCAAAAGCTGGATTTTACAGGAAGCCGGCGACCGTTATCCGTTCAGTTGACCGAGACCTTGACGTCGACCGCAAGCGACTCGGCGCCGCCGCCATGCCGTACGCCGCGCACCGGCGCGGCGGAATCGTAGTCGCGCCCGATCGCAAGCCGGCAATATGAATCATTGATGAAGCATGCGTGGGTCACGTCTATGCTGAGCCAGCCGGAAAAGTCGACTTCTTCCACCCAGACATCGACCCAGGCATGGCTTTCGGCATGTGCGGTCGTACCGGGATCGATATAACCGGATACATAACGGGCAGGAATATTTTGCGTATGGCAACAAGCCAGAAACAAATGCGCATGATCCTGACAGACACCTTGTCCCAATTTCAGTGCATCGGTTGCGGTACTGGTGACGCCGGTAGCACCACTTTGGTACGACACTGCACCACGAATCGCCTCTGCCAGCGAAAGCAAGCCATGGCTGCGGGCGCCGTTTTGCAGGTGGCGGGCAGCAAAATCGGCGATCGTCTCGGTCGATTCGATCAGGCGGGTCGGTACGGTAAAGACGAGCGGCGAAAGGCTTCCCTTCTCAGGCAGGCGTCCACGGTCGAGCGAGGTTACCTCCACCATGCCTTGCGCAACAATCCTGACTTCGCTGTGGCGCCCGGCTATGGTCAGCATATGGCTCAGATTGCCGAATGCATCGGTGAACGCATGGCATCGCCCGGCTGTCGCGATGTGCCACGACAGTGTGTGCTGATGGGCCTCGGAGCGCGGCGACAACCGCAATTGCTGAATTGTATAGGCGAGCGGAGCGGTATATTGATAAACCGTTTCATGTCGGATGGAAAGCATCTAAAGCCTGTCTCGATATAGGCGAAGCATGAATCGGATATGGGGTTGGTTGATCATGCCGCAAGTGGCACGAGGAAGTCGCGGCTGACCCGGTTGCCCAGTTCGAAGATATTCTCCAGGAACTGGGTCAGGTAGTCATGCAAGCCTTCGGCCAGAATATCCTCGATGCGGCTGAATTTGAGTTCGGCATGCAGTTTGCCGGCAAAGCGTTCCGTATCGGCCGACGCCTCATTGTCCACGTGCCCGAGATTGGCGACGACTTCATCCATGCATGCCAGCAGAGAACGCGGCATGTCTGCGCGCAGCATCAGCAGTTCCGCCACGCGCGAAGGCGTAATGACATCGCGGTAAACCTTGCGATAAATCTCGAAGGCGGAGACTGAGCGCAGGATTGCCGCCCAATAGTAGAAATCGAGTTGAGGTTCTTCCTGTCCCGCGGGTTCGCCGGATTGCGGCCCATGCTTGGCGCCGTGGAATTTGACATCGAGAATGCGGGCGGTGTTGTCGGCCCGCTCCAGGAAGGTGCCGAGGCGGATAAAATAAAATGCCTCGTCTTTCAGCATGGTGCCGATGGTGACGCCGCGCGACAGATGGGATCGGTATTTTACCCATTCAAAAAACTGGCCGGGGTTCTTTTCCAGTACCCGGCCTTTCAGCTGGCCCTCCATGTCGAGCCATGTGGTGTTCAGGGTTTCCCATACTTCCGTCGTCAAGGTGCCGCGCACGGCACGTGCATTCTCGCGGGACTGGTTCAGGCACGAGGCGATCGATGAAGGATTGCCCGGGTCGCGGACCATGAAGTCCAGCACGTCGCGCCGCGTCAGCAAGCCGTATTTGTCATCGAACAGATTCTGCAATTCGGAGATGCCCAGCATCGCGCGCCAGCCTTGTTCGGCTGCTTCCGCCGATTGCGGCAACAGGGCCGTTTCGACGTTGACATCGAGCATCCGTGCAGTATTCTCGGCACGCTCCGTGTAACGGGCCATCCAGAACAAGTGGTCGGCGGTGCGGCTTAGCATGTTGGAACCTGTCTCAATATGAATCGTGTATGCGAATGGAACCCTTCGGCCAGGCTACTTTTCCAGTATCCAGGTGTCCTTGGTGCCGCCGCCCTGGGATGAATTCACCACCAGGGATCCTTCCTTCAATGCGACGCGCGTCAATCCGCCGGGGACCATCGAAATGGTTTTCCCGGACAGCACGAAAGGCCGCAAGTCGATATGGCGCGGCGCGATTCCGGATTCGACATAGGTCGGGCAGGCGGACAATGCCAGCGTCGGTTGCGCAATGTAGCCGTCCGGTTTGGCGATCAGCCGTTTGCGGAAGTCCTCGATTTCCGCCTTGGTCGAAGCCGGTCCTACCAGCATGCCGTAACCGCCCGCACCGTGCACTTCCTTGACCACCAGTTCCGGAAGATGCGCCAGCGTATAGGCCAGATCCTCCTTCTTGCGGCACTGGTAAGTCGGTACATTGTTGAGAATCGGCTGTTCCGAAAGGTAGAACCTGATCATGTCCGGCACGAACGGATAAATCGATTTGTCGTCGGCCACGCCGGTGCCGATCGCGTTGGCCAATGTCACGCGGCCTGAACGGTAGACCGACAACAGGCCCGGCACGCCGAGAGACGAGTCGGGGCGGAATGCCAGCGGGTCGAGATAGTCGTCGTCGATACGGCGATAAATCACGTCAACCCGTTGCGGTCCGCGCGTGGTGCGCATGTAGACCGCATTGTCATTGACGAACAGGTCTTTGCCCTCGACCAGTTCCACACCCATTTGCTGCGCCAGAAACGCATGCTCGAAATAAGCCGAGTTGTACATGCCCGGCGTCATCACGACCACGGTCGGATCGGTTATCCCCATGGGTGCCACCGAACGCAGGTTATCGAGCAGCAGGTCGGGGTAGTGCGCAACCGGCGCGACCTTGTAGCGCGTAAACAGCTCGGGGAAAAGGCGCATCATCATCTTGCGGTCTTCCAGCATGTACGACACGCCGGACGGTACGCGCAGGTTGTCTTCGAGCACATAGAATTCGCCCTTGCCTGCACGCACGATGTCGACCCCGGCAATATGGGCATAGATGTCGGATGCGACCGAGATGCCTTGCATTTCCGGCCGGTACTGGGCATTCCTGAATATCTGTTCGGCCGGGATGACGCCTGCCTTCACGATATTCTGATCGTGGTAGATATCGTGAATGAACATGTTCAACGCATTGACGCGTTGCACCAGGCCGGCTTCCATTTGCACCCATTCGGCAGCGGGAATGATGCGCGAGATGATATCGAACGGGATCAGGCGTTCGGTGCCGGCATCGTTGCCGTACACAGCAAACGTGATGCCGACCCGCCGGAAAATCAGATCGGCTTCGGCTCGCTTGCGTGCGATCGTTTCAGGGGCCTGTTCGGATAACCATCTCTCGAACTCGCGATAATGTTCGCGTACGGTAGCCGATTCGTCGGCGTACATCTCATCGAAAAAATATGGCATGGTTTTGCCTGGTGGTTGATTTCATGTAACAGCAGACAATCACCATATCAAGAAACATGCCAGCCGGAATTTTTTGATTCAGGGTGCCCGGATATGGTCGATCAGTGCCAATGTCCGCTGGTCCGGCGGCGGCGTGAACAAACTTGTAATGACCAGGGCCAGCAACCCGGCCGGCACGCCGAACACTCCGGCCGAGATTGGCGCGATGTGAAACCACTGGTTCATGGATGAGCCTCCCAGGGACGGCATCGTGATCAGCATGTAATACACGCAAACGGCAAAACCGATGATCATGCCTGCGATCGCTCCTTGCTGATTCGCGCGTTTCCAGAAAACGCCTAATACGAGCGCAGGGAACAGGGTTGATGCCGCCAGCGAAAATGCAGCGCTTACCAGCGAAAGGATATCGCCGGGTTTCAGGGAGGCGGCATAAGCCGCCACCAGTGCAACCACCAGCAGCAGCAGTTTGGAAATTGTGACGCGTTTCTGCGTCGATGCGGTCGGGTCGACAGTCTTGAAATAGGTATCGTGCGACAGCGCATTCGAGATCGTCAACAGCAATCCGTCTGCGGTGGATAATGCCGCAGCGAGGCCGCCGGCGGCTATGAGTCCCGATATGGTATAGGGCAGTCCGGCGATTTCAGGCGTCGCCAGCACCACCATATCGCCGTCCATTGCGATTTCCGCAAGCTGTACTATGCCGTCTCCGTTTATGTCGATAATGTTGACCAGAGGATTGATCTTGTCGATGCTGGCCCAGTACGATACCCAGGCCGGCAGCCTGGAAAAATCGGAGCCGACCAGCGATGTATAAATATCGTATTTCACCAGCACCGCCAGCGCCGGGACTGCGGTATAGACCAGCATGATGAAAAAGAGAGTCCAGAATACCGACACTCGTGTTTCGTGTACCGATGGCGTGGTGTAATAGCGCACCAGTATATGCGGTAGCGCAGCGGTTCCCATCATCAGGCAGAACACAAGCGCCAGGAAATTGTTGCGCTTTATATCGGAAGCCGCTTTATCCTTGCCGGAAAAAGGCGTGGTATGGGAATTCACGGGGGCTGCGCGCGCCAGATTGCCGGCCCTGGCTTCAGTCCAGTACCGTCTGGCTTCATCGGTATCTTTGGGATAATTGGCAAGCGCGCGGCCGGCCGCCTTGATTTCGATCAGCGATGCGTTGCCCGTCTTCAGTTCTTCGACCCGTTGCTGCGCTTCGGTACGGCCTTCCTCCCACGACTTCGGCAAAGCTTCCAGTTTTGCTTCGTAGTCGTCTGCACGTTGTTTGAATATGGCGCGCACCTGCTGTTCTTTCGGATCGTCGGCAAGCGCTTTTTCCCGGGCGCTCAATTTGGACAAGGCCGAACCATAGGCAATTTGCGGAATCGGCATGCTGGTATGTTTTGCAGACAGCCACATCACGGGAATCATGTAGGCGATGATGATAATGATGTATTGCGCAATCTGGGTCCATGTAATGGCGCGCATGCCGCCCAGGAAAGAACACACCAGGATGCTCGCAAGGCCAAGAAAAATGCCGACTGAAAAATCAATGCCGGTAAAGCGCGAGGTGATCAATCCTACTCCGTAAATCTGCGCGACTACATAGGTAAATGAAATGGCTATCGTGGCCGCTACAGAGAAGATTCGGATGGGATTGCCGCTGTAGCGGCCGCTATAGCGTGCCGCCAGAAAATCAGGAATCGTGTATTGGCCGAATTTTCGCAGATAGGGCGCAATCAGCAATGCGACCAGGCAGTAGCCTCCGGTCCAGCCTATGATGTACGCAAGTCCGTCAAAACCCAGCAGGTACAGCCCGCCGGCCAGACTGATGAAACTTGCCGCCGAGATCCAGTCGGCGGCTGTCGCCATCCCGTTGAACAGGGCGGGAACGCGTCGGCCTGCGACATAGTATTCCGATACATCGGAGGTGCGGCTGATGACGCCGATGCCTGCATAAAGAACGATCGTCGAGAAAATGAAAAGATAGCCGATCCAGATTCGCGGGAACCCTTCTTTTTCCAGGATCGACAACGCGATCAGGAACAGGATGAATCCGATGGTGTACCAACTGTAATAGCGTCTAAGCTGCCGAGAAAAAGTCTTATTGGCCATTGGTATCAACGCCGTTGAATGTTTTGTCGAGATGCCGCATGCCCCACGCATAAACAGCCACGAGAATCACGTAAATCAGCGTCAGCCCCTGCGCCGCCATGTAAAACGAGAACGGCCAGCCGAATAAGCTGACGCCGGATAATTCACGGGCGAAAAAAATGACACCGAAGGTTGCCAGGAACCAGACCGACAACAATATCAAGGTCAAACGCCGGGTAAGCTGCCAGTAAGTGGCATGTTTGACCGGTACTGATTTTAGCGGACTGGATGTCATATCAACCGATATCCTCGATGAACGTCGGACGTTGTTTCATATGCAAAGCCACCCGAAACAGGCATCCGGGAAATTTCATGTCATGGCTGCGCGGATTATTGAAGATATCTACTTCCGCATCGTGTTGTTGCGCGATTTCACGAACGATGGCCAATCCCAGTCCGCTGCCCTCCATCTGGCTGCCCAAAATGCGGTAAAAGCGCTCGAATACATGCGAGCGTTCCGCTGCGGGTATGCCCGGTCCCGTGTCTTCGACTTCCAGAATGGCCTGCTGCTGCCTGTGGTCTGCGCGTACCCTGACCGTGACGCTGCCTGCAGCCGGCGTATAACGCAATGCATTATCTATCAGGTTGCTAAGCAGTTCCCGCATCATGGTCGGATTACCTTGCGTCATGACCGGATGCCCCGGCTGTTCGAAGCCGAGATCAATCTGTCGGGTAAAAGAAACCTGCACCCAGTCATGCACCACGCTGCGCGCCAGTTCGGATAATTCAATCGGTACGAATGGCGCCGCGTGCGGCGTTTGATTTTCGGCGCGCGCCAGTGCAAGCAATTGATTGACCAGGCGCGTTGCGGATTCCGAGCTTTTCGACAGTTGTTCGAGTGAGCGGTGAATCTCGTCATGGCTGGTCTGACGCAATGCAAGTTCGGACTGCATGCGCATGCCGGCCAGCGGCGTTTTCATTTGATGCGCAGCGTCGGCAATGAAGCGCTTCTGCATTTGTATGCTTTGCGACAGGCGATCCAGCATGTCGTTCAGGGATCGCACCAACGGTGAAATTTCTTCCGGAACCTGGCGCGAGTCGATCGGACTTAAATCATCCGATCGTCTGGCGCGAATGTGCCGTTGCAATTCCGCCAGCGGCGATAATCCGCGCGACAATGCAAACCAGACCAGCGCCAGCGCGATCGGCAGAATGATGAACTCGGGCAGGATCACTCCCTTGATAATCTGATTGGCAAGATAGACCCGCTTGTCCAGCGTCTCCCCCACCTGCACCAGTGCCATGGAAGGTTCTTTTGACGCCGGCTGTCCTGCCTGGGCCTTATGCAAATTGACATAGGTGTAAGCGATCCGCACATCGATATTGCGTACCTTGTCGTAACGGAACTGCACCGCCCACGGCCGCGGTTTCTCTTCTTCCATCGGGATCGGCATGTCGCGGTCGCCGTCAATGAATTCGTCGCGTGGGCCGATAATCTGGAAATAGACGTTGTCGATGTCGTCCGCCCGCAGGATATCCCTGGCTGAACTGGGCAACTGTGCGACGAGTTTGCCGTTCACTTCCTTTACTTGCTGCGCCAGGACCGTTACGCGGTCGTCCAGCGCCCTGTCGAAAGGCTGGTTGGCGATGGATTTTGCAACCAGATAGGTGATCGCAATGCTGATTGGCCATAACAGAAGCAACGGCACCAGCATCCAGTCCATGATTTCGCCGAATAACGAACGTTGAATCTGTTCATCCGGCTGCGTCTCGACCGGTTCTGTGGACGCGTGAGGTGTGGAGAATGGCGATGCAGCAGGATCCGACGTATCCGGGCCGGGATCCGCCAATGACGCTTTTCCGACAGGAGAAGGCGGAACCGCCGGTTCGAGCGGCTCAGCCTGCGGTACTTTCTTCATGGCGTACTTCAGCTTGCGGTCGGTGTGTGAGGAGCCGGTGCGTCGGAAAATTTTTCCAGGCAATAACCGAGGCCGCGCACTGTCGCGATGCGCACGCCGCCAAATTCAATTTTCTTGCGCAGGCGATGCACATAGACCTCGATCGCATTATTGCTGACTTCCTCGCCCCATTCGCATAAGTGATCGACCAGCTGTTCTTTCGAAACCAGGCGGCCGGTGCGTTGCAGCAGCACTTCGAGCAAACCGAGTTCGCGCGCCGACAGATCCAGCATTTGATCATTGACGTAGGCGATGCGCCCCACCTGATCGTAGGCGAGCGGGCCGTGCTTGATGACGGTCGGGCCACCGCCGGCGCCGCGGCGGGTCAATGCCCGCACCCGCGCTTCCAGTTCGGATAACGCGAACGGCTTGGCCATATAGTCGTCCGCGCCTAAATCGAGTCCTTTTACCCGCTGTTCGACCGAATCGCCTGCCGTTAAAATCAATACCGGCAGGTGGGAGTTGCGTGCGCGCAGACGCCGCAGCACTTCCAACCCGGGCATTTTGGGCAGGCCCAGATCGAGAATCAGCAAATCGAAGTCCTGGGTGGATAATGCAGAATCTGCTTCCTGTCCGTTTTTGACGCAATCGGTCGCATAGCCCGACTGGCGCAATGAGCGAGTCAGGCCGTCGGCCAGCACACTATCGTCCTCGGCAAGCAAAATACGCATGGGTTGGCACCGGACAGTTACATTCGATGTAGTCTATTGTGTTTCACTAATGGCAGCAAGGCGGAAGCAATGCAAAGATTGGCAAGATTATTAACTTTTGGCAAAATTTGAACTGAGTGCTTGCATAAAGCACTGTTTTTTTATACAGTATAGGATGTGACTGAAAAAGCGGCTTTTAAAGCCGTTTGAATACCTTATTGAATATCCCACCAGCTGAAAGAACATTCATGGACGATAAAAAATCCGTACCAAGCTCGGATAAGAGTAAAGCCCTTGCCGCCGCCCTGGCGCAAATCGAAAAGCAGTTCGGCAAAGGTTCGGTAATGCGCATGGCCGATGGTGCCGTGGTGGAAGAGGTGCAGGTCGTCTCCACCGGTTCTCTCGGACTGGATATTGCTCTCGGTGTAGGCGGTTTGCCTCGGGGCCGCGTGGTTGAAATCTACGGGCCCGAATCCTCCGGCAAAACCACGCTGACATTGCAAACCATCGCCGAAATGCAAAAGCTGGGCGGCACTTGCGCCTTCATCGACGCGGAGCATGCGCTCGACGTCGGCTACGCCCAGAAGCTGGGCATCAATTTATCCGACTTGCTGATTTCCCAGCCGGATACCGGCGAACAGGCGCTTGAAATTACCGATGCGCTTGTGCGTTCGGGCGGTCTCGATCTGATCGTCATCGATTCAGTCGCCGCATTGACCCCGCGTGCCGAAATCGAAGGCGAGATGGGCGACTCGTTGCCCGGCCTGCAGGCGCGTCTGATGTCGCAGGCATTGCGCAAGCTTACCGGTTCGATCAACCGCACCAATACGCTGGTTATTTTCATCAACCAGATCCGGATGAAAATCGGCGTCATGTTCGGCAATCCGGAAACCACGACCGGCGGCAATGCATTGAAATTCTATGCATCGGTTCGTCTCGATATCCGCCGTACCGGCTCGATCAAATCCGGCGATGAAGTGATCGGCAACGAAACCAAGGTCAAGGTCGTCAAGAACAAGATCGCGCCGCCGTTCAAGGAAGCGCATTTCGATATTCTGTATGGAGAAGGAACATCGCGCGAGGGTGAAATTCTCGACCTCGGCTCCGAGGCAAAAATTGTCGAAAAATCCGGGGCCTGGTATAGCTACAACGGCGAGCGTATCGGCCAGGGCAAGGACAATGCGCGCAACTACCTGAAAGAGCGTCCGGAACTGGCGCGTGAAATCGAAAACAAGGTTCGGGTCTCGCTCGGCGTGCCTGAACTGGGCGCTGCCAAGGGTGCAGAACCTGCAACGAAGAAAGCCGGCAATAAAGAAGCCAAAGAGCTTAAAGAAGTGGAATGACGAACAGACGGCGCCCGGAACGGCGCCGTCTGTTTTCTTGCATGAGCGAAGCCCGCTCTTTAGGATGCCATGCCACCGTTGAAAATCAGTCTGAAGGCGCGTGCTCTGCGCTACCTATCGGCACGCGAGCATAGCCGCCTGGAATTGACGCGCAAATTGTCACGCTACGCGCAAGAAGGCGACGACGTCGAAGCTTTGCTCGATGCGCTGGAAGCGGCCAAACTATTATCGCAAACTCGTTTTTCCGAATCGCTGGTGCATCGACGCGCCGCGCGTTTCGGCAATAACCGCATTCTGTCGGAACTGCAAAGCCATGGGATCGACCGCGATGCCATGACGGGCATAAAAGCCGATCTGGCTCAGGATGAAATCGCGCGGGCTCGCGAAGTCTGGCGTAAAAAATTCGGCCATCCTCCGATCGATGCCGCCGAGCGAGCCAAGCAGATGCGATTTCTGCAGCAGCGCGGTTTTTCGCATAACGCGATACAAGCCGCCATGCGCAATATCGGCAATGCCGATGAATGACTAAACTTGTTCAGGGTTATCGTTCACCCTGAATGGACACAGGACAGCTGGCCGCAGGCCATATCGAAGAGCCTTCTATACGAACGACAACTAATTAGCCAATTCTTCAACCCCGACGCCACATGGCCTGATGCAATATCCCCCTGTCAGGCAACTGCCGGGTGGCTATACAGTACTGAGCTGTGCTACACTTTTGGGGTTTTTTGCAGCGCCGCATGAGCGGCGGCTGTCGCAGAAGCTGCGGCGGCGATACGCAAATGCGGCTCTTATTTTGTTGCCGCTTCACGGCACTGGTCTTTATGTCCCTGTCACAACCGATTTCCCGCCGCGCGCTGAAGCATACCCGTGCCATCCAGGTCGAAGCTTTCGCTCGTACCGATGGCCTATGGGATATCGATGCTCACATTACAGACGTCAAAACCCGCGACTCGGGATTCATTGCAAACATGCGGCCCGCAGGCGAACCGATCCACGATTTATGGTTGCGTCTGACAATCGATAGCCGGTTGACGATTGTCGATGCGGAGGCTGTATCCGACGCCGTCCCCTACCCAGGCTATTGCGATACGATAGGTTCTGCTTACAAGAAGCTCATCGGCCTCAATTTGAGGAATGGTTTTCGCCAAGGGCTTAAAGAACGGTTGTCCGGAATTGCAGGTTGCACGCATCTGACCGAGCTTGCACAGATACTGCCCACTGCCGCCATCCAGGCATTTTCCGGTGAAATATTTGCCGCCCATGATGAGGGCAATAGCGACGATCAGCATCGCAAACCGTTTCAACTTGACCGTTGCCATGCTCTGCGTACCGATGGTGCGGCAGTTGCCGAATATTATCCGCGCTGGTCGGTCAAGTCGCCGGGCGGAGTCCGATCCAGTTAGTCAAATCACGAAGTCTTTTTCAATTAGCATCAGAAGGGAAGTTCGCATGAAAATCCATGAGTATCAGGGTAAAGAAATCCTCCGCAAGTTCGGGGTGACGGTTCCGCGCGGCATCCCGTGCCTGACCGTTGAAGAAGCCGTCAAAGCGGCCCAGACTCTCGGTGGCGCGGTATGGGTCGTCAAGGCCCAGATTCATGCCGGCGGCCGCGGCAAGGGTGGCGGCGTCAAAGTCGCCAAATCCCTCGAGCAAGTCAAGCAATATGCCAATGAAATCATGGGCATGCAGCTTGTCACGCACCAGACCGGACCGGAAGGCCAGAAAGTGCGCCGCCTGCTGGTTGAAGAAGGCGCCGATATCAAGAAGGAACTGTACGTCAGCATGGTGACCGATCGTGTCAGCCAGCGCGTGGTGCTGATGGCTTCCAGCGAAGGCGGCATGGATATCGAAGAAGTCGCGGAGAAGCATCCGGAACTGATTCATCAGATCGCCATCGATCCGGCAGTCGGCCTGACCGACGCCGAGGCCGACTCGATCTCCGCCAAGATCGGAGTTCCTGCCGCTTCCATCGCCGATGCCCGTGTCCAGCTGCAAGGCTTGTACAAGGCGTACTGGGAAACCGATGCATCGCTGGCTGAAATCAATCCGCTGATCCTGACTGGTTCGGGCAAGGTTATCGCGCTCGACGCCAAGTTCAACTTCGATTCCAATGCATTGTTCCGTCACCCTGAAATCATCGCTTACCGCGATCTCGATGAAGAAGATCCTGCCGAAATCGAAGCCTCCAAATTCGATCTGGCCTATATTTCGCTCGACGGCAATATCGGCTGCCTGGTCAACGGCGCCGGTCTGGCAATGGCGACGATGGACACCATCAAATTGTTCGGCGGCGAACCGGCCAACTTCCTCGACGTCGGCGGCGGCGCCACGGCGGAAAAAGTAACCGAAGCCTTCAAGATCATGCTGAAAAATCCGGGCCTGAAGGCAATCCTGGTCAACATCTTCGGCGGCATCATGCGTTGCGACGTGATTGCCGAAGGCGTCATTGTCGCTTCCAAGGCGGTATCGCTCAAAGTGCCGCTGGTTGTGCGGATGAAGGGCACCAATGAGGATATCGGCAAAAAGATGCTGGCCGATTCCGGCCTGCCGATCATCTCGGCCGATACGATGGAAGAAGCCGCGCAGAAGGTTGTCGCTGCGGCCCAAGGTAAATAATCGCACAAGGAACAGATATGTCGATCCTGATCAATAAAGATACAAAAGTCGTCACGCAAGGCATTACCGGCAAGACCGGCCAATTTCACACCCGCATGTGCCGTGAGTACGCCAATGGCAAAAACTGCTTCGTCGCAGGTGTGCACCCGAAAAAAGCGGGCGAAGACTTCGAGGGCATTCCCATTTTCGCCAACGTTTCCGAAGCAAAAGCGAAAACCGGCGCAAATGTGTCCGTCATTTATGTGCCTCCGGCAGGGGCTGCAGCCGCAATATGGGAAGCCGTCGAGGCCGAACTCGACCTAGCGATCTGCATCACCGAAGGCATTCCGGTACGCGACATGCTCGCGCTGAAGGACCGCATGGCGAAAGCCGGCAGCAAAACCCTGCTGCTTGGCCCGAACTGCCCCGGCCTCATCACGCCGGACGAAATCAAGATCGGCATCATGCCGGGCCATATTCACAAGAAAGGCCGCATCGGCGTCGTATCGCGCTCCGGCACGCTGACCTATGAAGCAGTCGGTCAGTTGACCGCGCTGGGGCTCGGTCAATCGTCGGCAGTCGGTATCGGCGGCGATCCGATCAACGGCCTGAAGCACATCGACATCATGAAAATGTTCAACGACGATCCGGAAACGGATGCGGTCATCATGATCGGTGAAATCGGCGGTCCTGACGAAGCCAATGCAGCCTACTGGATCAAGGACAACATGAAAAAACCGGTAGTCGGCTTCATCGCAGGCGTGACCGCTCCTGCAGGAAAGCGCATGGGACATGCCGGCGCGCTGATTTCCGGCGGCGCAGATACTGCACAGGCCAAGCTGGAAATCATGGCGGCCTGCGGCATCAAAGCCACCAAGAATCCTTCGGAAATGGCACGGTTGCTGAAATCCATGTTGTAATCTGCGTTACTTGCCATGGACCGCTTGTAAAGCGGAATGCGGGGAGCTTCGGCTCCCCGTTGTATTTTGAAAGTGCGACTTTCTTATGGCGTCAGGTACTATACAATCTGAAAAACGGATGCAGCTTGATCAATACATTTGTGACGCTCGAAGCAAACAGGTTAACATCTGTACGAATTCATCAGATGACTAAAATGCAAGAACCGCAGTCGTTGGGCTTTTGTAAAATACTTCGAGCCTTTGAAAGAATCTGCGTTCGCATACTTGTCCAAAGCAGTCTTATCGCATAACCCCTAATGGCCTACCAAGAAGTCGAGCTCGAATTTGCCTTAAAAACCGACACCGGCCTGGTCCGATCGCATAATGAGGATTCCATTGCGATCAGCACGGCTTGCGGGATCGCCATCCTGGCGGATGGAATGGGCGGCTATAGCGCCGGAGAAGTGGCGAGCGGAATAGCGACAGCGGTACTCAAGGAGGCGCTGGAAGAGCGATTGCAGAACCAGCAGCTGGATATGCGCTCTTATCGCAGCAAACGCATTCAGCAAATGGTCGTTGAAGCCATTGTGCATACCAACAACTCCATTATCGAGGCGGCCAGAATGGAGCCGCGATACAGCGGTATGGGTACGACGCTGGTAATGGCATTTTTCCATCACGATAAAGTCACCATAGCGCATGTCGGAGATTCCCGGGCTTACCGCTTGCGGCAAAATCAGCTCGTGCAAATTACACGCGACCACTCGTTGCTGCAAGAGCAGATCGATGCCGGATTGATCAGCATGGAAAA
>JAQGLW010000022.1 GCA_028292665.1 Herminiimonas sp.
CGCAGCAGCACCGACACCATCGCGACCGCATCGAGCCAGATCGCTTCCGGCAATCTCGACCTGTCCTCGCGCACCGAGCAGCAAGCCAGCTCGCTGGAAGAAACCGCCTCCTCGATGGAGGAGCTGACTTCCACCGTCAAGCAAAATGCCGACAATGCGCGCCAGGCCAACCAGCTGGCCGTGACCGCCTCCGACGTCGCCGTCAAGGGCGGCAACGTCGTCTCGCAAGTGGTTCACACGATGGGCTCGATCAACGAATCGGCCCGGAAGATCGTCGACATCATCAGCGTGATCGACGGCATCGCGTTCCAGACCAATATCCTGGCGCTGAATGCGGCGGTCGAAGCGGCCAGGGCAGGCGAGCAGGGCCGCGGGTTTGCGGTGGTGGCCACCGAAGTGCGCAGCCTGGCGCAGCGTTCTGCGAATGCGGCCAAGGAAATCAAGACATTGATCGGCGACTCGGTGGAAAAAGTCGGAGCCGGCAGCAAGCTGGTGAATCAGGCCGGGGCGACGATGGATGAAGTGGTGGCCAGCGTCAAGCGGGTGACCGACATCATGAGCGAGATCACGGCGGCGAGCCAGGAGCAGAGTGCGGGCATCGAGCAGGTCAATCAGGCCATTGCGCAGATGGACCAGGTGACGCAGCAGAATGCGGCGCTGGTGGAGGAAGCGGCGGCGGCGGCGGAGAGCATGCAGGAGCAGGCCGGTCATCTGGCGCAGGTGGTGGGCATCTTCAAGCTGGGGCCGGAAGGGCAGGAAGCGGCGCCGCAGCCGGCCATGCGCGGCACGCCGGTGAATATATTGCCGATGAAGCCGAAGGCAGGGGCTGTGGCGGCGCAGTCGGCTGCGGCACCGCGCAAACTGGCGATGGCCGGCGGCGAAGAGTGGGAAGAATTCTAGAAGCAAGTACGGGATGAGCCATCAGGAATGGAATCGCGGCTGACGCAGTATTTCTTGACATCATAAAAAAACTGCATCGGAATTACCGCTTTTCCTAACGGCTTTCAGGATACACATTGCTAACGACGATAGAAGATATTTACCTGGGACGCCAGCCGATCCTGGATCGTGAACAGCGCATCTACGCGTTCGAACTGCTATTCCGGTCCGGCAGCGCCAACCGTGCGGTGATTGTCGATGACGTGTCCGCCACTTCCGCCGTGATCATCCGCACGCTTAGCGAATTCGGCATCGAGACGGTACTCGGAAAATATCCTGGCTTCATCAATTGCGACACGGCGTTTCTGATGAGCGATGAGATCGAGTTGCTGCCTCCGGAGAAAGTGGTGCTGGAAATACTCGAAACGGCCGTTGCGACCGATGCCGTGCAGCACCGCTGCATCGATCTGAAGGAAAAGGGCTTTCGATTCGCGCTCGACGATTTTCGGGGAACCAATAGCGCCAACAGGCAGTTTCTCCCGCTGGTCGACATCATTAAAGTCGATATCTTCAAAATGATCCCGTCGCAACTCGAAGCGGTAACGCGGGAAGTGACCGGCTTGAACGCGCTCCTGCTGGCCGAAAAAGTGGAGTCGCAGGAAGAGTTCGCCCGCTGTTCCGCGCTGGGTTATCACCTGTTCCAGGGCTATTATTTTTCCAGGCCGGAAATCATTGCCGGCAAGCGGCTTTCGCCGGCGCACGTCACCGTGATTCGCCTGCTTGCGCTGATTCAGCAGGATGCGGAACTGGCTGAAATCGAGGAAATTTTCAAGCAGCATCCGACCCTGGGCGTTAATTTGCTGCGGCTGGCGAACTCCGCGGCAACCGGCCTGCGCAGTCCGTTGCGATCGATTGGAAGCGCAATCGTCATTCTCGGCCGTCGCCAGCTTCAGCGCTGGCTGCTGCTGCTGATGCTGGCCGAGGGCAGCCAGGGCGCGGGCAGCCAGCCGCTGCTGCATCTTGCCGCTACCCGGGGCAGATTCATGGAATTGGTCGCCTTGCATGGGAAGGGCGGGACCGTGCTGGCGGACGGTGCATTCATCGCCGGCATCGTGTCGGTCATGGATGCGCTGCTCGGGCTGCCGATGGAAAAGGTCGTGACCTCGCTCGGCCTCGCGCCGGAAGTGAGCCTCGCCCTGGTCAGGCGGGAAGGCTCGGTGGGCGAACTGCTCAATCTTGCGCAGGCGCTGGAGGAAGAGGATCAAGGCGCCGTCGTCGAATTCGTCGCGGCGCATTCGCAGAGCGGCGTCGACCTGCTGAATCAGACCCAGGGCAAGGCGCTGGCCTGGGCCAACAGTATTATTCTTGCCACGTAAAGGATGTGATGACGATTGGTAAAAAGCACACTTGCCGGCCCGGCCGCCATCGGCAACGTGGCGCCGCCTTGCGCCGAACGGCGGCAATCGCCGGAACGGGCGCATCATGAAGATCAAGGTCCTGATCGTGGACGACTCCGCGCTGATCCGCAGCGTCCTGCGCGAAATCATCGGCAGCCAGACCGACATGGAAGTGGTCGGCGTCGCTCCCGATCCGATCGTCGCGCGGGAAATGATCCGGAAGACCAATCCCGATGTGCTCACGCTCGACGTCGAAATGCCCAAGATGGACGGCCTCGATTTCCTCGAAAAGCTGATGCGGCTGAGGCCGATGCCGGTCGTCATGGTATCGACCTTGACGGAACGCGGATCGGAAATCACGATGCGCGCGCTGGAGCTGGGCGCCGTGGATTTCGTGACCAAGCCGAAGATATCGATTCAAAACGGCATGCTGGAATATGCCGAAACCATTACCGACAAGATCCGTGCCGCATCCAAGGCGAGAGTCAGGCCGGTGAACCTTGCTCCCGCCGGCGCCGGATCGGCACCCGCGCAAGCGCTGCCCGCCATTCGCAATACCCTTACCAGCAGCGAAAAACTGATCATCGTCGGCGCTTCCACCGGTGGCACGGAGGCGATCAAGGAATTCCTGATGCAGATGCCGTCGGACTGCCCCGGCATCCTGCTTGTGCAGCATATGCCGGAAGGATTCACGCGCTCGTTTGCCCAGCGGCTCGACGGCCTGTGCAAAATTTCCGTCAAGGAGGCGGTGCATGGAGAGCGGGTGCTGCCCGGGCACGCCTATCTCGCGCCGGGCAATGCGCATTTGCTGCTGGCGCGCAGCGGCGCCAACTATCTCACCCAGCTCGATCAGGGGCCGCCGGTGAACCGGCATCGTCCATCGGTCGACGTGCTGTTCCATTCCGCTGCGGCGCATGCCGGTAAAAATGCGATCGGCGTCATTCTGACCGGCATGGGCAAGGACGGTGCGGCAGGCATGCTTGAAATGAAACAGGCCGGCGCCTACAATTTTGCACAGGACGAATCGACCTGCGTCGTGTTCGGCATGCCGCGCGAAGCGATCGCCGTCGGCGCCACCCATGAAGTCGGTGCGCTGAAAGCGCTGCCGGGCATGGTCCTGGGCTACCTCACCGAGCACGGCAGCCGTGCGCTGCGGGTTTAGCGGGGCATATCGAAGATCATGGCGCATGATGGAATTTTCCGCTCAAGTTTTGCAGTGAACCGCCGATAAGCTGATATCGGTTTAAAGAATCAATGGAGTAATTTATGGCTGATCCGAAAATAAAATTCCTTGTTGTAGACGACTTTTCAACGATGCGGCGCATCGTGCGCAACCTCTTGAAGGAACTGGGCTACACGAATGTCGATGAAGCCGAAGACGGCGCCATGGGGCTGGCGAAACTGAAAAGCGAACAGTTCGATTTCGTCATTTCCGACTGGAACATGCCGGTGATGGACGGGCTCGACATGCTCAAGGCGATTCGCGCCGATGCGGCTCTGTCCAAGCTCCCGGTGCTCATGGTGACCGCCGAAGCGAAGAAGGAGAACATCATCGCAGCCGCTCAGGCCGGCGCCAACGGCTACGTGGTCAAACCGTTTACCGCCGCCACGCTGGACGAGAAGCTCTCGAAAATTTTCGAGAAGCTCGAGAAAGTCGGGGCCTGAGATGGATACGCAACGCGCCGGACCCATCGCATCAGCCGCGCCGCACGGCCAGGCAGACGCGGATCCCCGCCAGCACGAAGAGGTTTTGATGCGGGTGGGCCAGATGACGCGCAGCTTGCACGACAGCCTGCGCGGGCTCGGGTTCGACAAGCTCATCGAAAAGGCCGCCCACGAGATACCGAATGCCAGGGATCGCCTCGACTATGTCGCGAAGATGACCGAACAGGCGGCGCAACGCGTACTGAATGCGACCGATGCCGCCGGCCCGCTGCAGGACAGGATAGGCGTGAACGCGGACGCAATCGCAAACGGCTGGCGCGATGCGATGGAGGCCCCTTTCTCGGAGGAGAAATACCGTGCCATGGCTGCCCGCACGATCGGCTGCATGGAGGAAGCGCGCCGCGCCAGCGATGACATCAAACAGCATCTGCTGGATATCATGATGGCGCAGGATTTTCAGGATTTGACAGGGCAGGTGATCAAGAGAATAACGGATCTTGCGCATGGCCTGGAGCAGCAACTGGTGCAATTGCTGATCGATTATGCGCCGCCGGATACGCGGCGCGATACCGGCAGCGGGCTGCTGAACGGACCGCAGATCAATCCCGCCGCCAACAGCGATGTGGTTGCCGGCCAGGAGCAGGTGGACGATCTGCTGGAAAGCCTGGGATTCTGATCGAATGGAACGGCGCGTCGCCGCCGGTTATTTTTAAGGGTTTTTCAAAGCATCATGTCGGAACCAAAAATCATCGTGCGAGAGCCGCTGCTGGACCCGAAACAACGGGTCTTCGGCTATGAACTGAGCTGGCAGCAGAGCGGAAGCAATGCGGGCATGGCGAGCGATGCGGATATCAAGGAGCTTGTTGTTTTTGCCGGCGAACAGCTGAACGATCCGGAGTCGGGCTGGCTGCTGGGCGACAGCATGCTGTTCCTGGAAGCGACACCCGCGCTATTGGCGGACGCTGCGCTGCAAGCGCTGCCGCCCAAAGGCACGGTATTGGGCTTGACGCTGACCGATCTGGCGGATGCCGATACGCTGGCCGCGGCCGAGACCTTGCGCGGGCAGGGCTTCGGCATTTCGCTGCGGGATATCGATCCGCTCGTGCAGGACAAGCCGCCGCTGACGCATGTCACGCATATCGAAGTCGGCGGCAGCGCGGCCGAACTTGCCGAGCAGGTAAGGAACTACGGCGCCCGCAAACCGGCGGCGTCCCGCATCGCCGTGCGCGACGTCGGCACATGGCAGGAATACGATTCCTGCGCATCGATGGGACTGGACGTCTTTGCCGGAAAACTGTACCTGGCGCCGCGTCCGGGAAACCAGCCGAAAGGGATGAATGCCGCGCAGGGCATCATCCTGCAACTCATGAGGCTGGTCAAGAAAAATGCCGATGTGCGCGAGCTGGAAGGCGTGCTCAAGCGCGATGCCGCGCTGTCCTACAAGCTGTTCCGCTACATCAACTCGGTCGGCTTCGGCCTCGGCGCGGAAATACAATCGCTGCGGCATGCGGTCACGATGCTTGGCTACTCCACGCTCTACCGCTGGCTGTCGCTGCTGCTGGCGACGGCCAGCACCGGCGGATACGCCGCCGCGCTGATGCAGTCCGCAATCATCCGCGGGCGCTTCGCCGAACTGCTCGGCCGTAATCTGCTGCCGAAAAACGAAGCCGAAAATCTTTTCGTCACCGGCATGTTCTCCTTGCTGGACCGGTTGCTGGGCATACCGATGGAACAAGTGCTGGAACACATTCAACTGTCGGATTCCGTATCGCAGGCGCTGCTTGCGCGCGAAGGCATGTACGGCCCGTTCCTGGCGCTGGCCGAAGCCTGCGAGCGCAAGGACGGGCAGGCCGGCGCGCTGGCGGACTCCCTGTTCGTCAATGCCAGGCAGGTGAACGAAGCGCATCTGGCGGCGCTGGCGTGGTCGCAAAATCTGAAGATCTGATTCACAAGAGCCGGCGTGGGAGTAAAGTGTGCATTTTGGCGGTCGTGGCAGGATCCGATGCAAGGGGCGGGCAACACGGCAGCGCGCCCGCTGCGGCCGGCAAAAATGTACAATTTATTTCCCCGCGGGCCCTTCTGCCGCCTGACTGTCCGATGCGCCCGACCGACGCCGCACTGTAAATGGATCAACTGCAGACTCTCCAATCCCTCGGCTTCACGCTTCCCAGCCCGGCGTACATTTTCGGCGCCGTCCTGTTCGGCATCATCGGTTATGCCGCCTACCGTTACGGGAAGAAATCGTCCCTCGTCTATACCAAATGGATCGGGGTAGCGCTGATGCTGTACCCGTATGCCATTTCGGAGACGTGGCTGCTGTATATCGTGGGCGGAGCGTTGTGCGTCGGCTTGTATCTGTTTCGGGAGTGAGCTGAGAAGCGTTCCGGCAGATTTCATTTCGGCAAGATGCCTTCGAGGTGCGCATTTCCCGGCGATACATCTGCAGCCTTCATCCGGGCGGCGGGTTCAAGCTGTTTGAGGAGGATCAATCCGGCAGGCTTAATGAGGCCGCCGCCGGTACGGAAGTCATACCCTGATGTGTATGATGGACCGGATCAAACGGATACATGCCGCATCGCCCGATGGCAATCAAGAAAGGCATGGAATGAGCGCCGTCTGCCCAGCCCGAGGAGATCGCCATGAACTCATCAAACGCCCCGACATCGGCCCCGGCCGGCTTCAGCGACCGTACCGCTCAAGTCAATGACGTAAGCCTGCACTACCAAATCGGCGGGAAAGGAAATCCTGTCGTGCTGATGCACGGCTATGCCGAGACCGGCCACATGTGGCGGCCGGCGATGGGCGATTTGGCGCAGGCCCATACGGTCATCGTTCCCGACCTGCGCGGCGCCGGCGCCTCCGGCAAGCCGGCGACCGGTTACGACAAAAAGACCATGGCGCAGGACATTCATGCGCTGGTCAAGTCGCTGGGTTTCGAGAAGGCCACCATCGTTGGCCACGATATCGGCCTGATGGTGGCATACGCGTATGCGGCGCAGTATCCGGATGAAACGGAGCGCGTGGTGCTGATGGACGCATTCCTGCCCGGCATCGGCAACTGGAAGGACATGTGGCTGATGCGGGACCTGTGGCATTTTCATTTTTACGGGGAGGTACCGCTGGCATTGGTCGCCGGTCGCGAACGTACCTACTTCGAGCATTTCTGGAATGACTTCGCGGCCGATCCTCATCACTCCGTTCCCGAGGCAGACCGCCAACTCTATGCCGCGGCCTACGCCCAACCGGGCGGCATGCGCGCCGGTTTCGAGTATTTCCGTAACTTCGAGCGCGATGCTGCGGATTTCCAGCAATTGGCGCAGAACAAATTGACGATGCCGGTGCGCGTGATCTCGGGCGAAAAATCCGGCGGCTCCTTCCTCATCGATCAAGTAAAGCTGGTCGCGAATGATGTGCAAGGAAAGGTCATCCCGGGCTCCGGGCACTGGCTCCTGGAAGAAGCGCCGGAGAAGGTGATCCCTGTGCTGACCGAATACGTGCATTAATGCAGTGCGGCAGTGCGGCGGCAGCTTTCCTGCCAATATCATTTTGAATGGAGAAGATCATGGCTACTGCGTCACCCGATACTCCACCGGCCGGTTCGGCGACGATAACCGGGCACGAAGCGCAGCAGGTCGAGCGTGCGAACGCGACCGGGCTGCAACCGGCCGTATTCGTCCATGGCCTCTGGCTGTTGCCGAGCAGCTGGGACCGTTGGGCTGCGATGTTCGAGGAGGCCGGCTATGTTGCGATTTCGCCCGGCTGGCCGGACGACCCCGAGACGGTTGCCGAGGCAAATGCGAACCCCGAGGTCTTCGCCCACAAGACTGTCGGACAGGTTGCGGACCACTTCGAAGGGATCATTCGGCAGCTGGATAAGAGGCCGGTCCTCGTCGGGCACTCCTTTGGCGGTTTGCTCGTGCAGATCCTCGCCGGGCGCGGATTAGCCTCGGCAACGGTGGCCATCGACCCGGCGCCCTTCCGCGGCGTGCTTCCGCTGCCGATTTCGGCATTGAAATCGGCGTGGCCGGTCCTCGGCAATCCGGCCAACCGCAACCGCGCGATCCCGCTCACCTATGATCAGTTCCGCTACGGCTTCGCCAACGCCGTCAGCGAGGAGGAGGCCAGGGAGCTCTATGAGACTTTCGCCGTGCCCGCGTCGGGTGCGCCGCTGTTCCAGGCCGCGACCGCCAACCTTAACCCGTGGACCGAGGCGAAGGTCGATACCGAGAACCCGGAACGCGGGCCGCTGCTGATCATCTCGGGCGAAAAGGACCACACGGTCCCGTGGGCAATCGCAAACGCATCCTTCAAGCGTCAGCAGCACAACAAGGGCGTGACGGAGATCGTCGAGATCCCCAACCGCGGGCACGCGCTGACGATCGATAGCGGCTGGCGGGAAGTCGCAAGCAAGTCGCTGGAATTCGTCCGGCGCTTTGCGTAGGCCCCGGGTTGCGTCGCGCCCGGCGTGCAGATCGATGAGGGCGCAAACATCAGCTGTGAGGAAAAAACATGATCAAGATCGTTGGAATTGCAGGGAGTTTGCGTGCCGCTTCGTTCAATGCGTCGCTGCTGCGTGCGGCCCGAGGATTGATGCCTGACGGCGCCGAACTGGAAATTGCAAGCATCAAAGGCATTCCGCTATATGACGGGGACGTCGAGGCAAATGAAGGCATCCCGCAAGCAGTGGCAGCGCTGAAGGATCAGATTG
Source organism: Herminiimonas sp. (assembly GCA_028292665.1). GTDB lineage: Bacteria > Pseudomonadota > Gammaproteobacteria > Burkholderiales > Burkholderiaceae_D > JAQGLW01. The sequence continues at coordinate 8,650 of JAQGLW010000022.1, forward strand.
CCGCGGCGAATGGGCTGCTGTTGGTTACCCCTGAATACAACAACGGTATACCCGGTGTGTTCAAGAATGCGATCGACTGGCTGTCGAGGCCCGTGGCCGATATCCCGCGGATATTCGGCAGCCGCCCGGTCGCCGTCATTGGCGCGTCCCCGGGTGGCTTCGGCACGATCCTCGCTCAAGATGCGTGGCTCTCCGTATTGCGAACATTGGGTACGCGGCCCTGGTTCGACGGGCGCCTGCTCGTGTCCCGCGCCGGGAGCGTATTCAACGACGCCGGCGAAATGGTGGATGAAAAAATGAAGGCGCAACTGCAGCAGTTCGTTCGCGGCTTCGCGGGTTTCGTGGAATCCTCCGTTGCATCGACAGCGCAAAACGGTTGAGATATCGGACGGATCGATCTGCCTGCGGCGCTCATTCGATGAGGCGGACCAGGGCATCGCTGATCCATCGCCGGACTGAAAACCTGCGGGCTGTCCAGTGCGTTCAGGTCTGCGAAGCCGGAGAGCGCTGTACACTATCCCGGCATTGAATTGGATGATGCCCCGGAAATGGCCGAACAGACAGAGGCATAGTCGTTGAGCCGATAACCGATCCAATGCGCGGTCGGTCACCGGCAACACCGGTCACTCGCCGTTCACATCAGCATAATATTGCCCACGCTGTTTTGCGGCGGTTCTCAGTCGCTCCGCCGCAGCGGCGGAGCGACATGCACCTTAACGTCTTCTTCAAGGAGTCGCCATCATGATAATTCTTGTTTCCGGCCTGGTCCTTTTCCTCGGCGTTCACCTTGTTCCCACGCTGCCCGGCATGCGCAACCGCCTGCTCGAAAGCTACGGGGAAAAGCGCTACAAAGGCGTGTTTGCATTGATTTCCGCACTCGGCCTGGCATTGATCGTGATCGGCTATTCCCGAGCGCCGTCCGAGCCGCGCTTGTTCAATCCTTTTCCCGGCGCCATCGCGATTGCACCGATTGCCATGGCCGTCAGTTTCGTCTTGCTGGCCGCGGCTAACATGAGGACACACATACGTCGTGCCGTCAGGCATCCGATGCTGATCGGCATCGGCATCTGGGCGATGGTGCATCTGCTCGCCAACGGGCATGCGAAGGCCACACTGCTATTCGGCGCTTTCCTGGCGTATGCGGTGATCGACATCATCTCCGCCACCGGCCGTCATGCGGTCAAACCGTTCAAGCCGGTCGCAAAGCAGGACGCCATTGCCGTCGCCGCCGGCATTCTGCTGGCCTTGCTGGTGATGACTTTCCATCGTCAGCTGTTCGGTGTGAGAGCGGTCGTCTGGGGCATTTGAGGTTTGCTTATGCCATCAGTCATGAACATTTGCCTGGTTCGGGGGACGGCTGGATATGAAAGCGGACACCTTCGCGGTGTCCATTTTCTTTTCCGGCATCGCATGGACTAACGCCGCCTTGCCGCCGGTCTGTTGATGACCGGGTCTGCAGCAGGCCGGTCAAAACTCCAGCCGGTACGCGTCGTTGGTCACCGCCAACCGGGTCGACATCGTTCTTACGACGAAGTTATGCAGTTGCAGCGCCACCGCCGGATCGCTGGCTTCCAGTGCGCGCAGTTGCGGCACTGTCAGCTTGCGAACCATGGCCGGTCCGTCGGTGATGACA
>JAQGLW010000061.1 GCA_028292665.1 Herminiimonas sp.
CTGAGGTCATCAATGCCTGATGAATTTCGGTGATCAGGCGGAAGCTGATCGGGTTGCCTTGACGCACACGCTCGACGCCTAGTGTGAGCGCATTGACGTAGCAGGATACTTCTTGCACATCGTCCATCGGCACGCCGGGTTGGCCTTCCATTTCGTACAACATCAGATCGCTGAGCGAGGATTGGGTGCCTTCTATCTGGGACGACATGACCGCTTCCTTGCGGACATAGCTGTAAAGGAACAACTGGGCGTCGGGTAGCAAAGTACTGATGGCGTCGAGCCTACCGAGCGCCAGCATTGCTTCGCTTAAGCGAGTTTGCAGCTTGCCGCTCAGATCGAGAGCTGGCAAAGGAGGCAGCGCCGCCGGCACAAAAGCTTGGCAGCTAATCTCACCGGCAACTATGGGTGTGTAATGGCCGGTTAGTCCGCGTTCCATCTGTTTAGAGAATTAAGGGAAGTTAATATTAGACGATACGTTATTTTAACTTAATCATTAAAATAAAATAGCAGCTTTCTTATTTCAGTTTTGCTGGAGCATTAAGCGGATTGTGACCAGAGCCCTTGGGCAAATTGGTCGAGCACTTGGTCAAGTTGTCCGCCGAGCATGGTATTGCGCTTTTTGGCACCGCCATCGGCACTGAAACGCTGATTGACGAATTGCTGGTCGATCACTACTCGTGTGTTAATTGTTTCGCCAGACGGTCCAGCCGGCGGCGTTGTACTTGCGTCCAACTATGGGATGCGTAGATGCGGCGCATCGCGTTGGCGACACGTTGTTCAAACGGTAGCAAGGCTTCGCCCAATGCGGCTTGGCGCATATGGCCGATGATGCTGGCGGCAATATCGTGATTGGTCTTGTTGCGCCAGGCGGTTTGGGTTGTATTGACACCAATTCCAGAATTCGTTTTTGACCTCCGCATTTCGACACCAATGCAACCTCCATATGTCGCCATTGACCATCCGGATATAACGGTTGAATTGTCGTCGAGCGGGCTAACCAGTCAGAAACTCCGTGCCGGGCTGGCCTGCCCGGCTCATTCCTACCCGGGCGCCGGAGGCGATTCGGGAACCACGACGCCGGCCGCCTCTGCCGGCATGACCGGCGTATCGGCTGCCCTTGCATTGTGCACCATCTCTGTCATCCAGCTCACTAGCAGGGCCGTATAGGTGCGCTGCGCACTTTCCTCTGTCAAGCCATGATCGGCGCCCTCGATCACCCGATAAGTCAGTGAGCGGGCTTTGACGCAGGCTTCCCGGTAGCTCTTGAGCACGGCGCCCGGCACCACATCGTCGAACTCGGATTCGACGATCAGCACGTCCCCCTTGTAACCGGTGCAGGCGCGCAGCGCGATATTTTCTGCCGCGGGAACCATAGTGCGGCGGTAGCGCACCAGATCCTGGTCCTTGTGCAACTGGCGCTTGGGCAACTCCCACTCGCTGTCCATGTACAGTGCGGGCACCCGCAATGCCAGCCATTTCACCTTGCGCTTCGTGGTCAGTATGGTGGCGAGATAGCCGCCATAGCTGCTGCCGACGACCGCGATTGCCTCCGGATCCACGCTGCGGTGGCCGGCCAGCAGATCGTAGGCGGCCAGCACGTCGCGCAGGTTGTCTTCGCGCGATACCGTCTCATGCTGGTCCTGCGTGCCGGCGTGGCCGCTGAGGTCGAAGGTCAGGCACACGCAGCCGAGGGCTGATATCTGACGCGCTCGCGCCAGATATCCTTGCTGACTTCCACCCCAGCCGTGAATGAAGAGCACGCCCGGTATCAGAATGCCAGGGGTCACGAGCGTGCCGTCGATGTGCCCGTCTTGCAGCGGTATTTTTACGGATTCGTCACGGGTTGGCATTTCGTTCCAGTCTCGAATATTTGGTAAGCGGGCCGACATGCTGATCGACTCCGCTGAACATGATGGCGGCATCCGGCGGCACGGACGGATCTTCCTCATAAATTTCGATCGTGGATGCCGCCACCTGCTCCAGGCCAGGATCCGCCTGGAAGGCCTCGACGGCCGCGAGTTCCGCGCCGGTGGCGCCGCCGATGCGCCAGGACTGCTCCAGCACGCCGGAGCGCCAGCGGCCCTGCTCGTCGACGCCCTGCAAGATGTCGTAGTTGCTGCGCGAGACGTACATGCCCGAGTAGCATGACAGTGCCGCCTCATGGTAACGACAGGCCTGTGTGACCGCAGTGCGGGTGGCTTCGTCCATGTCGAGCCGTTGCAGCACATCGAAGCCGCCGCGCACCACCAGCAGGTCGGAACCGCCATAGACTTCTTTGCCCCGATGATTGATGGTGAGCCGCTGGGTGCCGTAATAAGTCGTCAGCAGCGTTCCTATCATGATCTGGCCCACGCTGAGCGTCGTCACCTGGCTCAGGTTCTGCTCTACAACCAGTCCTTCCCGTTCCAACTCATCCGGGTCAAAGGACGCAAGCAGCGCATCGAGATCCGCCATGCAGGTGATGACGCTCTGACCCAGCCCGCCGATCCCGCCGGGCTGCTTTATCCGCACCGGACTTTGCCCGAGCAGCCGCTCGGCCGCGGCGCGAGCGTCCTGCTTTTCGAATACGGAGTAGCCCGGCAGGACGGCATCTTCGGTCTGCTGCGCAAAGCGCCCTGACCAGCCTTCCGGCGCTGCCGAGCCTGCCTGCAGCAGCGGATGCGTCAACAGCTTGGTGGCGACGAACGCATGGGGCACGACGCCGCCGAACAGATCGTGCGCGCAATGCACGCCGACGCTGCGGGCCGTCTCGTGCCCCACCAGCGTGTCGGAGGGTACGAAATACAGTGGAGCGTCATAGCGGCAGGAAGGATCGAACTGACCGCCGAATTCCCAGCCCTTGATGCCTGCCAGCCGCCTGGCCAAGGCAACCTGCGTCGCGCTCTCATGGCAATGCGGATTGCCGTAGTTCTTGCAGGACGACACGACGACCTTGCCAGCCTGGCCCTGGTTAGTGCTCATGCTGTCGCTCTCCCCTTGCGATCCGGCGCCGCCGTGCCGGAGGCGATCCGACCGGCGCGCAACTATTTTTTGATGGAAAAATATCGGTGTAGTTCCGCACAAGAGTACGGCTTATGCGCAGATTGGCTGAAGTTTCGCCGCCAGCAATCTTGCCGCTGCGAAGCGGAAAGCGTGCGCGATGTGCCTGAAGGCGGCATTACATCCTATTGACCACTATTTCATGCCAGTCCGAAGGAGGCTATCAATAGCGACACAAACCACAGAGCAAAGTCGTTCCATTAACGCGATAGCCAACGTGAATCAACCTGCGCACGCGCGGTCCAAGGGGGCATGCATCGGCTACGTCTTTTCTTCTGCCTCGTCGCAATACCTGTATCCATTGCGGCCACGGCCACTCCGTCAATTGCCTGGTATGGCAACATCGAGATCGCCAATGGTCATGGCGAAAAGGGTCCATGGCAACAAAATAATTCGCGCTACGACTACGTCGATGACCCGACAGTGGCAATTGATCAGTACGGCAACATGGCCGTGGCCTGGGTCGATCAAGCGCGCAAGGATGTGTTCGTCCAGTGTTTCTCGGACGACGGCTCGACGCAACTTGCCCAGCCGTTCAACGTATCGCGTAGTCCCGCGACTTTCTCCTGGCTGCCGCGCATGGCACGTGCGCCGGACACACCGGAGAGAATCTATATCCTCTGGCAGGAAATCATCTTCTCCGGCGGCTCGCACGGGGGCGACATGCTGTTCGCCCGTTCGGATGACAACGGCGCGACATTCGCGCAGCCGCTCAACATTTCCGACTCCATTGGAGGGGACGGCAAGGGACGAATCAATCGCAATGTCTGGCACAACGGCAGCTTCGATCTTGTCGCCGGATCTGACGACGCGCTGTACGTGACGTGGACGGAATACGACGGACCGCTCTGGTTCAGCCGTTCAACTGACGGCGGCAAGAGCTTCTCGCGACCGCAACGCATTGTCGGGAACGGCAGTGCCAAGCCTGCGCGCGGCCCTTCCCTTGCACTGGGAAAGAATCGCACGCTCTACCTGGCATGGGCTATTGGCGATGACAATGGCGGGGACATTCATTTTGCCAAATCGGTCGATGGCGGCGCGACTTTCAGCGAGCCGCAAATCATCGCGCCGAGTAGCAGTTACTCGGATGCGCCCAAGCTGGCAGTTGCACCGGACGGTGTGCTTCACCTTGTCTATGCGGAAAGTAACGGTGGGCCGTTCGGGAAATATCAGATTCGCTACACGCGCTCGCTTGACGGTGGACGCACGTTCGAAACATCAAGCGAAATTTCGAAGCCGCTGCCAACTTACATCGAAAGCGTGGGCTTTCCCTCACTAAGTATCGATGCCGCCGACAGACTGTATGTCGTATATGAACTATTCCCGGAGCATCGCCAGCATCCGCGTGGTCTCGGAATAGCGGTATCGCTCGATGGGGGGCGCAGCTTCGCGTCGCCGTCAGTCGTACCAGGCAGCAGTGACCCGGCCGGCGGAACGAATGGTAGCCATCAGGGACTGCTGATGACAAAGCTGGCAGTGAACCGCGCGGGAGCCATGGCAATTGTAAATAGCAGCCTCGAGCAAGGCAAACACAGCCGCGTGTGGCTAATCCGTGGAAAAATCGATCCTTCCGGCGTAAGGAGGCAGTAAGGAGGCAACTCCGGTGTTGCTCTGCTGACCGACATGCCGGGGAACCGCCTGAAAGGGGCCTCCGTTAATAAGAAAAAGGGACCTGAAAAACCGTCGATCAGGCCCCCATGGCATACCCGCCAATTTAATGTGCGTTATGAGCTGCCGCCTGTATTCGGCGTGGCTGGCGTAGCTCATGTGCCTGGCGTGGCCGGTGTAGCCGGTGTAGCCGGTGTAGCCGGTGTAGCCGGTGTGGTTGTACTTGGTTGCAATTGAAGCTGCAACTGCGTAATAAGGTTTTGCAACAGCTGCTCCACACGTTGCTGCTGTTCTGGCGACAGTGCTCTTCGCTCTATCTGGCCGCGAATTTCTCCTGCAGGAAAGGTCGGGCTATGTACATTGAAGTAATAATCGATATTACCTGCTCTGAGCGCAGCTTCTTGCGCTTGGGTCAGTGTCCCTTTCGCTTCCCATATAACGCTTCCAGGTGCTTTCGTTAATGGAATTATGATTGGCCCAGCGACGCCGGGAGGTCCTTCATGGATATGTGCCGCATTGTCGGCAACACCGCTGGAAACGACTCGTGCATTGTATGTTCGGTCATTTGGATTAAAAGTAAGAATGCCGATTCCTTTACCGGGACTGGCATTGGGAGGCGTTTCCTCGGCACCGGTAAGGGTAGCGGAAAACACGAGCGGCAAAGAACTGTCGGAACTGCCGCCACACGAAGCGAGCAGCGCCAAAGCGAGTAACGATACCCATCGAAACAAGAATGATTTAATGCCAGGCAATTTCATGGTAAGACCTCGGGAGCAATAGAAAGGATGCACTCTCTCCCTGCATGCCACGGATCAGTTGAGTCATTGCTTTGATTCTGCGTGCCTCACCAAATCTCTTGTAAAGAGCAGACGGACGAATCAGCTGCCGTATCGATTCATGCTAGCACCCGACCTGGCAAACCGCAATGCAGTCTCGTTCATGCGAAAACCGCATTGAGACACATCATTGGCATTCCTTTCCTCATTAGTTCTTGAATGAGGGAGCCCGGTGGGTTTGATGACGATTTGTCCCTGACCATGGAACTTGTTCCAGTCTCGCCGAAAGATGCCTGGATGGAAAATTTGCGCCTTGAAATACAGGACGAGCAATACAAGGCGAGTTTTGTCCGGACAATAAGCTAAAA
>JAQGLW010000077.1 GCA_028292665.1 Herminiimonas sp.
GTAAAAGGCCTTTGCCGCGCTGAGATCGGTCGTGTTCAGTTCCACGTGTACGAATGGATTTGCCATCGCGTTCTCCTCGGGTATCGAGATCAAGGATAGATCGGAATCAGGTTGCGGATGCTGCCTCCTGCAAAACGTAACGCTGCAAATGGCTCGACCTGCGACCTGGCTGGTACTTATACGTTACTGTTTGTCCAATAAGCACATTGGTTTGATCCTCCGAAAACCGCACCGGTATTGATTTTGGCATGACACTGCATTTTTAGGCAGCGCCAAATAATCGTGAGTGAAATACGTCACCCCCTCAATTATCGGATCGGCACAGACACTCAAACTGCTCGACCACCGGTAACAGGCCGGCCATGGCGGAGGCGCGCCCAATCCGGTTGCCTCTTTCGATGCTTTGGCTTATTATTCGTCCTTCCGTAGGGGAGTAGTCGCCTTTGCATTTTGCAAAGGGCATATGTCAACATACTTGGCGCAATCGCCATGGCATATGCGACCAGTCGGTTTGGCAAGACCTATGGCATGAATGACTCTTTCCGAGGCCGGGCAGAGTCGGCGTGCCATTGGTTATTTTGCCCGGCCTCTTGGACGACTTATGCCTGTCATCGTTTCTTTCTTTCCGATTGTTCCTGGCACTACGCATTTCCCGCCGGCCGCCGTACATGCAGCGAGGGTGCAGCCATGACGGTCGCCTTCATTCTTCTGCTGGCGTCGGCAGTCGCCATTTATCTATCCTGCGAATTCTTTGTCAACGGCATTGAATGGGTCGGCCGTAAATTCAGCGTTTCCCGGAATGCGACAGGCAGTATCCTGGCCGCTTTCGGCACCGCCTTGCCCGAGAGCGTCGTCACGTTTGTCGCGGTTGTGTTCGGCGCAGGTCCTGCGCAAAAAGAGCTCGGGGTCGGCGCCGCGATCGGCGGCCCGCTTGTACTGGCCACCGTGGCCTATGCAGTGGTCGGGCTGACGTTCATCCTCTCCAAAGGCAAACAGGACCAGCGCCTTTTTTCCAGAACATCGACCCAACGGCTGATAAGCGACCAGAAATGGTTCATGTGGGTGTTCGTCGCCAAAATCGTGCTGGGGCTGGTCGCATTCGCCATCAAGCCGTGGCTGGGCGTCCTGTTCTTGATCGCCTATGCCTTGTATGTGCGCCAGGAAATGCAACCCGCTGACGAGGCCGGGGACGAACACGAAGAACTCGAGCCTCTGAAAATCCGCCCGGGCGCCGGCAATCCTTCCACCGGGTGGGCGTTGTTGCAGACCGGCGGCGCATTGGTTGTCATCTTCCTCAGCTCGCAGCTGTTCGTGCATCAGCTGGAAGCCGTCGGCCCATGGCTGGGAATGCCGCCGCAAATCGTCGCTTTGCTGTTGAGTCCGATTGCGACTGAATTGCCTGAAATCCTGAACGCGGTCATCTGGGTGCGGCAGGGGAAGCAAAGTATGGCACTCTCCAATATCAGCGGCGCCATGATGATCCAGGCTACCATTCCGAGCGCGCTGGGCATATTTTTCACGCCATGGATGCTGGGGCATGCGCTGGTCTGGGCTGCAGTGGTGACGATGGCATCCATCCTCGGACTGTATATTCTGCTCAAGCAGAACAAGCTGAGCGGCCCCAGACTGTCGTGGTTTGGACTGCTTTACGTTGTATTCGCCGCAGGCTTGTACTTTATTCCGTTTTGACAATGAAGGCTTTCGGGCCGCCCGCAAATCCGCAGAAATCATGAATGGCCGCGCTTGCGGTGAACAGAGAAAATCGAGCGCGAATCGCTGAACGCGCCGGCAAAGGAAAATCATGAGTAACGTACGCCATACAGACAATCTCTCGGCCTGGACCCACAGTCACGTATTTGGAGAAGGCAGTGAAGCGGCCGAGCGGGGGACCAAGGCGGTAATGTGGATTACCGCAGTAATGATGGTCGTGGAAATTACTGCCGGCTGGTGGTTTAATTCCATGGCGCTGCTGGCCGATGGCTGGCACATGAGTTCGCATGCGCTTGCGATCGGCTTGAGTGCTTTTGCCTATGCGACCGCACGGCGGTATGCCAAAGACCCCCGCTTTACATTCGGCACCTGGAAAATCGAAGTGCTTGCCGGATTCACCAGCGCCGTCTTCCTGATGGGCATCGCCGCACTGATGGTGTTCGGTTCGTTCGAGCGCATCCTGTCTCCGCAGCCGATTCACTATCAGGAAGCGATGATCGTTGCGGCTGCCGGCCTTGTCGTGAACGTTGTTTGCGCCTTTATCCTGGGCGGCGCTCATCATCATGGCGAAGCCGGCCATCACCACGGTCATGACGACCATCACCATGACCTGAATCTGAAGTCCGCCTATGTGCATGTCATTGCCGACGCCGCCACGTCGGTGCTGGCCATCGTCGCATTGGCAGGCGGCTGGCTGTACGGCTGGTCCTGGCTGGACCCGGCAATGGGAATCGTCGGCGCGGTGCTGGTGGCCGTCTGGGCAAAAAATCTCATTACCGAAACCGGCAAAGTGCTTTTGGACCGGGAGATGGACCATCCGGTTGTAGAGGAAATCCGGGAGGCGGTCGAAACAGGGCATGAGGCAGGCGATACCCGGATTGCGGACCTGCACGTCTGGCGGGTCGGCAAACAGTCGTATTCCTGCGCATTAAGCGTTGTCACGCACGACCGGACGCTGACCCCGAAGAAAGTGCATGACCGGATAGCGGTGCATGAAGAAATCGTCCATATGACGATTGAAATTCACCAGTGCGATTAACAGCCGCCGACGGCCGTTCGTCAGTATCCGTCAATTTATTGCGGCCGCAATCAACGCTCTCAGTTTCTCATCCGGCATGCGCCCGTAGCCCGCTTTCATGTTGTCGCGCAGGTGCTCCGCTTTTGCAGTAGCCGGAATCGCACAAGTGATTGCAGGATGCGACACCACGAATTTCAGCAGCAATTGCGCCCAGCTGGTGCAGTCAATCTCCGCAGCCCATGGCGGCAGCGGTTTGCTTCGCACACGGCGGAATACGTCCCCGCCGGCAAATGGCCGATTGGCGATAACCGCTACCCCTCGCTCGAGCGCCAGCGGCAACAACCGCTGCTCCGCCCCGCGTTCGCCGACGGAGTAATTGATCTGAATGAAATCGACAGGCTGCGCAGCAATAATCCGGGAGACTGCCTCGTGCGCTCCTTCGGTATAGTGGGTCACGCCGATATAACGCACGATGCCCTGATGCTTCCATGTCCGCAATGTCTCAAGATGCGCCTCGGCGTCGAGCAGGTTGTGCACCTGCATCAGGTCAATCGGCTTTGCGCGCAATTTTTTCATCGATTCCTCCATCTGCCTGATGCCCGCCGCCTTTCCGGACGTCCATACCTTGGTCGCGATAAAAAGCTTCGGCCGCAGCCCAAGCCTGGCGGCAATATCACCGGCCACTTCTTCGGAATTGCCATACATCGGCGAAGAATCGATCAGCCTGCCTCCCATCGCGGCAAACTCGCGGAGAACCTCTTCCAGCGGCGCACGCTCCGCCGCATCGGCGCCGACATCGAACGTTTGCCAGGTACCCAGGCCGATCACCGGCAGCAGCTCGCCCGACGATGGTATTTTTCTGACCATCATGGACGATGTTCCCGGCGCCGCCGCGGATTGTGCATTGGCGCGGCCGCCGGAAATTCCTGCGGCCGCTGCGGCGATCATGCGTAATGCATCACGTCGATCCATTGCTGCGGCTCCTGTCAAATTGGTCATGTTGCCTCCCGACTTTCAAACCGGTTATCAGCCAGGCGATCGCGGCCGGCATACCGACAAACACAATGGCGTTCAGTCCGATGCCGCGGATCGCAGCGATCAGCCAGGCGCTGGCGGCATCGTTGGCGCGATAGACTGCAGTGTCGATGAAGTTCTTGGCCTTGTAGCGGCTCTCCGCATCGACAGTGGTGTAAATCATTTCCCGCCCGGGCCTGCCGATCGCGTATTCACCGGCACGATGCAGAATCTGCACGATCGCAAAATTGGTGATCGTGCCCCATGCGGCCAATGCGCCAAGTCCTGTCAATACGATGAGCGGCACTGCGGACAGGGCCAGGCGCAGGCCGTAGCGTTGCACAATATGCCGTGTGCCCAGCAGCTGGAGCATCAACGATACTCCATTTACCGCAAGATCGACGGTAGCGAAAAACGCTTTGCGCTCGCCTGAACCGGAATAAGTCTTTCCGACGAGATCGACCATCTCGACATAGAGCGCGGTCGACACTGCCGTATAGCAAATCACCAACAGCGCAACGCCGCGCAGGCTGCTCAGCTTGAAGGTAAGCGGAATGCCGGCCATGATCGATCCGCCGATCGGCCGGGAATGGTCTTGCGCATCCGCCGGCCTGCTGCCTCGCAAAGCGACGATGCAGATCGCGGCGCCGGCAAGGAGCAACGAAGACAACGCAACCAGATACGCCGTGCTCACATGTTTGGCCAGCAGCGCCGTTATTGCCGGACCGGCCAATGCACCGGCAGTTCCGCCCGTTGCGATATAGCCATACAGCCGGTGTGATTCTTCGGTGGAAAAGGAGTCGCTGACATTGCTCCAGAAAAGCGATACGACAAAAAGATTGAAGACGCTTAACCACATGAAGAATGCGGCAGCGACAGCAACAGACGCAACGCCCGTTGAAAACGCAATGCAAAACGCCAAAAGATTTGCGATCAAAAAGCCGTACGCTGCCGGAAGCACATAAGAGCGGGGTATCCGCTTGACTACCCATCCGAAGAGCGGAACGACCAGAAGCGTCAGCAGAAAGGTGCCGGTGAAAAGCCAATGCAGTTTGTCGGCGCCGTACTGCACGGCCATCTCATCGCGTACCGGACGGAGAATGTAGTAACTGCACAAAATCAGGAAAAATGCGGTAAACGACAAGACCACCCGCACCGGTTCGCCCGCGCGAAAGCTTGCCTTCCGGTCGGCATTGCCCGCCCTGAATTTCGAATCCATGTAATGACATGTCTTTCAATGACACTGCCGCTGAAACCGTTCAGCCGGCTGCCGGCGATTTTGACGAATGCCCGTTTGCCTGCGGTCCCCGATCGAGGCAAGCATGCCGATTTATTCGAGTTTTTGCAAGCGCCCGGCCGGCGGAAACCGGCGAATGGACGAGACGTGCATCAATATGAAAGTGAAAGACGTCCGGAATATTTCCATGATGCTGCCGACAAGCAAGGACAGACGGTCGATTTTTTATTGGCGACGGCAAAGCCGATAAGGCAAGGACCGCTGATCGAGCTGTTCCCGATCAGAATCCGGCCACGCCGCCGTTGCTGCGGGGATCGGCGCCGCCTTCGAAGGCGCCGTTCGGGTGGCGGACGATAGCGCCCGCGTGGCCCACCGACTCGTCAAAATCCGGCAGCATTTCCACGTCGTGCCCGAGCGCCTTCAATCCCGCCGCGATTTCCGGGCTGAACCGGCTCTCTAGTTTCAGGCTGTCGGAGGGCAGGCCCCAGGTGCGGCCCAAAAGCCAGCGCGGAGCGGTGATCGCCTGCTGCGGATGCTGGCCGAAAACGCCGATGCGGGTGAAAACCGCCGCCTGGGTTTGCGGCTGTCCGTCGCCGCCCATGGTGCCGTAGACCATGACGCGCCCGTCGTTGAAGCGCGCCAGCGCCGGATTGAGCGTATGAAACGGTTTCTTGCCGGGCTCCAGGGTATTGATATGCGCCGGGTCGAGCGAAAACGAACAGCCGCGGATTTGCCAGTTGATGCCCGTTGCCGGCAGCACCATGCCGCTGCCGAATTCGTGATAAATGCTCTGGATGAAACTGACCGCGCGGCCCTCGCCATCGATCACCCCCATCCAGACGGTGTCGGCAGGCCCCTTGCCCTTGCCCCAGGGCAGCGCCCGGTCGAGCCGGATGGCGGCGGCGTAGGGGGCCAGGAACGCGTCCGTCAGACAGGACTGCGGATCGACCTTCATGTGGTCGGGATCGGTGATGTGTTGATCGCGGATGCGAAAAGCCTGCTTGGTGGCCTCGACCACCAGGTGCACATGCTCTACGCTGTCAGGCGCGTACCGGCCGAGATTCAGCCGGTCAAGCAGTCCGAGGATGATTAGCGAGACCAGGCCCTGGGTTGGCGGCGTCATGTTGTAGAGATCGCCGGCGCTATGCCTCAGATGCAGCGGCGTGACGCAGCGGGCGGCGTAGGATTGCAAATCGGCCGGCGCCAGCGGACTGCCGACCGATGCGAGATCGGCCGCGATGTCATGGGCCAGATCGCCGCGGTAGAACGAATCCAGGCCGTCGCGCGCAAGCCGTTCCAGGGTTGCGCCCAGTTTCGGTTGCCGGAAGATTTCTCCCTCGTCCGGGGCGCGCCCGTCCATGGTGAAGGTCTCCCTGAACCCGGGACACGCGATCAGTTCGGCGAGTTTCTTCCGGGTGTTCTCGGCCTGCGACAACGTCACCGGGATCCCTTGCTTCGCGTAATGGATCGCATCTTCAAGCAGGCGGGAGACGGGCAGCTTGCCGCCCAGTTTTTTCGAATAGGCATGGGCCGCTTCCCAGCCCGAAACGGTCGCCGCCACGGTGTTGGCCGACAACGGGCCGCGGGTCGGGATGGCATCGAGGCCTTGGGCCAGATAGAAGCTGCGCGACGCGCTGCGCGCCGCCGGGCCCGCCGCTTCGATACCGACAGGCGGCTGGCCCGGAATGGCAATTGTCCAGAATCCGTCGCCGCCGATGCCGTTCATGTGCGGATAGACGGCGGCGATCGTCGCGGCCGCTGCGATCATCGCCTCGATGGCATTGCCGCCTTCGCGCAGCACGGACAATCCCGACTGCGAGGCGAGAGAATGAGGAGCGACGGCCATGCCGCGGGCCGCCTGGGTGGAATGGAGCATTAAATGGTTTCTTCGGTCGTACAGGTGAATCGGCGCGAGTCGTTATCCGGGCTGACCGGCCAGTTGCGGTTCGACATCGTCTGTTGCAAGCTTCGTCCGGGCCTGTGCCAACCAGCGTTGCCGCATCGGCTTCAGGACAAACCAGGCCAGCAGGCCGGTAATGATATCCATCGAGATTACCACAGCGAACACAGTTGTCCAACTGGCGGTGTGCTCATGCAGCAGCGCGGCCAGCGGGCCGCCCAGCACGGAACCCACTCCTTGGGCCATGTACAGGAAGCCGTAGTTGGTGGTGGCGTTTTTGGCGCCGAAGGTGTCGGTCAGCGTCGAGGGGAACAGAGAGAATATTTCTCCCCAGCCGAAAAACACCACGCCCGATAGCAGCACGAACAGGATGGCGTTGTCGCGGCTGGCGAGCCACAGGATCATGGCGAGGCCTTCCAGGATGAATGCCAGCGTCATGGTGTTTTCACGTCCGCAGCGGTCGGACACCCAGCCGAAGAACGGACGGGTCAGGCCGTTGGTAAACCGGTCGATGGTCAGCGCCAGCGGCAGGGCCGCCATACCGAACACCGTCACCGCCGTGATGCCGAAATCCTTGGCGAAGCTCGCCATCTGCGAAATCACCATCAGGCCGCTGGTGGACATCATGGTCATCATCGCGAACATGAGCCAGAAGACCGGCGTCTTCAGCATCACCGTCGGCGTCACGTCGGGCGCCGCGCTCTTTTTTTCGACCGCGGGTCCCGCCTGGAAATTCGCCGGCGGCTGGCGCAGGCCCAGGGCGGCCAGCGTGCCGACGACAGCGAAGATGACGCCGAACACGGTGAGCGTCTGCGCCAGGCCGTTGCCGGAGAGGCTGTTGGTGATCGGGAAGGTGGTCATGATGGCGCCCATGCCGTAGCCCGCGGCGACCATGCCTGTGGCGAAGCCGCGCCGGTCGGGAAACCATTTGACCATGAGGCCGACGACTCCGACATAGATGATGCCGGTGCCGATTCCGCCCAGCAGGCCGTAGGTCATGTAAAGGCCGCTCAGGCTATCCACTTCCGCCGCGCAGATCCAGCTCAGTCCGGTCAGGACGGCGCCGACCGACAACAGGAAGCGCGGACCGAACTTGTCCACCAGATATCCCTGGAACGGGGAGAAGAAGGTCTGCAGCACGATGAGGATGGAGAACGTTACCTGCACTTCCGGCAACGTGACGCCGAGTTTGGCCATGATCGGCTTGGTGAACAGCGTCCATACATATTGCGGACTGGAAACCGCCATCATGCATACGAGACCCAGAGCAAGCTGGAGCCAGCGATTGCTTTGAGGTGCTATTGTTGCCGCATTCATTTTCATTGCTGTCTCTCCAATGCCGAACATGTGGTTTAAGGATCCGCTTGCAGCGAAACGTCTATTTCGTGATTGGCCGCATCCGTTGCTTCGGCCCCGGCCATAAGTCTCTGATCCCCATCTTCCCTTATGTGACACGCAGTTCCGGCAGCGGGGCAGCCGCCGGTTCCCGTCTAGCAAAAGGCAGGCCAAGCGATGAATGCGGCGCGATGCCTGGAGCGGTTTTCATATCAGTGTGCGGGTGATGCGGGTTGGTTTGGGTGCAGGGCAAGGCATGAGGAGCGCAGTGCGGCGAGCCACACCAGTGACGAGCAACGCCGCCATGCGCCCCAAAGCGGCCGGCAGCGCCCATACGCTGATATGAAAACCGCTCTAGCTACGGTGTCTCCGTCTTCAGCGATGTCTGCCGTGTCATGCAGCGATGCGGTGCATGTCGTGCAGCGATATGGTGCATGTCATGCGGCGATATGGTGCGCGTCAATACTGCCGCTGCAAAGAATGCGAGCACTTCCATGTATTTCCTTGCGTCACGGATTTCCTTGAAAGGAAAGCGTTGAACCTGGCTTTAGTCAGGAGCATGACGAATGCGGATCCTGGTTGCGATACGATTCGGAAATGTATGGAAAAAGTGCGGATGCCGCAGGCTATCCGGAAGCGGATCATGTTCAGCGGCGCTCTTGGCTACTTCCGGACTTGAATGGAATGCGTTTTCAGGCCGGCAAGACTTTACTTGCAATGAAATGATCGAGTCCTGGTAGTCCGTCACGCTCTCATTTACGGGTTCTGCCGGTTGCTCGGAGGCGATTGCGGCGTTGCCGATACTCGCCGGGGGATCACCATTCAACTAAAGCAAGCATATGGCCAAG
>JAQGLW010000081.1 GCA_028292665.1 Herminiimonas sp.
CGTCGTCTGCGGTCCGATATCGAACTTCTTCAGGTTCCGTATTTACAACTTCAGACTCTCCACCTAATCGGGTCGGAGTTGAATTGATAGTATCGGCGGCATTCGAATTGATTGAAGCCTGTGTGGAAATTCTCCATTGTGAAGACCGCCTCGTAGTCGTCGTGTTCGATTGAACAGTCCACCTATGTGGTGAGGGCGGATTGGCGGAAGTTCCGGTGATATCGGCAGCATTGCTTACCGGGCTAGCTGGAACCGGTTCAGCCGGAATCCTCATGGTTAACCGAGCTAGCGTGCTGCTCCTCGATTGAAAGCTCCAATCAAGATGCGGCGGAGGTAGTGGGGGAGCGCTCTCTCTATCGCCATGATTATGACCATATTCCTGTTGAATACTTGGATACGGTGCAGGTGTGTTCCCAGGGGACGCAGGAGGATTCCAAGGCCTTAGCAAGTGCGAATCGGGGCCTAGGTTGGTGGTGCTGCCGAACGTGTGCTGTTGAGTATCCCAAGGTGGCGAAGGAAAGGCCGTATGGGCGTTGTTGACCACACGGTTATAAAATGCCCCCGATTGGGTATCCCAAGGTCCCCAAGGTGATGCCGGATGGGCGTTGATCATAGGGGGGTAAAAAGATGCGCCCGGCTGGGGGAGCCAGGACGTTGGAGGGAGAGGCTGATTGACATTGGCCATAGGCGCGCTCGTTTGACGAGACGGTGAATACGGTGGAGGCCGGTCTGGCGGGGTTCCAACGTTATTAGCATCCCAAGACATCCACGGGAATGCCGGATTGGCGTTGGCCGCAAGGAAATTAGCCTGATGCTGGGGCATCTCAAAGGCAACCGGTGGATGAACGCTCTGCTGCGCCCAATGAGCAATCACCGGCGGAGTATTTGTCGAGCGGCGTCCCATATTAAATTTAAATTTAGCTTTAATGAAACCGAGATTGGTGTATCCATCCGTTGCCGGATGCTGCCCGCGCATCAGCGGCGCGCCATACCCGCTGCCGGACGCACTAGGTAGTGCATGGGTGACCGAACCGGCGGATGGACGAGCATCTTTCGGTTTGGGAAGCAAGTCCCTAAAAAACTGGTTGGGACGGTGTCCTTTGATTTCCATTTTGCCGTGCTTTCTTTTCTATATTTTGAAATGTCCAAAGCCTTGAAATGAACGATCGGTCCGTTGTGCCGCAGAGTTTCATTTTGGGCAAGCCGGCCGTACGTCCAACGATTTTGGACAACGGTTATGGAGCGTGAGTGGATTTGCCGGACGGGAAGTTCCGTTTTTGCAGCCTGACCCGAAACATCCGGGACGGGCGAAGACCGGGCAAATGAAAAATCGGGAAGATTGAGGCCGGCTTTTGGAAACTCACAACAGCAATACGGGTCTTTTTAATTTGCGCCCATTCCAGTAAACACATGTGTTTATCTAAGGTCGAACTTTCACTATCAACGATAAGTGCTTAATTAATTTGGGAATTTTCTTAATATGAAGTTTCAAGTAAATGCGCTAAGTCCTTGACTTTATTGGAAAAATTGCTTTATGGCCCTCCTAATATTCCTTGACCGCAAATAGCACATCCTCTAAAGTGGGCGACAGTGTGAAAAAGTGTTTTTTTGTGGGAGGCAATAGCAGTTATTGCCGGACAAAAACAGCTTGCCGCTATTACTACCAAAAGAGAAAAGCAAAGGGTCACCAGGGTGTTTCAAGGCGCGTCCGCATTAAATCTCGATGCCAAAGGCAGGATGTCCATTCCGGCCAAGCATCGTGACGCACTGTCCGTTCAGTGCGAAGGCCGCGTCACGCTCACCAAGCATCCGCATGGTTGCCTGCTGTTTTTCCCGCGCCCGGTATGGGAAAGCCATCGCGAGCAGATTGCCGCATGGCCGATGTCGGCGCGTGCCTGGCAGCGTATTTTTCTGGGCAATGCGTCGGATGTCGACATGGATTCCGCGGGCCGCATTTTGATTGCGCCTGAGCTGCGCAGCGCGGTCGGCCTGTCGCGCGATGTGATGTTGCTCGGCATGGGAAGTCATTTTGAAATCTGGGATGCGGCCAAGCTGGCGGACAGCGAGTCGCAAGCAATTGCGATCGGCATGCCGGATGTGTTGAATAATTTTTCTTTCTAGCCCGTGATGAATGTGCAAGCGGTGCCAGAGTTGCAGCACCGTACGGTGCTGCTGGATGAAGCGGTGAATGCGCTGGCGATTGAAGGCGGGCGCGCCGATGGAATTTATGTCGACGGTACGTTTGGACGCGGCGGCCATAGCCGGAAAATCCTGGAGCGCCTGGGTGCGCGCGGACGTCTGATCGCTTTCGACAAGGATCCGCAGGCGATCGCGGCTGCGCGAACCATCGCGGATCGGCGTTTCGATATCGTGCACGACAGTTTTGCGACGATCGATGAAGCGCTCGCGGCGCGCGGCGTTTCGCAGGTGGATGGGGTATTGCTGGATTTGGGAATTTCGTCGCCGCAAGTCGATGATGCGGCGCGTGGTTTCAGCTTTCGCTCGGATGGACCGCTCGATATGCGCATGGATACCACGCGCGGCATGTCGGCGGCGCAGTGGCTGGCTACGGAAACCGAACAGAATATCGAGAAAGTGATACGGAATTATGGGGAAGAACGGTTTGCTTTTCAGATTGCAAAGGCGATTGCAGCTGGCCGGACAGTCGCGCCAATTTCAGGCACACGACAGCTTGCCGAGATCGTGGCACGCGCCGTCAAAACCCGCGAGAAAGGCAAAGACCCGGCCACTCGTACCTTTCAGGCTATCCGGATTTTCATCAATCAAGAGCTTGAAGAACTCGAAGTAGGATTAAACGGCGCGTTCAGACGTCTGGCCCCGCATGGGAGAATGGTTGTGATCAGCTTTCATTCGCTGGAAGATCGCATCGTCAAGCAGTTCATGGCCTCCAAAGCCAATGTGCCGCAGCCTCATCGTCGTCTGCCGATTCGTGCTGTGGATCTACCTCAGCCGGAAATGAAACTGCTGTCCAGAGTAAAGCCGCCGGCAGCCGAAATATCGGCCAATCCCCGCGCCCGGTCCGCCGTCATGCGGGTTGCCGAGCGTCTGATGGTTATGGGAATGACGCAATGAGCGGCCGTCTTAACATTCTGCTCACCGTATTGCTGGTGCTTAGCGCCTTGTCGCTGGTGAATGCGCAATATCAATCGCGCCGGCTGTTCATCGAACTGGAGCGGGCGCAAGCGCTGGCCCGGCAGCTCGATATCGAGTGGGCGCAGCTGCAGCTGGATCAGTCGACGCTGGGCAAGCATGCGCGCATCGAAGCCAATGCCCGGCGCGATCTGAACATGGTCGCGTTGACGCCGGCGCGTACCCAATATCTGTCGGCGGGGGCGAAATGACGCGCAGCACGCCGCGTACCGCTGCCGCAAAAGGCGTTCCATTCTCTACCAGTCCGGTATTGGCAGTGCAGCTGCCCGCATGGCGTTCGCGCATAGTGCTGTTCGTGCTGTTTGCCGCTTTTCTGACGCTGGCAGGACGCGCATTATGGTTGCAGGGCATCTCTACCGACTTCCTGCAAAAACAGGGCGAGTCCCGTTATGCGCGTACCCTGGAGCTGCCGGCGACGCGCGGCAAAATCACCGATCGCAACGGGCAGGTGCTTGCATCATCGGTGCCGGTCAAGGCGGTTTGGGCGATTCCCGACGATGTGCTGGAGGCGCCGAAGGAAAAGCTGCGTGACCTGGCCGGATTGCTCGACATGAGCGAGCGCGATCTGCGGAAGAAGCTCGATTCCGACCGTAACTTTGTTTACCTGAAACGACAGGTGGAGCAGGAAACGGTCGATAAAATTCTCAAATTGCGGATAGCCGGAATCGAAACCCGCAAGGAATACAAGCGCTTCTATCCCGAAGGCGAGGTGATGGCTCATGTGGTCGGCTTCACCAACGTCGAAGATGCCGGGCAGGACGGAATGGAATTGGCAGCGCAGAAAACCCTGGCCGGCAAGACCGGCAGCCGCCGCGTGATCAAGGACCGTCTGGGACGCATCGTCGAAGACATTGAATCGATTCGCGAGCCGCATGACGGCAAGGACCTGGTGTTATCGATCGACAGCAAGATCCAGTACATCGCATTTTCGCAATTGAAGGACGCGGTCGACAAGTACAAGGCAAAAGCGGGCGGTATCGTGGTCGTGGATGTCAAGACCGGTGAAGTTCTCGCACTCGCCAATCTGCCGACTTATAACCCGAACAATCGTTCCGTATTGACGGGCGCGCAGTTGCGCAATCGGGTATTGACCGACACGTTCGAGCCGGGCTCGACGCTGAAGCCTTTTACCGTCGCGCTGGCGCTCGATACAAATCGCGTCACGCCGTCCACGACCTTCCAGACGTCGCCCGGGAAGATAACGATCGGCACCGCAACGATAGGCGATTCGCATGCGCACGGGCTGTTGACCGTCGCGCAAATCATCCAGAAATCATCGAATATCGGCACTGCGAAAATCGCGCTGCAAATGCCGGCGCAGGAAATGTGGGAAATGTTCACAACGGCCGGTTTCGGCCAGCAACCCAAATTCGGTTTTCCGGGAGCGGTCGCCGGTCGCGTCCGTCCGTATAAATCATGGCGGCCGATCGAACAGGCGACCATGAGCTATGGGCACGGCATTTCGGTATCGCTGATCCAGCTGGCGCATGCTTATACGATTTTTGCCCGGAATGGCGACTTGATCCCATTGTCGTTTGAAAAAACAAGCGAGCCGCCGGTGGGCCATCGCGTCATTACCGAAAAGACGGCACGCGAGTTGCGCGCGATGCTGGAAACGGTAACGGGTCCCGAGGGAACCGCTCCCAAGGCGCAGGTACCCGGCTATCGAGTGGGCGGCAAAACCGGCACCGCCTATAAAATCGTCGGCGGCAAATATGTAAAAAAATACGTTGCATCTTTCGTCGGCTTCGCGCCGGCCTCCGATCCGCGCATCATTATCGCAGTCATGGTCGATGAGCCGACCACCGCCCAGCATTTCGGCGGCGACGTCGCGGCTCCGGTATTTTCGGCGGTCGCGGCCAGCGCATTGCGCGCGATGAACGTTGCACCGGATTCGACAGTCACCAATATCATCATCCCGACCGGCAGCGCCGAGGAGACTTTGTGATGCTGGCGATGATATCCCGAGTGACTGAAATTCTCACATGGCTGCATGCGGTAGCGCCGGCTGCGCAACTGTCGTCGGATTCACGCAGCATCGCGCAAGGCGATGTCTTTTTTGCCTATCCGGGCGATGAAGCCGACGGCCGCGACTATATTGCAAACGCGGTCGAGCGGGGCGCGCAGGCAATCGTCTACGATGATGCGGACGGATTCAGCTGGGATGCCGCACTCGACATGCCGCATCAGGCTGTCGCCGATTTGAAAAAGACTGCCGGACAAATTGCCAGTGCTTATTACGCCAGACCGGATGCGGACATGTTCACGGTCGCCGTTACCGGCACCAACGGCAAGACTTCATGCAGCCAATGGCTGGGGAGCGCGTTGTCGCGGCTGGACGAACCGACTGCCGTCATCGGCACGCTCGGCGTCGGCCTGTTCAAAAGCGGCGAATCCGGCGAATTCGATGCGACCGGCTATACAACCCCCGACGCCGTTCTGCTGCAGCGCAGGCTCGCGGAAATGCGCGCCGCGGGCGCCCGCGCCCTGGCGATCGAGGCATCTTCGATCGGACTTGACCAGGGCCGTTTGAACGGCATGCATTTCGATGTTGCGCTGTTCACCAATTTCACCCGCGATCATCTCGATTATCACGGCGATATGGCGGCGTATGAGGCAGCCAAGACCATGCTGTTCGACTGGCCGGGATTGCGGCACGCTGTTGTGAATCTCGACGATGAAATGGGCCTGCGTCTTATACAGCGTCTGAGGAACAAGGCTTCATCCGCTGCGCTCATCGGCTACACGGTGGCGGATAAGGCAGTCCCGGGCGTGGACACTCTGCGAGCCCGGGATATCCGCATCGGCCATGCCGGCACGGTATTTCACCTCGATTCTCCGTTCGGAACGGCGCAGGTAAAAACGCAATTGGTAGGCCAGTTCAATGTCAGCAACGTACTGGGCATTATCGGCGTGCTGCTGGCCAAGGGCATATCATGGCGCGCCGTCATCGACGCGATTGAATCGTTGACGGCAGTACCCGGACGCATGCAGCAACTCGGCGGCCAGGAAGCGCCGCTGGTCGTGATCGATTACGCCCATACCCCGGATGCACTGGAAAAAACGTTGGCCACGCTGCGCCAGGTCGCCCGGCAACGCAGCGGCCGCTTGTGGTGTGTCTTCGGCTGCGGCGGCGATCGCGATCCGGGCAAGCGCGCGCAAATGGGCGCAGTGTCCACGGTATCCGATCATGTCATTGTCACCAGCGACAATCCCCGCAGTGAAAACGCAGCGGCCATTATCGAACAGATTATTGAAGGCATGAATGTCAAAAGCGCGATGGCTGCCGCACCGCAAGTGATTGAAGACCGTGCAGCAGCCATCCTGTGGGCGATCAAGCATGCCGCCCGACACGATGTGGTTTTACTCGCCGGCAAAGGCCATGAAGCCTACCAGGAAATCAAAGGCAAGAAACTGCCTTTTCTAGATGCGGACCATGCGGCTCTTGCACTGGCTGCGCGAGTGACGATGAAGGGAATGAACTGATGAAGTCATCGTTGACTCATTTGCAACCGGCGATCTCCGGCGCCGTCATGACAGCCAAAGCTGTTTTCAACGGCGTCTCGACCAACAGCCGGAACGTAGCTGCAGGCAATCTGTTTGTCGCATTGCGCGGCGAGCGTTTCGATGCGCATGCATTCCTGGCGGATGTCGCGGCAAAAGGCGTGGCGGCGGTCGTTGTCGAGCGGTTGCCGGAAGGGCTGAACATTCCTGCGCTGATCGTGCCGGATACGCGCATTGCACTCGGGGAGATGGCAGCCTACTGGCGCCGTCAATTTCCGCTGCCGCTGATCGGCGTAACCGGCAGTAACGGCAAGACAACGGTAAAGGAAATGATCGCGTCGATCCTGGCGGCCGAGTTCGGCCACGAGAATTATCTTGCCACCCGGGGTAATTTCAACAACGACATCGGCGTGCCGCTCACGATATTGCGCATGAGAAAAACGCATCGGGCGGCTGCGATCGAATTGGGGATGAACCATCCGGGCGAGATCGCACAATTGTCCGCCATCGCGCAACCGACGGTCGGTCTGGTCAATAATGCGCAGCGCGAACATCAGGAATTCATGGCAAGCGTCGAGGCGGTCGCGCAGGAAAACGGCGCCGTGATCAACAGCCTGCCGGCAAACGGCATAGCGGTTTTCCCGGCGGACGATACATTCACGCCGCTTTGGCGCAGCTATGCAAAAAGCGAAGGGCAGCGCAAGACGCTGACTTTCGGTTTGTCTGCCGATGCGAACGTGACTTGCAGCTACCAGCCCAATGAGTTCGGCAGCGATTTATTGGTCAAGGTCGGCCACAAGGAATTCCCGGTGCGCCTGGCGGCTGCGGGAGTGCACAATGTACGCAACGCGCTGGCGGCAATCGCATGCAGCCTGGCGATCGGAATTCATCGTACCGCGATCGTGCGCGGCCTGGAATCGTTTGCGCCGGTAAGCGGCCGGCTGCAGCGCAGGGCTGCCCGCAACGGCGCACTCATCATAGACGACACCTACAATGCAAATCCCGATTCGGTGCGTGCCGCGATCGACGTGCTGGCGCAAGCCGCCGCGCCGCGGGTGCTCGTGCTGGGCGATATGGGCGAGGTAGGCAATGAAGGCCGCCAGTTCCATGTGGAAATCGGCGCCTATGCACGCGGTCGCGGCATTGAACATTTGTTCACCTTGGGCGAGTTGGCGCGCAGTGCCAGCAACGCGTTCGGCGCGCGCGCCAAACATCATGACGACATCGAAGCCGTCAACCGGGCTGTCGATGCAATTCTTACCCCGCAAACAACAGTGTTGGTGAAAGGGTCGCGTTTCATGCAAATGGAACGCACGGTTCAGCATCTTGTCGGCGAACAAATACAGGAGTCCCACTAACATGCTGCTTTGGCTGGCACAATATTTTCAGCAGGACCTGGGACCGTTGCGGGTCTTCAACTTCATCACGTTCCGCGCCGTGTTCGCGACTCTGACCGCGCTGGCAATCGGACTGATCGCCGGACCGGCGGTAATCCGCATGCTGACGCGGCTGAAGGTCGGGCAGGCAGTGCGCACCGACGGACCGCAAACGCATCTGATCAAGTCGGGTACGCCCACCATGGGCGGTGTGCTGATACTGATTTCGATCGGCGTGTCGACATTGCTGTGGAGCGATTGGAGCAACCGCTTCATCTGGCCTGTGCTGGTGGTGACGCTGGGTTTCGGCGCGATCGGCTGGGTCGACGATTACCGCAAGGTGGTCTACAAGGATCCGAAAGGCATGCCGTCCAGGGAAAAGTATTTCTGGCAGTCGCTGATCGGCATCGTCGCAGCGCTGTATCTTGCGTTCTCGGTATCGGCCCCGACCAGCACCAAGGTCTGGCAATTGTTCTTCGAATGGGTCCAGTCCGGTTTAAGCATGGATTTGCCACCGAAGGCGGATTTGATCGTGCCGTTCTTCAAGACCATCAGCTATCCGCTCGGGGTCTGGGGTTTCATCGCGATGACCTATTTCGTCATCGTCGGCACCAGTAATGCGGTCAATCTGACCGATGGCCTGGATGGATTGGCGATCATGCCGACCGTCATGGTGGGTACGGCGCTGGGACTTTTCGCCTATCTGACCGGCAGCGCAACGTACGCGAGATATCTGTTCATTCCGCATATCCCCGGCGCCGGCGAGTTGATCATTTTCTGCGGTGCGATGGCCGGCGCCGGACTGGCCTTCCTCTGGTTCAATGCGCATCCGGCGCAGGTATTCATGGGCGACGTCGGCGCGCTGGCTCTGGGCGGGGCGCTCGGCACCATCGCCGTTATCGTGCGCCAGGAAATCGTTCTGTTCATCATGGGCGGCGTCTTCGTCGTCGAAACCTTGTCGGTGATGATCCAGGTTGCCTATTTCAAATTCACGAAAATGCGTTACGGCACAGGCCGGCGCGTGTTGCTGATGGCGCCGCTGCATCATCACTATGAACAGAAGGGCTGGAAAGAAACACAAGTCGTGGTGCGGTTCTGGATCATCACGATGATGCTGGTGCTGTTTGGATTGTCAACCTTGAAACTACGCTGATGAATTACGAAGGCAAACACGTTCTTGTCCTGGGGCTCGGTGAATCCGGCCTCGCGATGGCACAGTGGCTGGCGCGCTGCGGCGCGGCCCTGCGCGTCGCGGACACGCGTGAAGCGCCTGAGCGTCTGGCCGATTTGCGGGATGCGGTGCAGGATGTGGAATTCGTCGGCGGACCGTTTGCAGCCGGCCTGATGGATGGAATCGATTTCATCGCAGTCAGCCCGGGCCTGGCGCCCGGACGTGAACTGGCATCGATCATTCCGGTTGCCGAAGAAAAAAATATCCCGCTGTGGGGCGAAATCGAATTGTTCGCCCAGGCGCTCGCTGCGTTGCGCACGGAACGTGATTATGCGCCGAAGATAATCGCGATCACCGGCACCAATGGCAAAACGACCGTCACCAGCCTGGCCGGATTGCTATGCAAGCGCGCCGGATTGACCGTTCAGGTCGCCGGCAACATCAGTCCCGCCGCACTCGATGTGTTGCGCGCCGCGATTGACCGGGACGATTTGCCGCAAGCGTGGGTGCTGGAGTTGTCGAGCTTTCAGTTGCATACGACTTATAGTTTGAATGCGGATGTGGCGACGGTGCTCAACATCACCCAGGATCATCTCGACTGGCACGGCGACATGGATGCCTATGCTGTCGACAAGGCCAGGATTTTCGGCGCCGATACCGTCCGGGTGCTCAATCGGGACGATGCCAGGGTGATCCGGATGGAATCGCCGCTGGCGCCCATGATCAGCTTCGGTGCGGGTGAGCCGGAACATGCCGACTGCTTTGGCCTGGTGAATGAAAACGGCATGCAATGGCTGTCGGTGGCGGTGCCGGCTGAAGAAGGCGAAAAAAAGCGGCGCAAAAAAGACAGCGTCGAAGAACTGCCGATCTCGATCAATCGCCTGATGCCAGCCGACGCATTGAAAATCCGCGGACAGCATAACGCCGTCAATGCGATTGCGGCACTGGCGCTGTGCCGCGCGATCGGTCTGCCGCTTGCGCGATTGCTGCACGGTTTGCGTGAATATCACGGTGAGCCGCACCGCGTCGAACTGGTCGCGACAATCGGCGGCGTTGAATATTACGACGACAGCAAAGGCACCAATGTCGGCGCCACGGCCGCCGCATTGAATGGTCTGGGATCAGGCCAGGGCAGCGGTTCCGGCCGTCTGGTATTGATCGCAGGCGGTGAAGGCAAGGGGCAGGATTTCAGTCCTTTGGCGGAACCGGCGGCAAGATTCGCGCGCGCCGTGTTATTGATCGGTAAAGATGCCGCGGCCATTCGCGCCGCACTTCAGCGGACCGACGTTGAATTGATCGATTGCGCGACGCTGGAGCAGGCGGTGCAACATGCTTCCGGGTTGGCTCAATCCGGCGATGCGGTATTGCTGTCGCCTGCGTGCGCCAGTTTCGACATGTTCAGGAATTACGAGCATCGCGCCCAGGTGTTTGTCGATGCAGTGCGGGAAATTGCAATGTCGCGCGGCGAGGTGATCGCATGAAATTTGCGCTGCCATCCCTGTTCTCGTCATCGGTCCAAAAGCCGGTCAGCAGTCTGTCGCAACGGTCGAAAATGATGGAATACGATCAGCCGCTGGTGTGGGTGACGCTGCTGCTGATGCTGTTCGGGATGGTCATGGTGTATTCGGCATCGATTTCGCTGCCCGATTCGCCCAAGTACGCCAATTACAGCAATTCGCATTTCCTGATGCGTCAGGCGATGTTCATCGGGGTGTCGCTATTGGTCGGTCTGCTGGCATTTCGAGTGCGAATCGAGACCTGGCAAAATCTGGCGCCCTACCTGTTCGTCGGCACACTTTTTCTGCTGGTGTTTGTTCTTGTTCCCGGACTCGGCAAAGGCGTCAACGGCGCGAAGCGCTGGCTGTCGTTCAAGGTATTCAATCTGCAGCCGTCCGAATTGATGAAGCTGTTCATCGTTTTATATGCAGCCGACTATACGGTCCGCAAGCAGCAATTCATGCACCAGTTGACCAAAGGTTTCATGCCGATGACCGTCGCGGTCGGCGTGGTCGGTTTGCTGCTGTTGCTTGAACCCGACCTAGGTGCATTCGGCGTAATCGTCTGCATCGCGATGGGCATCCTGTTTTTGGGCGGCATCAACGGCGTATGGTTCGGCGGGATCGGCGCAACGCTGATCGGTATCTTCAGCCTGGTGATCGTGTTGTCGCCATGGAGGCGCGAACGCATTTTCGCCTACATGAATCCGTGGGTCGAAGAGAATGCGCTGGGCAAGGCGTACCAGCTGTCGCACTCATTGATTGCGTTCGGACGCGGCGAATTGTTCGGCGTCGGATTGGGCGGCAGCGTGGAAAAGCTGCATTACCTGCCGGAAGCGCATACCGACTTTCTGCTCGCCGTGATCGGAGAGGAACTCGGTTTCGCCGGCGTGCTGGTCGTCGTGATGCTGTTCTACTGGCTCATCAAGCGCGCATTCGAAATCGGCCGTCAGGCAATTGCAATCGATCTGACTTTTGCCGGACTGACCGCAAAAGGCATCGGTATCTGGATCGGCGTGCAGGCTTTCATCAACATGGGCGTGAATCTCGGCCTGTTGCCGACCAAGGGATTGACGCTGCCATTGATGAGCTATGGCGGGTCGGGCGTGCTGATCAATTGCGTCGGGCTGGCGATTTTGCTGCGGATCGATTACGAGAATAGAGTTCTGATGCGTGGAGGCCGGATATGAAACGGCTTCTTGTCATGGCGGCCGGCACCGGCGGCCATATTTTCCCCGGTCTGGCGATCGCCGAAACAATGAAAGCGCGCGGCTGGCAAGTATCGTGGCTCGGCACCGCGCACGGCATGGAGCGCGATATCGTGCCGAAGCACGGTGTCGAGATGGATACCATCAATTTCACCGGATTGCGCGGCAAAGGATTGCGCCACACATTGAGCGGCGCATTCAAGCTGACGTCGAGTTTCGCTGCCTGCCTGCGCATCCTGGCCCGTCGCAATCCGGACGTCGTTCTCGGCATGGGCGGTTACGTGACCGTGCCGGGCGGCCTGATGGCGAAACTGCGTGGCGTTCCTCTGGTGCTGATCAACGCGGATGCCGCGTTGCTGCTGTCGAACAAGACTTTGATGCCGCTTGCCCGGCGCGTGCTGTTCGGTTTTCCTGCGGATTTCGGGCGTGCCGCAGGCAAGGCAATGGTGACCGGGAATCCGGTGCGCAAGGAAATCATGGCGCTGCCGTTGCCGGCGCAGCGGTACGCTGTGCGTACAGGGCCGCTTCATCTATTGATCATCGGCGGCAGCCTGGGCGCGAAGGTGCTGAACGACTGTCTGCCTGCCGCGCTTTCCCTGATGCCGCCGGAGATGCGGCCGATCGTCGTGCATCAATCAGGCAAGCAGCATATCGATGCGTTGCGCGCCGCTTACGAGAAGGCGCAAGTGCAGGCGGAGGTAGTCGATTTCATCGACGATATGCCGCACCGATATGCGCAAGCCGATCTCGTGATATGCCGCGCCGGCGCGATTACGGTGTCGGAGCTGACGGCAGCGGGCATCGCTAGCGTGCTGGTGCCGCTGGTCGCATCAACCACGACGCATCAACGCGACAATGCGCGCTGGATGGCGGCGCAGAACGCGGCGATTCATCTGCCGCAAAACGAATTGACTGCCGGACATTTGGCAACGCTGTTGCAGGGAATGACACGAGAGTCATGCCGGAAGATGGCGCAAGCAGCTTATGAAAACGGACGGCGCGATGCGAACGAAGCGATCGCGAATGTACTGGAAAAACTGGCAGGATCGAGTGACATAGCATGAAGCATAAAGTAAAAAATATCCATTTCGTAGGCATCGGTGGAAGCGGCATGAGCGGCATCGCCGAAGTGCTGCTCAATCTCGGCTACATCGTTTCCGGGTCTGATCTCGGCAGCAATGCGGCAACGAAGCGATTGATCAAGCTGGGTGCGAAAGTTGCCCGGGGCCATGCGGTGGAAAACATCGACGGCGCCGACGCGATCGTCACGTCTACCGCCGTCAAGCAGGATAATCCCGAAGTCATCGCCGCACGCGCCAGGCACATCCCGATCGTGCCGCGCGCGATGATGCTGGCCGAACTGATGCGTCTGAAGCAAGGCATCGCCATCGCCGGCACGCATGGGAAGACCACTACTACCAGCCTGGTCGCGAGCGTACTGGCGCAGGGCGGACTCGATCCGACCTTCGTCATCGGCGGCCGTCTCAACAGCGCCGGCGCCAATGCGAAGCTTGGCGCCGGCGACTTTATCGTGGCCGAGGCGGATGAATCGGATGCTTCCTTCCTGAACCTGTCGCCGGTGATTGAAGTGATCACCAATATCGATGCCGATCATATGGAAACATACGATCACAGCTTCGCAAAACTCAAACAGGCTTTCGTCGAATTCACGCAGCGGCTGCCGTTTTACGGCGTGGCAGTGCTGTGCCTCGATGATCCGCATGTGCGTGAAATCATGCCGTTCATTTCGAAGCCGATCACCACCTACGGATTTCACGACGAAGCGCAGGTGCGCGCAGTCGACGCGAAAGCGGTCGGCGGCCGGATGGAATTCACTGTGATGCAGGACGGTTATGCGCCGATGGCGGTCTGCCTGAATCAACCCGGCATGCATAACGTGCAAAACGCATGCGCCGCGATTGCGATTGCGCGCGAACTCGGCGTGGCCGACAGTGCGACGCAAGAAGCGCTCAGCGAATTCAACGGCGTCGGCCGGCGGTTTACACGTTACGGCGAGATCAATTTTCCGGAGAGCGAAGGCAAGGCGGGCGGCTCCTTTGCACTGGTCGACGACTACGGCCACCATCCGGTCGAAACTGCGGCAACGCTGGCAGCGGCCCGCGGCGCGTATCCGGGCCGGCGTCTGGTGCTGGCATTCCAGCCGCATCGCTTTACGCGCACGCGCGATCTGTTCGAGGATTTTGTCAAGGTGCTGTCGACCGCCGATGCGCTGGTGCTGGCGGAAGTGTACGCCGCCGGCGAGCAGCCGATCGTGGCCGCGGACGGCCGTTCGCTCGCGCATGCGTTGCGGGTCGTGGGCAAGGTCGAGCCGGTATTCGTGGAAGATATCGGCGAGATGACCGCCACGATCATGAATATGGTGAAGGACGGAGATGTCGTCATTACGATGGGCGCCGGTTCGATCAGCGGCGTGCCGGCACAGTTGGTGCAATTGTCAGTGCAGGATCAATCATGAACGCAAAGAACATGGCGAATGAATTCGGTAAAGTGGGTGTTTTGTTCGGCGGCCGCTCGGCGGAACGCGAGGTGTCGTTGATGTCGGGCAGCGGAGTATTGAAGGCGTTGCAAGGCAAGGGCATCGATGCGCATGCGTTCGACCCGGCCGAGCGCAGCCTGGCGGAATTGGCAGAGCAGAAATTCGACCGCGTGTTCATCGCGCTGCATGGCCGTTACGGCGAGGACGGCACGTTGCAGGGAGCGCTGGAGCAGCTGGGCATTCCCTACACCGGCTCGGGCGTGATGGCTTCATCGATTGCGATGGACAAGATCATGACCAAGCGTATCTGGCTCAGCCACAGTCTGCCCACGCCGCGATTTGCGGTGCTCGACGCGAAGACGACGAGCAGCGAGGAACTGCGCCGCGTGCCGGATGAACTGGGATTCCCGCTGATGCTGAAGGCGCCGCATGAAGGGTCCACTATCGGCATCAGCAAGGTGACGGGTCACTCCGATATGCGCGCGGGCTTTGATAATTGCTCCAAATACGACGATGTCGTGCTGGCCGAGGAATTCATCGCCGGGCGCGAACTGACGGTGCCGGTGCTTGGCAGCGGCCGCGGTTCCCGCGCGTTGCCTGTCGTCGAAATCCGCGCACCCCAGGGCAACTACGATTATGAACACAAATATTTCAGCGACGACACGCAATATTTGTGTCCCGCTCCTCTGGACGAAAGCCTGACCGGGCGGATTCAGTCGCTGGCCGTGCAAGCCTACAACGCACTTGGATGTGCGGGCTGGGCGCGCGTCGATTTCATGCTGCGCGCCACCGACAACGAACCGTTCCTGCTGGAGATCAACACTTCGCCGGGAATGACCGGACATTCGCTGGTGCCGATGTCGGCCAAGGCGGCAGGTGTCGGTTATGAAGATTTATGCGTGGAGATTTTAAAGTCGGCGGCATTGGATTTGATGCCGTCGAAAGACTGGACGCCGAACTGACGGGATAGCGATCATGTGGCAAGACATCAAAATGCTGAATGCGACTGCCAATGCCTTGCTTGGCCTGCTCGCACTCGCATTGCTCGTGGCGGGCCTGTGGTGGCTTGCCCAACGGCCGATGTTTACGTTGAAGGTGATCCGGATCGAAGGTACCGAGGAAATGCCGTTGCGTCACGTCAGTCCGTCGACGGTAAGAATCACCGCGCTGCCGCGCATCAAGGGAAATTTTTTTACGACCAACCTGGACGCGGTCCGCATCGCGTTTGAATCGGTGCCCTGGGTGCGCAAGGCGAATGTGCGGCGCGAATGGCCCAACAAGCTGATCGTCACGCTGGAGGAACACGAGCCGCTCGGTACCTGGGGTGAAGACGGGCGCCTGGTGTCGGTCAAGGGAGACGTGTTTACCGCGAACCTGGCCGAGGCGGAAGAGGATGGCGAGTTGCCGGAATTCGCCGGACCCGATGGCAGTGAAAAGGAAGTGGTCGCACGGTTTCAGGATTTGCACGAATGGTTTGCGCCGGCCAATCTTGCGCCCGATTCGGTGCAGTTGTCGAGCCGGTACGCATGGACGGTCAAACTGAATAACGGAATGACGGTGGAGCTGGGCCGGGAGCAAAGCAGGGAAACCCTGAAAGCGCGGGTGGAGCGGCTGGTAGGGATTTATCCTCAGCTGGTCGCGCGGTTGCAGGATCGGATTGAGAGCGTGGATATGCGTTATCCGAATGGCTTGGCCCTGAAGGCAAGCGGGCTGGCATTCGGATCGGGAGTTAAAAAATAGCAAGCGGAACAACATGACAAAAGACGCGAAAAATTTAATCGTCGGTCTGGACATCGGCACCTCGAAAGTGGTGGCGGTGGTGGCCGAGGTCATGCCGAATGGACGGCATGAAGTGATCGGCCTCGGTCAGCACGAATCCAAGGGGTTGAAAAAGGGCGTGGTCGTCAATATCGAGGCAACCGTCGAATCGATCCAGCGCGCGCTGGAAGAAGCTGAATTGATGGCGGACTGCAAAATCAGGAACGTCTATACCGGCATTGCCGGCAGTCATATCCGCAGTTTCAATTCGAGCGGCATGGTTGCGATCAAGGACAAGGAAGTGACGGCAACCGATGTCGCACGCGTGATCGAGACCGCCAAGGCGGTCAACATCCCGACCGATCAGCAGTTGCTGCATACGGTGCCGCAGGAATTCATCGTCGATAACCAGGAAGACGTGCGCGAACCGATCGGAATGAGCGGCATTCGTCTCGAAGTCAAGGTACACATCGTCACCGGCGCCGTATCGGCGGTGCAAAACATCGTCAAATGCGTCCGCCGTTGCGGACTGGAAGTATCCGATCTGATTCTGCAGCCGATGGCGTCGGCCGATGCGGTGCTGACGCCGGATGAGAAGGAATTGGGCGTGGTGCTGATCGATATCGGAGGCGGCACTACCGACGTTGCGATTTTTACCGAAGGTGCGATTCGCCATACCGCGGTGATTCCGATTGCCGGCGACCAGATCACCAACGATATCGCGATGGCATTGCGCACGCCGACGTCGGAAGCGGAGGAAATCAAATTGCGCTACGGCGTTTCCAAACAGGTGCTGGCCGATCCCGGCGAAACGCTTGAGGTGCCCGGTCTGGGTGACCGCGGTCCGCGCTCGCTGTCGCGCCAGGCATTGGCGGCGGTGATCGAGCCGCGCGTGGAAGAGTTG
Organism: Herminiimonas sp.; assembly: GCA_028292665.1. Classification (GTDB taxonomy): domain Bacteria; phylum Pseudomonadota; class Gammaproteobacteria; order Burkholderiales; family Burkholderiaceae_D; genus JAQGLW01. Next base: position 17,086 of record JAQGLW010000081.1, read on the forward strand.
TTTGCGCTGGTGCACCAGGTGGTGCGCGAGTCCGGCTACGAGGAAGTGCTGTCTTCCGGCATCGTGTTGACCGGAGGGACCTCGATGATGCCCGGCATGGTCGAGCTGGCGGAAGACATTTTCCTGAAACCGGCACGCCTTGGCACGCCCGAATACAGCGGCCAACTGGCGGACGTCGTGCGCAGTCCGCGCTATGCGACGGTTCTCGGCTTGCTGCTGGAAGCAAAAAAACAGTATTTGCGCGGTCATATCGTCACGCGGCAGGAAGGGTCCGTCAAGGCGGTATGGCAGCGGATGAAGGAATGGTTCCTGGGTAATTTTTAACGCATTGCGAATTTCAGGTATTGCGGGACAAGGTAAAGGAAACGAGACCCTGTTCCCGGCACGTTTGGAAATATTTTTATTGAATCAACCCGCAGTTGGCAGTTGCTAGTCGTCCCGTCGCGGGATGCCTATCGACTGAAAACTGCACTTTAAAGAGGAGTCACCATGGAAATCGATATGCTCGATAACGCATCAACGGGCACCGTGATCAAGGTTGTCGGCGTCGGCGGCGCCGGCGGCAATGCGGTGCAGCACATGATCAACAAAGGTGTTTGCGGTGTTGAGTTCATCGCTGCCAATACCGATGCGCAAGCGCTGAAGCAGTCCAAGGCGCATAACATCATTCAGATCGGTGAAACCGGTCTGGGTGCGGGCATGAAGCCGGCTGTCGGGCGTCAACTGGCGGAAGAATCGCGCTCACGCATCGAAGATGCATTGCGCGGCGCGCACATGGTGTTCATCGCCGCCGGCATGGGCGGCGGCACCGGCACCGGCGCAGCGCCGATCGTTGCGGAAATTGCCAAGCAGCTGGGCGCGCTGACCGTTGCAGTAGTCTCCAAGCCGTTCTCGTATGAGGGTCAGAAGTGCATGGACATCGCCGACGAAGGGCTGGAAGCATTGTCGCAGCACGTCGATTCGCTGATCATCATCCTGAATGAAAAGCTTGAGGAAATTTACGAAGACGACAGCATGATCGAGTGGCTGCAGCATGCCGACGATGTGCTCAACAATGCGGTTGCCGGCATTGCCGAGATCATCAATGTGCCGGGTCACATCAACGTCGACTTCAACGACGTTAAAACCATCATGGGCGAGCAGGGCAAGGCGATGATGGGTACCGCTACCGCATCCGGCGTTGATCGTGCGCGCATCGCCGCAGAGCAGGCAGTCGCATCGCCGCTGCTCGACGGTATCGACCTGTCCGGCGCGCGCGGCGTGCTGGTCAACGTCACTGCCAGCCGTAATCTGAAAGGCAAGGAAATCAAGGAAGTCATGGCGACTGTGCGCGCTTTCGCTGCACCGGACGCATCGATCGCCCAGGGTATAGCGTATGACGACGAGATGGGCGACGACATCCGCGTTACCGTGGTTGCCACCGGTCTGGGTCGCGCACGCAAGACGGTGCAATTGGTGCAAAGCCCGGTATTGCGCACCGGTACGCACAATGAGCCGATGATTGCGCATGCAGGCATGACGTCAGGCAGCGGGCATGCTGCTCCTTCATTTGAAGGCCTGAAAGCGCCTGCAGTGTGGCGGCGCGAATCGGCTTCCGAGACGGTGCGCGCGCTGGAAAAGAACGGGATGGAAACGTATGACATTCCGGCATTCTTGCGCAAGCAGGCAGATTAAGAGCCAGCCGTTCTGCATGTCGCCGGTCAAGCGCCGTTGACCCTCGTTCCTTCTTCTGCCGGGAGAAGGAACGGGACTCGAAGCACTGCTTTGGCAAAGTGCCGGAACCGGCGGCGTCAGGTCGCGTATTGTCATCGCGGTTTGTTCCGGGACGAGAGCCGCTTCCATTGTCGTCTGCACAAAATTTCAGAACGAGGCATACTGCGGTTTGCACGTCGCGCCAGGCGCGGCGTTTTTATTCGACAATACCGCTAAACAATATAGAAGGATTTCCTCATGACCATCAAAATTGGCGATCGCCTGCCGGAAGGCACCCTGTCTGAATTTGTCGAAACCGCCACCGAAGGTTGCGCGCTCGGTCCCAATACATTCAATGTCGGCGACCTGGCCAAAGGCAAGAAAATTGCGATCTTCGGTTTACCGGGCGCTTTCACGCCTACCTGCTCCGCAAAGCACGTGCCGGGTTATGTCGAGCATGCGGCTCAGCTCAAAGCCAAAGGCGTCGATGAAGTCTGGTGCATCTCGGTCAACGACGCATTCGTGATGGGTGCATGGGGCCGTGATCAGAAAGCGACCGGCACCGTACGCATGATGGCCGACGGCAATGCCGCTTACAGCAAGGCGCTGGGCCTGGATGCGGATTTCAGCAAGAACGGCATGGGCACGCGTTCGCGACGTTATTCAATGTTGGTCGAAGACGGAGTCGTGAAGCAATTGAACCTCGAAGCAGCCGGCAAATTCGAAGTATCAAATGCGGAAACCTTGTTGTCGCAGCTGGGATAAGCCGGCTGTTATTCTGAAAAAAAACGGTGCTTGATGCACCGTTTTTTTATTGCTTTTCTCAGATGTGCAACGTCGTTTTTGCCCAACAATCGGCAGCTGTCGGTAACTGACTCATAGGTAAGTTGCTATAATTCCACAATGCTCAAACAACGCACCATCAAACAGCTGGTCAAGACCATTGGCGTCGGACTTCATTCAGGCACCAAGGTGGAACTCACATTGCGTCCGGCTGTTGCGGATACGGGGATTGTGTTCCGCCGCGTCGATCTGGATCCGATTGTGGATTTGCCGGCATCGGCCACTGGTGTCGGCGATACGCGCATGGCTTCGACTCTGGAAAAGAACGGAGCAAAGGTATCGACCGTCGAGCACCTGATGTCGGCATGCGCGGGTTTGGGAATCGATAACCTGTATGTCGATGTCACTGCGGAAGAAATTCCTATCATGGACGGCTCCGCGTCCTCATTCGTTTTCCTGCTGCAGCAGGCCGGTTTGCAAGAGCAGGATGCGCCAAAAAAATTCATCCGCATCAAGAAGCCGGTGGAAATCCGCGAAGGTCAGGGTGTGCAGGAAAAATGGGCCCGGCTTGATCCTTTCAACGGTTTCAAACTCAAGTTTTTTATTGAGTTCAACCATCCGGCGGTCGATAGCACAGGCCAGACGGCGGAGGTCGACTTCGGCGCTGAATCGTATGTCAAGGAAGTCTCGCGCGCGCGCACATTCGGTTTCATGCAAGACGTGGAAACCTTGCGCGGCATGGGATTGGCACGCGGCGGTTCGCTGGAAAACGCGATCGTGATGGATGAATACCGCATTTTGAATTCAGACGGACTGCGCTACGAAAACGAATTCGTCCGGCATAAAATTCTGGACGCCATCGGCGACCTGTACCTGATCGGGCATCCGCTTCTGGCCAGTTATACCGCACACAAGTCGGGCCATACGCTGAATAATCAGTTGCTGCGTGCTTTACTGGCACAGCCGGACGCGTATGAGATTGTCAGCTTCGATACACTCGAATCCGCTCCGCGCGCCTATCTACGGCAAGTCGGCCAGGAGTGGGTGCTTAATTAAATCGATCGCTTCTGCGCTTCTCATCATCCTTCAAGTGCAATCCGCCGGTTATGCATTCATCGCATTTTCCGGTAAAAATCAACATAAGTGCGCATGGGCAAAGCTTGATTTTCAGCATGGAAAACAAGCGCCCTGATAACTGCCGAGTGTAATGACCGAATCAGGTTTTATCGTCACAGCTTGATGTCGATCAGCCGAATGATATTTTAGCGACGCTTATTTCGTGTCACGATGACGGCTTGTGAAAATGCGGATTGCCGCTTTTAAAGCGGCGTTGCGTGGCGATTCTTCCAATGTATCGCCGAGCGCTTCGAGTGCAGACAGCGCTTGCGCAGGTAATTTCAATTGCCTGGACGGAATTGATTTTTCGACATGCTGGCCAACTTGCACTTTAAGGCGGATTGAGCTAACCTGCCAACCTCGTTTCAGTAAAGCAACTTGCAGGTTCGGTAATTTTTGTTTCAGTTTTGCAGCGAGAGCAGCATTCGGTATCGAGAATACCAAATGATCCGATTCGAACTGCAGCACAGCACATGCATTGAACATATCAGGGAGAATCGCCGCGCAATCCTTCTGGAGTGCGGTCATGCGCGCGACGGTCGGCAAGAGAGAAGCCATTTTGTCGCTCGCGCGCAGGAAATCCGCAGCGCCTTGCGCAGTACGTATTGAAGTGTGTGCCGCTGGTGCACTTCGCTGGTAGGGGAACGATGAAGATGGTCGCATTATCTTCAAACCTTATCACATCTCATTCGTAATGGATGAGTCGGAGGAGTCAACATGCAAATTATTCTGCTGCACCCCCGGTTTCAGGCCAAGTCTCTGACGTTAACCTCCAGACACGCTGTGATGATGGCGATACTTTTCCTTGCCGCCGTGATCAGCAGCACAGCAATGCTGTACTACTTGACCATGCGCCATGGGGGAGATATCAAATGGCCGTTCATGCGCGATATGGTCGCATCCACTACCCAGGACGATGCGATCAAAAAAGATAAATACGTCAAAGAGAATCTCGCTGCGATGGCGATGAAATTAGGCGAAATGCAGGCGCAACTCATGCGGCTCGATGCACTGGGCGAGCGCGTTCAGGGCTTGGCCGGCGTCAAGCCGGAAGAATTTAATTTCAAGGAAATGCCGGGCCGTGGCGGTGCGGCGCCGTCCAGCTTCGGCATTCACGGTTCGCGTGATTTGGGCATGACCGAGTTTCAGCAGGCCCTGGATGCAATGGCAAGGGATGTCGAACATCGTGCCGACTACATGAACGTGGTGGAAACAACGCTCATGCGCGATAAGATCAAGTTCAAGCTGTTGCCCACAATCCAGCCGGTCAATGTAAGTTATAACGCTTCCGGTTTCGGTTGGCGGATTGACCCGTTTACCGGCCGCAGCGCGTTTCACGAAGGCATTGATTTCCCTGCGCCCACAGGTACAGCGATTGTCGCCGCTGCAGGGGGCGTGGTCATTACGGCGGAATATCATCATCAATTCGGCAACATGCTCGAGATCGACCACGGCAACGATATCATTACCCGGTATGCGCATACATCCAGGTTATTGGCGAAGGTGGGCGATATCGTCAAGCGTGGCCAACATGTCGCCGATATCGGGACAACCGGGCGTTCGACCGGCCCACATTTGCATTTTGAGGTGCTGGTCAAAGGCATTCAGCAGGATCCGCACAAGTTTCTTGCGGCAGGAGCCGCGCAGGCGAAAATCGCCGCCAAAGCGGCAAAATAACAGGATTCTCGACCGGCGCTGATTGCGCAGGGATTGTTTCCCGGCTGATAACCCCAAACTATCAGAGGCAGCATGATAAAATTCCCGATTTAGCCAAAAGCCGATTGATGCGGTCCATGTGACGCATGCAATCATTTTTACGGCGTTTTTTTAGAACTCAAGCATGTCATTACTGACTCAGATTTTCGGTAGCCGCAATCAGCGGCTGCTCAAGCAATATCAAAAGACCGTCCGCGATATCAATGCTCTTGAGCCGGCGATGGAAAAACTATCCGACACCGAGTTGAAGGCAAAAACACCGGAGTTCAAGGAGCGCATCGCAAAAGGCGAGAAGCTCGACGATATTCTGCCGGAAGCGTTTGCGGTGTGTCGTGAGGCCAGCAAACGTGTGCTGAAAATGCGCCATTTCGACGTACAGCTGGTGGGCGGCATGGTCCTGCATGACGGCAAAATTGCCGAAATGGGCACCGGCGAAGGGAAAACCCTGATGGCGACCCTGCCTACGTACCTGAACGCATTGGCGAGCAAAGGTGTGCACATCGTTACGGTCAATGATTATCTGGCGCAGCGCGATGCCGACTGGATGGGCAAGCTTTACGGTTGGCTCGGCCTGACGACCGGCGTCAATCTGTCGCAGATGGAGCACGATGCCAAGCAGGTTGCCTACGCTGCCGACATCACGTACGGCACGAACAACGAATTCGGTTTCGATTATTTGCGCGACAACATGGTCTATGAAGCAGCGGATCGAGTGCAGCGCGGCCTCAGTTTTGCAATCGTCGATGAAGTCGATTCGATCCTGATCGACGAAGCGAGAACGCCTCTGATCATTTCCGGCCAGGCTGAAAATCATACCGATCTTTACCAAAAGATCAATGAAGTCCCGCCATTGCTGACGCAACAGATCGGCGAAGAAACCCCGGACGGCAAAGGACAGATCGAAGTGCCGGGCGATTACACCAAGGATGAAAAAGCGCATCAGGTGCTGTTGACCGAAGCGGGCCATGAGAAGGCCGAGCAGATACTGACTCGCATGGGCCTGCTGCCTGAAGGCGCGTCGCTGTACGACGCGGCCAACATCACGCTGATTCACCACTTGTACGCCGCGTTGCGCGCGCATACGCTGTACCACAAGGATCAGCATTACGTAGTGCTGAACAATGAAATCATCATCGTCGACGAGTTCACCGGACGCATGATGACGGGCCGCCGCTGGTCGGATGGATTGCACCAGGCGGTCGAGGCCAAGGAAGGGGTGCAGATCCAGAACGAGAACCAGACGCTCGCGTCGATCACATTCCAGAATTATTTCCGCATGTACGGCAAGCTTGCCGGCATGACCGGCACCGCCGATACCGAAGCCTACGAATTTCAGGAAATTTACGGTTTGGAAACCGTGGTGATCCCTCCCAACAGGCCGAGCCAGCGCAAGGACCGGCAAGACCAGGTCTACAAGACGGCGCAGGAAAAATACAACGCAATGCTGATCGACATTCAGGATTGTTATGAGCGCGGCCAGCCGGTATTGGTCGGCACTACTTCGATTGAAAATTCCGAACTGCTGTCCGGCATCCTGACCAAAGCGAAGCTTCAGCATAACGTGCTGAACGCGAAACAGCATGCGCGTGAAGCAGAAATCGTTGCGCAGGCCGGACGTCCCAAGATGATTACCATCGCAACCAACATGGCGGGGCGCGGTACCGATATCGTATTGGGCGGCAACGTCGAAAAACAGGTTCAGTTGATCGAAGCCGATGCCAATCTGGCTGAAACGGAGAAGCAGCTCAAGGCGCAAAAGCTGCGCGACGAGTGGCAATCTCTGCATGATCATGTGGTTGGCGCCGGCGGACTGCACATCGTCGGTACCGAACGGCATGAGTCGCGCCGCGTCGACAACCAGTTGCGTGGCCGTTCCGGACGCCAGGGCGACCCGGGATCGTCGCGTTTTTACCTGTCGCTGGACGATGCGTTGCTGCGCATTTTTGCCGGCGACCGTGTGCGTGCGATCATGGACCGCCTGAAGATGCCGGAAGGCGAGCCGATTGAAGCCGGTATCGTGTCGCGTTCAATTGAATCGGCACAGCGTAAAGTGGAAGCGCGCAACTTCGACATCCGCAAACAGCTGCTCGAATACGATGACGTCGCCAACGATCAGCGCAAGGTCATTTACCAGCAGCGCAATGAACTGCTGGAGGCGCACGATGTGTCCGAGTTGATCGCATCGCTGCGTCAAGGCGTATTTACCGACCTCTTCCGCACTTACATCCCTGAAGAATCGGTTGAAGAACAATGGGATATCAAATCGCTGGAAGCTGCCTTGGTCAACGATTGGCAACTCGAAGTGCCGCTCTTCGGAATGCTGGAGGCCGAGCCAAACCTCACCGACGATGAGCTTCTGGAGCGTGTGCTGAAAGCAGCCGATGACGCCTATCTGGGAAAAACAAGCCTGATCGGCAAGGAAGGCTTCGCCGGTTTCGAGCGCAGCGTCATGCTGCAAAGCGTCGATACCCATTGGCGCGAACATCTCGCGGCGCTCGATCATCTGCGCCAGGGTATTCATTTGCGCGGTTATGCGCAAAAAAATCCCAAGCAGGAATACAAGCGCGAAGCGTTTGAATTGTTCGGACAGATGCTCGACATGATCAAGAATGAAGTGGTCAAAATCGTCATGACGGTACGGGTCCAGTCGCGCGAAGAAATCGACGCCGCGGAAGAGGAATTGGCGCATTCGCATGTTGAAAATGTCCATTACCAGCATGCCGATTTCAATGCCGATATGGCGCCGGAAGAGCTGCTGGCGCCGACTGCGAATGCCGAAGAATCAAAATTGCAGCCGATGGTAAACGCAGTTCCCAAAGTCGGGCGGAACGATCCCTGCCCATGCGGGAGCGGAAAGAAATACAAGCAGTGCCATGGCAAACTGGCATAGCCGTCATTAGACATGTAGAAACATTGCGGCGACAAGGGCGGGGTAACCTGCCCTTTGTCTTTGCTGGTTACTCATGGATGAACAAGCGGCATTTATCGTATTATCGCGTTGGGCCGGTAGCAATGACGACTGGCGGAAGCCGGGCAGATGATCGCAAGGTTCTTTCCCTTCCGAAGCGGTAATTTCACCGATGCGATTACAATTACAATTTCGTTCAAGATAAAAGAATTCCAATGGCTGTCAACCTTCCTCTCCCAATCGCATCGAACCTGAAACCGGTTGCCGGTATTGAGCTTGGCCATGCCGAAGCGGGTGTGCGCAAAGCGAACCGCAAGGACTTGCTGGTGATGAAACTGGCGCCGACCGCGACAGTCGCCGGCGTCTTTACGACAAACCGCTTTTGCGCAGCACCCGTGCAAGTATGCAAGGCGCATCTGGAAGGCTTGCGCATTTCCGACTCGCCGGTTCGTGCGCTGGTGATCAACACCGGCAATGCAAACGCCGGAACCGGCGAAGCCGGATTGGCGGACGCCAATGCAACCTGTGCCGCGCTGGCAGAGTTGCTCGGCTGCGAAGCGGCGCAGATATTGCCATTCTCGACCGGCGTGATTCTCGAGCCGCTGCCGGTCGCCCGCATCGTGGCCGGTCTGCCGCAAGCGATCGCCAATCTTGACGTCGACAATTGGCACAACGCCGCCGAAGCGATCATGACCACCGATACGCAGCCGAAGGCCGCGTCGCGCACCATCAAGATCAACGGCAAGCCCGTCACGCTGACCGGCATCAGCAAAGGCGCCGGGATGATCAAGCCGAACATGGCCACCATGCTGGGTTTTCTGGCTACCGACGCGAAGGTGGCGCAGCCGGTGCTCGACAGTCTGGTAAAGAAGGCGGCCGACCGATCATTCAATTGCATCACGATCGATGGCGATACGTCGACCAATGACTCATTCATGCTGATTGCGACAGGAACGGCGGACGTGGAAATATCCGATGCCGACTCGCCGGAATATGCATTCCTGGAGGAGGCCGTCATCGGCCTGTCGCAGCAGCTGGCGCAGATGATCGTGCGCGACGGCGAAGGTGCGACCAAATTCATCACGATTACAGTGGAAGAAGGAGCCAGCGTCGAAGAATGCCGCAAGATCGCTTATTCGATCGGCCATTCTCCGTTGGTCAAGACTGCTTTTTTTGCATCCGATCCGAATCTCGGCCGGATTCTGGCGGCCATCGGTTATGCGGGCGTCAACGATCTAGACGTGACGAAACTCAATCTGTATCTCGATGATGTGTGGGTTGCCAAAAATGGCGGGCGTAATCCCGATTACAACGAACAGGACGGGCAGCGCGTGATGAAGCAGAGCGAAATCACGGTCCGTGTGAAGCTGGCGCGCGGTATTCAAACGGCTACGATCTGGACCTGCGATTTATCGCATGAATATGTGACGATCAATGCGGATTACCGCTCGTGATAAATATCTGTGTACTCACACAGTGCAATGACTCTTTTTTGATATGACCCAACTCGACCAGTTCCTCATTCGCGCCGAAGCATTGCTGGCGCGCCTCGAATCCATCCTGCCGCAATCCAACGCGGTACCCGACTGGAATGCGGCAACCGCTTTTCGCTGGCGCAAATCCGGTGGAAAGGATAGCCGCGGCTACCTGCAGCCGGTCGCGCACATGTCGGCAATCGGGTTATCGGACCTGCACAACATCGAGCCGCAAAAGCTGCAAATCGAACAGAATACCAAACAGTTCGTGCAAGGCAAGCCAGCCAACAATGTACTGCTCACCGGCGCTCGGGGCACCGGCAAGTCGTCATTGATCAAGGCATGCCTGAATCAATATGCGCATCAGGGTTTGCGGCTGATCGAAGTCGACAAGGACGATCTGACCGACTTGCCGGATATCGTCGACATGGTTGCGCAACGGCCGGAGCGCTTCATCATTTTCTGCGATGACCTGTCGTTCGAGGAAGGCGAAGGAGGCTACAAGGCGCTGAAGGTCGCACTCGATGGCAGTGTTGCCGCGCAGTCGGATAATGTGCTGATTTACGCGACTTCCAATCGCCGCCACCTGATGCCGGAACGCATGTCCGACAACGCGACTTATACCCATACCGACGACGGCGACCTGCATCCCGGCGAAACAGTCGAGGAAAAGATTTCATTGTCCGAGCGTTTCGGTTTATGGGTGACCTTTTATCCATTCAGGCAGGACGATTATCTCGATATCGTCGCACATTGGCTGGGGCATTTTGGCTGTAATACACAGCAAATTGCAGCGGCGCACGCTGATGCGCTACGCTGGGCATTGCAGCGCGGCTCGCGCTCCGGGCGCGTGGCGTGGCAATTCGCGAAAGATCATGCCGGCAAGATGAAAATCTGAACCGGCATTAAACATACCTTACAGTTAAACTCGGGCCGCATGCCGCAATCCATCCCTTTGCCTATCGATGTCGCCGTCGGTATCTTGATGAAGCCTAACGGCGATGTGCTGCTGGCGCAACGTCCGGAGGGCAAGCCGTACGCCGGCTATTGGGAGTTCCCCGGCGGTAAAGTGGAATCAGACGAATCCATTCTTGATGCGCTCAAGCGCGAGTTTGTCGAGGAACTCGGTGTGCAGGTACTGTCTGCAGAGCCTTGGTGCGGCGTCGAGCATGTTTATCCGCATGCTCATGTGAGGCTGCATTTTTATATCAGCCGGGACTGGCGTGGCGAGCCGCAAAGCCTCGAAGGGCAGTCGTTTGCATGGCAAGGCAGCGTCGGCGTCGAGCCGCTGTTGCCGGCGACAATCCCATTGATTGAATGGCTGGATAAACTGCGCGATCTGGCGTGACGATGAAATAGCCTGCTCGATAAATTGACGGTTTGCAGGTTCAATATGACGCCGCAATTGCCCGGCTCCTTGCACGATGCGGCTGTCCGAACGGAGTTTCAATCCAGACGGGATATTTATAGCCGGCTTTTATTGCCTGGGAGGAGCGCTGTCGTCATCGATATCCTCGGGCGGATTGACGGAAGGAATGGCATATTTCTCTTCCGCCCAGGCGCCGAGGTCGATTTGTTTGCAACGCAGAGAGCAAAAAGGTCGGTGCTTATTGTGTTCCGACCATTCCACTTTTTTGCCGCAGGTAGGGCAATCGACGAGTGCTGCCATGATTTCTTGATGATAGTTTAAAAATTACAGAGTGTCAGCTCGAATGGTACATCGTTCTCAAACGATCTGGGTTTCATGTCGCCGTCCTGTGAAGTAAAGCGTACCCACAGCATGTACTTGTTCGCCGAGATTTCCGGAATGGCGCCGAGCGCTTCATCGATATTCAATCTCAGCATCTGATAAACCTTGCCTTGCAACATTTGCTGGTAGCTGCCGGCTTGCGCAATAATTTTGGCCGGGCGTCCGGATTCACGCAACAGCCGCAACACCATGCCGATTGCATCGAACAAAGGTTCGAGCGGCGCAAACCAGCTTGAAACATCGGCGGCCCGCTGTTCTGCCGGACGCTGTTGCCATGCATAATAAGACGGCAAGTCGAATTCGCAGGCGCCGCCCGGGATAATGGTGCGGCCGCGGATGCTCATCAGCCATTCGTTATCGCGCACATGCTGGCCGGTTTTGCCTTGAGAGGCAATCAATGCCGCGCTGATCCGGTCCACTTCGGCCAATATGGCATCGAGTCGTTCAGCCTGTACGTTGGGATTCGATTTGAAGCCAAGAAGTGTTTGTTTTTGCCGCTCCAGCTCTTGCAGCAGATCGGACTTGAGGTCGGCGCGGCCTGCAACTTCAAGCATTTCGAAAATAGTGGAAAGCGCAACATGGTGCTGCAGCGGATGCGCCTGCTGCACGAAGAAGGCGAATTTTTCGTAAAGGTCTTCCAGCCGCAACAACGTGCGAATACGCTCGTTGAAAGGGTATTCGTATACGATCAAAGTGGCATCCCTTTAAGGTTGTGCTGGGAAAATATGTACGTGATTTTGAACGAAGCTGCAATAAATTACAAATCCTGCGGATGTTTTATTCCATTTGTTTGCGCCAACGAGCTGTATAAGGCATGCAGCCGGTCAATTTGCGGCTCCAGTGCCGCTTTGCCGTCATCGTTGACGATCACATCGTCAGCCGCGTCCAGGCGCGCCTGCCGCGACACCTGCGTCGCCATGATGGCACGCACCTGCGCTTCGGTGAGGCCATTACGATTGATGACACGCAGAAGTTGCAGTTGTTCCGGACAATCCACAACCAGCACGCGTGAAACCCGTTGCTTCCATGTGCCTGACTCAACCAGAAGCGGGACTACGAAGATGCGGTAGGTCCCTTGCACTTGTGCTGCGGCCCATTCGGTTTCGCGCCGGATCAACGGGTGCAGAATCGATTCCAGCTGTTTTTTTGCGGCTGGATCGGCAAACACATGCATGCGCATTTTAGACCGGTCCATTGCCCCGTCGGGGGTAAGGAACGTTTCACCGAATGCCATCCGGATTGCCGCAATCGCTCTTCCTCCGGGTGCTGTCAACTGATGCGCGATCCGGTCGGTGTCGATTACAGCGGCTCCCCTTGCCGCAAACATGTCGCCCACCAAGGTTTTGCCGCTGCCTATGCCGCCGGTTAATCCTACCGAGAACGTGCCGGCAGCAGAGGTGTTACCCATACAAGTATCAGTGAGGAAAGCCGAGATAGGCTTGAACAATAGGTTTACCATAAAGCAAGGCGATCAACCCCGCAGCAGCCAAATATGGCCCGAAAGGAATCGGATTGTCGCGTCCGTGTTTGGTAAAAACAATCAGCGCGATGCCGACTACCGCGCCCACCAGCGAAGACAGCAGCACAATTACTGGCAGCATGGTCCAGCCGAGCCATGCGCCCAGTGCGGCAAGCAATTTAAAATCACCGTAGCCCATGCCTTCCTTGCCGGTTGCAAGCTTGAACAGCCAATAAATTGCCCACAGTGAAAGATAGCCGCCAGCAGCGCCGATGACAGCGTCTCTTAGCGGAACAAACGTACCGTTCAGATTTACCAGAAGCCCGCACCATAACAATGGGAAAGTCAGATCATCAGGCAATAGTTGAGTATCGGCATCGATGAATGTCATCGCGATCAGCAAGTAAGCGAATGCCAGCGCTGCCAGCCCGGCCAGCCCGCTGCCAAAGCGCCAAACAAGAAAAGCAGACAATGTGCCAGTAATGAATTCTACAACCGGATAGCGTGGCGAAATAGGCGCTTTGCATTTGCTGCATTTACCGCCCAGGAACAGATAGCTGACGATGGGAATGTTTTCCAGTGCAGTAATCTGATGGCCGCAATGCGGGCACGCGGATCGCGGCACAGTCAAATTGTAGCGATCGGTATGCGCCAACGGTTTGCCGCTTTCATGCGCAACGTAATTGTCCGATTCGCGCTGCATCATTTTTGGCAGGCGATGGATGACGACATTCAGAAAACTGCCGATCAATAAACCGAATAATCCGGCGACAGCGGCGGGAAGAATATTTCCGGGCGCCGCAAACAAGAATGATTCGAGCATCAGACGACGGATCCCAGTTTGAAAATAGGCAGATACATTGCGATCACCAGGCCGCCGATCAATACTCCCAGGATCACCATGATCAGCGGTTCCATCAGACTGGACAGGGACTCCACTGCCTCGTCGACTTCCTCTTCATAAAAGTCAGCAACTTTACCGAGCATTTGATCGAGTGCGCCCGATTCTTCACCGATCGACACCATCTGGGTCACCATGTTTGGAAACACGCCGGCATTTTGCATCGCTGCGGTAAGGCTGGTCCCTGTGCTGACTTCGTTCTGAATTCTTTTGGTCGCGTCCAGATAGACTGCATTGCCGGAAGCGCCGCCGACGGAATCGAGCGATTCGACCAAAGGCACGCCGGCGGCGAACATGGTGGCCAGCGTTCGCGTCCAGCGGGCAATGGTTGCCTTTCGTATCACCTCGCCGAAAATCGGCACTTTCAGCAGAAGCGTATCCATCGAACGCTGCATCTTGATCGATCGTTTCCATGACTGGAAGAAAAAATACAAGGCGGAAAACAGCCCGCCGAAAATAATGTACCAATAGCGAACGAAAAAGTCCGAAAGCGCCATCACGAACAAGGTCGGCGCCGGCAGATCGGCGCCAAAACTTTCGAATACGCTTTTGAACGCAGGCACCACCCAAATCATGATCACCGCAGTCACGATAAATGCAACGGCCAGGATGGAAACCGGATAAAACAGTGCGGATTTGATTTTGCCCTTGATCGCCATGGTTTTTTCCTTGTAAATCGCCAGGCGCGTCAGCAGATCTTCCAGGATACCGGCTTGTTCGCCGGCGCCCACCAGATTGCAGAACAACGGATCGAAATACAGAGGAAATTTGCGGAATGCCTGATTCAGGCTGGTGCCGGTTTCGACATCTGCGCGGATATCCTGTATCAGTTTCGATACTGAAGGGTTTGCATTTCCTTTGGAGACGATATCGAAAGACTGCAATAAGGGGACGCCGGCTTTCATCATCGTGGCCAATTGGCGGGTGAAGAGCGTGATATCTTTTTCGGTAACTTTTTTACCGCTGCGCAAGGACTTCTTTTTAACCTTGGTGACCAAGATGCCCTGCCTGCGCAGAGTGACATTGACAGTGGCTACGCCATTTGCACGCAGTTCTCCGCGGATAATTTTGCCGGTCTTGTCCTTGCCCTCCCAAGTAAACATCGATTCCGTTACTTGGCGTGCGTTTCCTGCAGTTGCCATACCCTGCCTCCCTCTTTATTCGTTAGTGCAGCCCAGTACTTCTTCAAGGCTGGTGAGTCCTTGTTTGACTTTTACCAAGCCTGCTTCGCGCAATGTTTTCACACCGTCACGTTTGGCTTGCGCTTCAATTTCAAGTGCGGTGCCATGGCTCAGGATGATTTGTTCAATCGCTTCGGTAATAGGCATGATCTGATAAATGCCCACACGGCCCTTGTAACCGCTGCCGGTGCAACGTTCGCAACCGACCGGCTTATAGGGTAGCCAGGTGCCGTCCAGATCGTCTTCCACAAAGCCTGCCTCGAGCAGCGCCTCATCCGGGATTGACGTGGTTTGCTTGCAAGTGCACAGACGGCGCGCCAATCGCTGTGCAGTAATCATAATGACCGCAGATGCAATATTGAACGGTGCGACCCCCATGTTCATCAATCGGGTCAGTGTGGCCGGCGCATCGTTGGTATGCAGAGTTGAAAACACCATGTGTCCGGTTTGGGCGGCCTTGATGGCAATGTCCGCAGTTTCCAGATCGCGTATTTCGCCGACCATGATGATGTCCGGATCCTGCCGCAAAAATGCCTTCAATGCTACCGGAAACGTCAGTCCGGCCCGATCATTGACATTGACCTGGTTGACGCCGGGCAAATTGATCTCCGCCGGATCTTCTGCGGTCGCGATATTGATGCCGGGTTTATTGAGGATGTTCAGGCAGGTGTACAGCGACACGGTCTTGCCGGAGCCGGTCGGCCCAGTCACCAGCACCATCCCGTAAGGACGGTGGATCGCATTCATCAATGTTTCTTTCTGGTCCGCATCGTATCCAAGCGATTCGATGCCCATCTGGGCTTGTGTTCCATCCAGAATACGCATCACGATCTTTTCGCCGAACAGCGTAGGCAGCGTGCTGACCCGGAAATCGATGGAGCGGGTTTTTGACATCACCAGCTTCATCCGGCCGTCTTGCGGCACCCGCTTTTCCGAAATGTCCAGCTTGGAAATCACCTTGATGCGGGATGCCAGTTTTTCCTTGATCGCCAGCGGCGGTTGAGCCACTTCGCGCAGAATGCCGTCAACCCGGAAACGAATCCGGTAAAACTTTTCGAACGGTTCAAAATGCAGGTCGGACGCCCCAAGATTAATCGCGTCGATCAGAATTTTTTGCAAAAATTTGACGACCGGCGCATCGTCGATATCGGCAGCGCCGGTACCAGGCTCGGTCGGCGCCGCCAAATCGTCTTCGACAAAGTCGATGTTTTCGAGATCATCGCCGATTAATTCATTGAGATTTTGCTCCGCGCTTTGGCCGAGCTTTTCGATCAATTGCAACAGATTGCTGTGCTCTACGATAACCGGTTCGACGGTCAGTTCAGTCTGGAATTTGATCTGATCCAGCGCTTGCGTATTGGTCGGATCGGAAATCGCTACGGAAACCTTGTTGCCGCGTTTGGCTAATGCAACCACGCGCTGGGCTTGCATCAATTTGGCATCAATCACCTTTTCCGGCAGGGTGTGAGTATTGAATACCGAGAAATCGAGCATCGGATAACCGAATGTTTCCGAACAAAAAATGGCGAGTGAACGCGGATCGATGCTACCGCCTTGCAGCAACACATCGATAAACGGCATTTTTTCAGCAATGGCTTTTTTATTGAGCGCATCGGCTTGTTGCATGGACAGCCGACCGGCTTGCAACAATGCTCGAGCAAGGCCAGGCAATGCCGTGTTTGTAGCCGAAGTAGGAAGAACTGCCGCCATAATATTAGCCAAAAGTTACATTATCAACATCCGAATCACATTAGATGATGCCTATAGGCATCTGATTTGTAAAGGCATTGCAGCTCTTCATGATGTCTTTTGGCCTAACGTTGGAATTCACGTTACATTTTTGGCAAGAGCAGATTCTGTTGTCTGCGGATGAATCAACTTGACCACTTTAATCGCCTGATTTTGCACCTGAACGATTTCAATGATGCAGTTTGCAATCTTGAGACTGACATTCGCCTCAGGAATATCCTGCAGCCATTCAAGCAGCAGGCCGTTCAGGGTTTTCGGTCCATCCAGCGGAAAATGCAAACCGAGACGCTTGTTGATATCGCGTAAGGTAGTAATGCCTTCGAGCAGGCATTCACCTTTATCGTCCCATCCAAACATATCGGCCCGTGCCGCGCCCGGCATCGAGGTGGTGAATTCGCCGACCATTTCTTCAATAATGTCATCGAGCGTAACGAGTCCCTGCACTTCGCCGTACTCATCGACGATGATGCCGAGCCGCTCATGATTTTCTTGAAAATATTGCAATTGTGTGAATACGTCGGTGTCTTCCGGGATGAAGTAAGGAGGCGTCAGCAATTCCCGGAAATGTTCGACGGTCAATTCCTCTTCCTGATTGAGCAGCGCGACCGCTTTGCGTACATGCAGGATGCCCGCAATCTGGTTGATTTCCCCTTCATGAACCAGCAGCTTGTTGTGGTAACAGGTGGTGAGCTGCTGCTTGATTTCTTCGACCGGCACCGACAAATTGAGCGCTTCAATCTGCGCACGCGGGGTCATCACATCCTCAACCGATATTTTTTCGAGATCGAAGAGATTGAGCAAAATGCTTTTATGCTTTTTCGGGATGAAATTTCCGCCTTCCAGCACCATCGAACGTAATTCTTCAGGCGACAGCCGATGATCGCGAGCAGAGCTGCCGGCCTCGATCCGCAACACTTTGAGCAATCCTGATACAAACAGATTGACGAACCAGATCACCGGTTTGGCCAGCGTCATCAATGGCTTCAGAATCAGGCTGGTGGGCAAGGCAATGCGTTCAGGATAGGTCGCGCCAATCACCTTGGGCGAAATTTCGGCAAATACGATCAGCAGGAAAGCGACTGCCGCTGTGGCGACGGTAATGACGCGCTCATGATTGCCGAACGTCGAAATCGCAATGGCCGTGACCAGTGCAGTAGCAAGCGCGTTAATCAGCGTGTTTGCAATCAGGACCAGTGACAATACTTTGTCGGTGCGATCCAGCAGCCAAAGGGTGGTAGCTGCGCGGCGGCTGCCGCGTTTGGCCAAATGACGCAGCCGATGACGATTGGCAGCCATCAATGCCGTCTCGGTCATCGCAAAAAATGCGGACAATAATATAAGTAATGTGAGTGCAAGGAGTTGCACCCATAAAGGCACGGCATCCACAGGGTCACCGTAAGGAAGTTTGCATAGGCAAAAAATTGGTCGGGGTGAGAGGATTCGAACCTCCGGCCTCTACGTCCCGAACGTAGCGCTCTACCAGGCTAAGCTACACCCCGATTGCGGTGCAGTCCACTCAATGACGGAATCATCATTTAGTGATTTCGGTCCACCGCGAAAGCGCATAATTGTAACAAAGAATCCTTGAACTGGCTATGCGCCAAGGCCGATATTGACTCAGCGGCGCGTTGCGCGGCTTGTTCAGCTGCGCGCTTGGTATAGTCGAGTGCGCCGGAATTGGTAATCGCTGCCAGAATCGAGTTGAAATGCTTTTCGTCGCCATTTTCAATACAGGCACGCACCAGTTCGCGCTGCTCCGGCGTGCCGTATTGCATTAGATGAATCAACGGCAACGTTGGTTTTCCTTCCCGTAAATCATCGCCCACATTTTTGCCGATATCGATGGCATTGCCTGAATAATCCAGCACGTCGTCGATCAGCTGAAACGCAGTGCCGAGCGAACGTCCATATTCCGCGGCGGCTTCAATATCGGCATCGGAAGCGCCTGCCATCAATGCGCCGAGTTGGGCAGCGGCCTCGAACAGCTTTGCAGTCTTCGAGCGGATCACCTGCAAATACTGCGCTTCGGTCACATCCGGGTCATGCATGTTCAGTAATTGCAACACTTCGCCTTCTGCGATCACGTTGGTCGCATCCGCCAGTATCTGCATAATGCGCATGTTGCCGACCGATACCATCATTTGAAATGCGCGCGAATACAGAAAGTCACCGACCAGCACCGACGCGGCATTGCCGAACAGCGCATTGGCGGTCTGCCGGCCCCGACGTAGCGACGATTCGTCCACTACGTCGTCGTGCAACAGCGTTGCAGTGTGAATAAATTCAATGACGCAGGCCAGTTCGTGATGGGCAGTGCCTTGATAGTTATAAGCGTTAGCGAAAAGCAACACCAATGCCGGCCGAATGCGCTTTCCGCCTGCGCTGATGATGTATTCCGCAATCTGATTAACCAAAGTCACATCCGAATGCAATTTCCGGCGAATTACCTGGTTGACCGCTTCCATGTCGGCGGCAATCGGTTCGTTGAGGGTGCGTGACCTGGCGGGATGGGGAATGGCAGACAAGGTAAAACCTGTTAAAGAATCATCAAGTGATGGAATTATACGATGATCGGCTTGTTAAAGCCGTGATTACAGTCATGTTGTGAAGAGCCCGTCTGACATCCTCAGGCTATCGCTTCGCATGCCCTTCAGAAGTTTTGACCGGGATGCTAAGTCCATGTATAATTTGAGGTTTTCCCGATTCTGTCCAGAAATTTCATGGGCGTTAGGAAAAAGAAAAAATTCCTTAATTATTCGATGAGGTTTCACATGTACGCGGTCATAAAAACCGGCGGCAAACAATATAAAGTTGCTGCTGGCGAAAAACTCAAAATAGAACAGATACCGGCAGACATTGGTTCCGAAATCACTTTAGATCAAGTGCTCGCAGTGGGCGCTGGTGACACCATCAAATTTGGTGTGCCGCTGGTCGAAGGTGCTACGGTCCTGGCTACGGTTTTGGCGCATGGTCGCCACGATAAGGTAAAGATTTTCAAGATGCGCCGCCGTAAGCACTATCAGAAGCACCAAGGCCATCGCCAAAATTATACCGAATTGCAAATCGTCTCGATCAACGGCTAAGCCTTGATCGAGCTAACCAGATATACAGGAGTCTGAAATGGCACATAAAAAGGGCGGCGGCACTACGCGCAACGGTCGCGATTCCGAGTCGAAACGACTGGGCGTCAAAGTATACGGCGGCCAGGAAATCAATGCCGGCGGCATCATCATTCGTCAACGCGGCACCAAAGTGCACCCGGGCGAAAACGTCGGCATGGGCAAAGACCATACCTTGTTTGCGCTGATCAACGGCAAAGTGAAATTTGCCGTCAAAGGCGAAGCACAGCGTCAGTTTGTAACAGTAGTTCCTGCTTAAGCAAATTCTTTAAGTACGCAAGGTAAGGCGCGAGCCTTCAATCGAAAGGCTCTGCCGCAGGTAGAGCCTTTTTAGTTTTATGGCGGCAAAACATGAAGTTTATCGACGAAGCAAAAATCGAAGTCATTGCCGGCGATGGCGGCAACGGCGTTGCTTCCTTTTGCCGTGAAAAATTCAGACCGTTTGGCGGTCCGGACGGTGGCGATGGCGGCAAGGGCGGCAGCATATGGGCGATCGCCGACCGTAATATCAACACACTGGTCGATTATCGTTTCTCGAAGCTGCATAAAGCGCGCGACGGTGAAAACGGCCGCGGTGCCGATTGTTACGGCAAGGGCGCAGACGACATTATGTTGCGCATGCCGGTCGGCACGCTGATTGTCGATCAAAACGACGGCGGAATCGTAGCCGATCTGACCGAACATGGGCAAACCGCATTGCTGGCGAAGGGAGGCGAAGGCGGCTGGGGTAATATCCATTTCAAATCGTCGACCAATCGTGCCCCGAGACAGAAAACCGAGGGCAAAGAAGGCGAGCGGCGCGAATTGCGGCTGGAATTGAAAGTGCTGGCCGACGTCGGACTCCTCGGCATGCCGAATGCCGGCAAGTCGACTTTCATCACGGCAGTTTCCAACGCGCGGCCAAAAATTGCCGACTATCCATTTACAACGCTGCATCCGAATCTGGGCGTGGTGCGCGTCAGTCATGAGAAAAGTTTCGTCATCGCGGACATTCCCGGCCTGATAGAAGGCGCAGCGGAAGGCGCCGGCCTGGGGATTCAATTCCTGCGTCATTTGCAGCGCACTCGGCTGTTGTTGCATATCGTCGATCTGGCACCGTTCGAAAATACGGTCGATCCGGTCAAGGAAGCGAAAGCGATCGTCAAGGAATTGAAGAAATACGACGAGTCGCTGTTTGAAAAACCGCGCTGGCTGGTATTGAACAAACTCGATATGGTGCCGGAAGAAGAGCGAAAAAAGCGCGTGAAGGATTTTGTCAAATGTTTCGGATGGAAGGGGCCGGTATTCGAAATCTCCGCGTTGACGCATGACGGTTGCGCAGATCTGGTAACCGAAATCTATAATTATCTTGCCGAGCAACGCCAGAAGGAACAGCGCGCCGAAGAAACGCAAATGGTAGAAGAGGCGCGCGGCATTGTGTCGATTGATCCGGACGATCCTCGGTTTAAAGTCATGGAATAATCACGGTATTCAAAATTGATTGTCGTTCGGCCTCTTTACTCCCAAAGAGAGAGAGGCCGGAATCCGGAGTCTTCTCCGGAAAACGGCACTGGTTCCCGGCTGGCGTCGGGATAGCGGAAATTCCGTGAAGCCATCGGCTAACTCAGCGCGGTCAGATAAGAACATGAACTCTGTCATTCAAAAAGCAAAACGTCTGATCATAAAGGTCGGTTCATCGCTCGTCACCGACGATGGCAAGGGGCTCGACAATACCGCCATCGTAAAATGGGCTGCGCAAATTGCACAGCTGCGTTCACTCGGAAAAGAAGTGGTGCTGGTGAGTTCCGGTGCAATTGCCGAAGGCATGCAGCGTCTCGGATTCGACAAGCGTCCGACCGGCATTCATGAATTGCAGGCCTGTGCAGCAGTCGGACAAATGGGGCTGGCGCAAATTTATGAAACCAGCTTTCGGGCGCATAATTTGCGTACTGCGCAAGTATTGCTGACGCACGCCGACCTGGCCGATCGCGAGCGTTATCTGAATGCGCGTTCGACGCTTTTTACGCTGCTGCGTTTAGGAGTGGTGCCGATCATCAATGAGAATGACACGGTGGTCACCGATGAGATCAAATTCGGCGATAACGACACGCTCGGTGCGCTGGTGGCGAACTTGATAGAAGGCGATGTGCTGATCATACTGACGGACCAAAAAGGTTTGTTCACTGCGGATCCGCGCAAAGATCCGGGAGCGCAATTCGTGCATGAAGCCAAAGCCGACGATCCGGCGCTGGAAGCGATGGCGGGCGGCGCCGGCACCGGTATCGGCCGCGGCGGCATGCTGACCAAAATCCTGGCGGCCAAGCGCGCCGCGACTTCCGGTGCGCATACCATCATTGCCTGGGGCCGGGAAGACAATGTGCTGATCCGTTTGACTGCGGGAGAGGCGATCGGCACGCAATTGACTGCGCAGACTGCGCCACTGACGGCGCGCAAGCAATGGATGGCGGATCATTTGCAAACGGCGGGCAAGGTAATCCTCGATGCGGGTGCGGTTCAGAAGCTTACGACTGAAGGAAAATCATTGTTGCCGATCGGCGTGATCGAAATCGGCGGCGAATTCGGCCGCGGCGACGTGATTACCTGTACCGACGAATTCGGCCGAGCAATCGCGCGCGGGATGACCAACTATTCAAGTTCCGAAGCGCGGCGCATCATGCGGCATCCGTCAGCGGAAATTCTGGCGATCCTGGGGTTTGTGGAGGAACCGGAACTGATTCACAGAGACAATATGGTATTGCTCTGATTCCTGTACCTCGAAAGCGCTGGCAGTATCCGAACGTAAACGCCGGACTTCCGGAATGCCGGGCATTAATTTAAGTTGTCTGCAGGTTTTAATTCGCCAAATTAAATATCGGGCAATTAATTGCCTGCCGCCGGCGACAATGAACGCTGCATTCGTATTCTGTCCAGCATTGTTGCCGCAGTACCCGCGACAGTAAGACCCTGGCAAAAATAATCCAGGGCTAATGTGGCCTGCTGGCGATTGGCGGCGTTGCGGACAATCGGCTCCCACTTGTCGCGGCGCGAACGCGACCAACTGCCGTCCGGGTGTCCGAAAGCGTAAAGTTTCTTTTCAAATGACTGGCAGCGAATGCCTTCGTAACTGATATTTTTGGCGCCTGTGGCGCTGGTGGCCACCAGCGTATAGCGGATCACGCCGTCTGTGCCGACCGTGAGCGACTTGGCGTCGATGACGAAAGACTGCGTGGCTGTCGCACTGACGTAAAAAGGCAGCAAATTTTCAGCGACGGGTGCCGCAGGCAATTGCACGGCGATTTCCTGCCAGGGCTTGTCCTCATCGTCAAAGTCCTCCTCAAACCGGGATTGGGCATGGACGATTGCCGCAGCGCTTAGAAAAATGGCAAAAGCGGCCGCCATGCCGTGCTTGATCATGCCGGCATGTCTGAAACCAGCGAAGGCGGATGCAAAAGGATGTCTTGAAAACATAGGCTCATTCATTGTTTGGTTGAATCTCTTTGGCATCCGGTTCATCCAGTCCTGTCTTGGCCGAATGTGCCTGTGCCTGGCGCAGGTAGCGGGCAATATGGCGCTGGGCGCCGGCTTGTATCGGACGCGTCAGAAAGCGCGACAATTCCTGCAGCGCCCGCTGATAGACATCGCGTTTGAACTCGATCACAACATCCAGCGGCACCCAGTAATCGTGCCAGCGCCATGCGTCGAACTCCGGATGGTCGGTGACGCGCAGATTAACGTCGCAATCGCGTCCGGTCATGCGCAGCAGGAACCATATCTGCTTCTGGCCCCGGTAATGACCGCGGATCTCGCGCTTGATGAAATGATCGGGAACCTCGTAGCGCAGCCAGTCGCGCGTGCGTCCGATGATCTTGACGTGTTCCGCCTTCAGGCCGACTTCTTCTTCGAGTTCACGGAACATCGCCTGCTCCGGAGTTTCTCCGAATTTGATCCCGCCTTGGGGAAACTGCCACGAATGTTCGCGCACCCGCTTTCCCCACCACACCTCGTTATTGGTGTTCAGGAGGATGATGCCGACGTTCGGGCGAAAGCCTTCACGGTCCAGCATGTTGCACCTCAAAACTTTCTGCGGCCAGGTGCGCCTCAACATAAACTCAACACGCAAAGTGTTATGCCCTGGACATGTCCTCACCACGACGCGAGCAGGGGGCATTAATCAATTGTGCAAAGAGTGGGCGCATCAGCCAGCTAATCCTTTAAAATTGAGTTGATTATAACCCTCTCTTTTTAAAAAGAATTCATAGTTATGCGCGCATCCCGATTTTTTATTTCTACACTAAAAGAAGCCCCGTCCGATGCAGAAATCATCAGCCATAAATTGATGCTGCGTGCCGGGATGATAAAACGCCTGGGTTCCGGAATTTATACCTATATGCCGATGGGTTTGCGCGTGATCCGCAAAGTGGAAGCGATCGTGCGCGAAGAGATGAACCGGGGCGGGGCTGTCGAGTTGCTAATGCCCGTCGTTCAACCTGCCGAACTGTGGCAGGAAACCGGGCGCTGGGACAAAATGGGCCCGGAACTGATGCGAGTGAAAGATCGCCACGGCCGCGATTATGCGATTCAGCCGACTTCGGAAGAGGTCATTACCGATATGGTTCGGACGGAAATCAAGTCATACCGCCAGCTGCCGATCAACTTTTATCATATCCAGACCAAATTCCGCGATGAACGCCGTCCGCGTTTCGGCCTGATGCGCGGTCGCGAATTCACGATGAAGGATGCCTATTCGTTCGACCGGGACGTGGAAGGCATGCAGCGGTCATATGAGGTTATGTATGACGCTTATGTGCGGATTTTCGATCGGTTCGGCCTGCAGTTCCGTGCGGTCGCCGCCGACAATGGCGCTATCGGCGGATCGGGCTCGCACGAATTCCATGTGATTGCCGATACCGGCGAAGATGCGCTCGTCTATTGCCCGACATCCGGCTATGCGGCCAATATGGAAGCGGCCGAGGCGGTCGCCTTGACGGCAATGCGCGGCGCGGCTGCGCAAGCGTTGAACAAGACGCCGACCCCGGGCAAATCGAAGTGCGAGGATGTCGCGGCTTTGCTTGGCTTGCCTCTGTCGCAGACCGTCAAGTCGATTGTGCTCACAGTCGAAAAAGAAGAGAAAGGCCTGATCAATAAGGAAGTCTGGCTGCTGCTGCTGCGCGGCGACCATGAACTGAATGAAGTGAAGGTGAACAAAGTGCCGGGACTGGGCAA
This sequence comes from Herminiimonas sp., assembly GCA_028292665.1. GTDB lineage: Bacteria > Pseudomonadota > Gammaproteobacteria > Burkholderiales > Burkholderiaceae_D > JAQGLW01. The sequence continues at coordinate 42,137 of JAQGLW010000081.1, forward strand.
TTATCGATTTGCAACGGAAGCCGAAATTGTCGAATGGTTTGGCACGCCGCCCGGCTATCTCGGCCCGATAGGCACCCGCAAGCCGGTAAAGGTGGTTGCAGATCGCACGGTCGCCAACATGAGCGATTTCGTCTGCGGCGCCAACGAGGCGGACTATCACTATACCGGCGCCAACTGGGAGCGCGACATCCCGGAGCCGATCGTTGCCGATATCCGCAATGTGGTTTCAGGCGATCCGTCTCCGGATGGCCAAGGCACGCTCGCAATCCAGCGCGGCATTGAAGTCGGCCATGTGTTCCAGCTCGGCACGCGCTATTCGCAAGACATGAAAGCGACCTATCTTGATGAAAACGGCAAGCCGCAACTGATGCAGATGGGCTGCTATGGCATTGGCATCACGCGCATTCTGGGCGCGGCAATCGAACAGAACTTCGACGACAAGGGAATTATCTGGCCGGTGGCGATTGCACCCTTTGAAGTCGTGTTATGCCCGATGGGATATGACCGCAGCGAAGCGGTCAAGGCAGAAACCGACAAGCTGTATGCCGCGCTGCAGGCGGCCGGCGTGGATGCGGTGGTGGATGACCGCGGCGAGCGTCCGGGCGTCATGTTTGCCGATTGGGAGTTGATCGGCGTGCCTCATCGCATCGTGATCGGCGATCGCGGATTAAAAGACGGCACGCTTGAATACCAGGGACGCCGCGATGCCGCTGCGACTGCGGTGCCGCTTGCGCAGATGGTCGATTTCGTTAAGGGCAAATTGAAAGCGTGAGCGCATTGCATACACCGGACATGATTGTTCCGATAGCCGCTCACAAGAATTGTGGAAGCGGCACAGTCGCCGGCGATAAATCCAATGGGGCGGTTAAAAAAACAGGCCGCCTGATAATCGGCTGCGGGATCGTCCGGACATGAGCCGTGCATTCCTGTTCAGGCTTGCCATCATCACAGCACTATGCTGCAGCGCCGATGCCATCGCAGGCAATCAAAAGGAAGAGGCGCTGGCCGATTCCGTGCGGATTGCGCTGTCCAATGCCATCACGGATGCGCGTCCGCCAAAGGCCAAATTCGATGATATCAATGAGCGCATCAAGTATCTATACTGGCTCGGCGAAATGTCCGAGCGCCTGAAGCGCAAGCTGCCCGACGTGCAGGTGCGGCTTGAATTTCTGGAAACCGTCTGGTATGAAGCGAAGCGGGCGGGGCTCGATCCGGCGATGGTGCTCGGGTTGGTCCAGGTTGAATCGGCTTTTCGCAAATATGCGATGTCGAATGTCGGCGCGCGCGGTTATATGCAGGTCATGCCGTTCTGGACGCGTGTGATAGGCGACCGCGATTCCAAGAAGCTGTTTCATATGCAGACCAATCTGCGTTACGGCTGTTCGATCCTGCGCATGTATATCGATATGGAGCAAGGCAATCTGTATCTGGCCCTCGGGCGCTACAACGGCAGCCGCGGGCGGCCTGACTATCCGAACGCGGTGCTGGCGGCATGGAAGCGATGGGAATACAAACGCTGATGAAACATGATGCGCCGTCGTTGCGCTCTTTGGCGGACCGTATGAATATCCAGCCTGGCAAGCTGATTTGCGCCGGCATCGGCACCAACAAAAACGCCCGCGGTTGCGGGCGTTTTTGTTTGGCACGTGGTAAGAAAATTATTTCAAGTGGCCGGAGATGAGTTTGGTCATCTCGAACATCGACACTTGCTTCTTGCCGCCAAACACAGCTTTCAGCTTTTCATCTGCATTGATGTTGCGTTTGTTCGCTTCGTCTTGCAGCTTGTTCTTCTTGATGTAGTCCCAGACCTTTTTGGTGACTTCGGTACGCGGCAGCGGATTCGATCCCACAACAGCGCCCAGTACGGCGGACGGTGTCATTGGTTTCATGAATGCTGCATTTGGCTTGCGTGCGGTCTTGGGCTTTGCTGCTTTTTTGGCTGCCGGTTTTGCTGCAGCTTTTTTGGCCGGAGCGGCTTTTTTAGCTACTGGTTTTGCTGCGGCTTTTTTGGCTGCTGGTTTTGCCGCAGCTTTTTTGGCAGCTGGTTTTGCTGCAGCTTTCTTTGCTGCTGGTTTTTTAGCAGCGGACTTCTTGGCGGCCGGTTTAGTGGCCGCGGGTTTTTTGGCAGTTGCCATCTTCAAACCTCCTTCACTATAGTGTTGGGAAATTGCGCCATGTCACGCACCGCTAATAGTGGTGGGGTTTTAATAGCTATGCAAGTGTTTTTTGCAAGTTTTTTGCATGAATCGTCTAATCCGCGCCACGCAGTCTTCATAGGGAGAAAGCAAAGAGCCCGAATGCCGGGCCGGAGAGAGGTTCGATTCGTGTGCAACCGGACTCGTTCCGATCTCGTTCCGATGCCTGGTTTTTTGACTGCAGGAGTTTTTGAAGAGAGCGTCGGTTGCACCAAGTTGGTCCGGCAGTCTCCCTGCCGTCTGTTTCGGAACGAATCAGGAGATGCCTGGGTCCGAAATCCGGTCTGTTTCTTTACCCGGATAGCTCTGTTATGCAGCTCTATGGCAATGGCCTGTTACAAACTTTCAGGAGTAAAGAGTCGCCGGGCCGAGTGCATCAGCGCATGCCGGGCATCATGCCTTTCATGCCGCGCATCATCTTCATCATGCCGCCGCCTTTAAGCTTCTTCATCATCGATTGCATTTGCTCGAATTGCGCCAGCATGCGATTGACTTCCTGCACCTGGACGCCGGCGCCGGCAGCGATGCGGCGCTTGCGCGATGCCTTGATCAGCTCGGGTTTGGTGCGTTCCTGCGGCGTCATCGAGTTGATGATGCCTTCCATCCGGCGTACCTGCTTGTCGGCCTGATCCATATTGGCGCCGCTGGCGGCTTGCTGGAATTGCGCTGGCAGCTTGTCGACCAGATTGGATAGGCCGCCCATTTTTTTCATTTGGCCGAGTTGCGCCTTGAAGTCGTTCAGGTCAAACTTGCCTCCGACTTTTATCTTGTGCGCGAGATCCTGTGCGGCAGCGACGTCGACGCCTTTCCTGGCTTCTTCCACCAGGGCAAGTATGTCGCCCATGCCGAGGATGCGGCTTGCCATCCGGTTCGGATCGAACGCTTCCAGGCCGTCGAGCTTTTCCGCCACGCCGGCGAACTTGATCGGCTTGCCGGTAATGTGACGTACCGATAGCGCCGCACCGCCGCGCGCATCGCCATCGAGCTTGGTCAGCACGATGCCGGTCAGCGGCAGTGCGTCGTTGAACGCCTTGGCGGTATTGATCGCATCCTGACCCAGCATCGCGTCTACCACGAACAGCGTCTCGATCGGCTTGACGGCTGCATGCAGTGCGCTGATTTCCTGCATCATCGCTTCATCGATGCCCAGGCGGCCGGCGGTATCGATGATCAGTACGTCGTGATAATGCCTTTTCGCATGATCGACTGCCGCCAGCGCAATGGCAACCGGCTTGTCGGTCGATTGCGATGGGAAAAAATCGGCGCCGACCTGGGCGGTCACGGTTTGCAACTGGCTGATCGCAGCCGGACGGTAGACGTCGACGGAAACGGTCAGCACCTTTTTCTTTTTCTCTTCACGCAGATATTTGGCGAGTTTGCCGACCGTCGTGGTCTTGCCGGCGCCTTGCAGGCCGGCCATCAGGATAATCGCCGGCGGCTGGGTCGCAAAGCTCAGTTGCGATGCTTCCGGGCCCAAATCCGCTCCCATGATGGCGGCCAATTCCTTCTGAACCACGCCGACCAGCGCCTGGCCGGGAGTGAGAGAGCCGATGACTTCTTCGCCGAGCGCTTTTTCCTTGACGCGGCTGATGAATTCTCGGACGGCGGGCAACGCAACGTCGGCCTCGAGCAATGCCAGACGCACCTCTCGCAGCATATCGGCAGTGTTGGATTCGGTCAGGCGCGCTTCGCCGCGCATGGTTTTTACAACTTTGGCAAGGCGCTGAGTCAGATTGTCGAGCATGGATGGCGATGTAGGTAATTGAAAGGGAAGCAAAAAGTCGCTGCAAAAAAATGCATCGAAAACAGTCTGCATTTTAACCGATGCGGCATCGGATTAAATGCAACTGAAGCGGCGGAAATCCATAACGTTGCGGTCAGGAATTTCCGATTGCCGGCTGCGAGGTGATATTCCGCTACGTTTTAGCTTGTCATGCATCGCTTCCGTTATTCAGCGATGATAATGTTGCAACTGCCGCGGATCATCGCGGCGTTCCAAAAAGCGTTATGCGACAAGCGCAGTAAATATCGTCCGGCGGTTCGCCTCCTTGCAGTCTTTATTGGATGCATTAACGCACTGGATAGTGACGTTACATGGTGTAAACTTAAACGATGCAAACTTATTTTTTCTTTTTGGCGGCGCTGATCTATGCAGGCTGTGCTTTTTTGCCTTCAAGCCGGCGTATTCCCATTTCAGTGGGCACCGCAATCGGCTGGCTGCTGCACGGCAGTGCGCTATGGGCCGATATGATTGCGCCGGGTTCGGTGCGCCTCGGGTTTGCAATCATGTTATCCGCGACGCTCTGGGTGTCGGTCGGAGCCTACTGGCTGGAAAACCGTAATTTTGCATTGGATGGACTGCGCGTACTGGTATTGCCTTGCGCGGCAGTCGCTGTCATCCTGCCGGCGCTGTTTCCCGGTAATGTAGTGCCGCTGGAAGGCAAGTCGCCATTGTTTTCATGGCATATCGCCATTGCGATGCTGGCATACAGCACGCTGACCATCGCCGCGTTTCATGCAGTGCTGATGGTATTGCAGGAATCCAGGCTGCATACCCGTCCGAACGCGCCCAGGCATGGCTGGTTCGCCGCCGCCATTGACCGGCTGCCGGCATTGCTGACGATGGAAAAATTGTTGTTCAGATTGATCGGGTTTGGTTTTGCGCTGTTGACTCTGACCGTGTTATCCGGCGTGGTGTTTTCCGAACAGCTGTTTGGCAAAGCATTCAAATGGGACCATAAAACCATTTTCACGATGCTATCGTGGGCGTTGTTCGGTCTGCTGCTGGCAGGCCGCAAATGGCGCGGCTGGCGCGGCAAGACTGCGCTTAGTTTCACGCTGACCGGCTTTGCGACATTGCTGCTGGCATATGTCGGAAGCCGCTTCGTGCTGGAAGTGGTTTTGCATCGGGGACTGGGATGAAGTTTGCGCTATGGGGAATTATCGGTTTTGTCGTGGTGATGTGGCTGTTGCGCACCAAAAAGGCCGTCCCGCAACCGGACGGCAACGGCCGCAGGCATGGTGCCGGTACGTCCGGGGATGATGCGGAAGCGATGATCCGATGCACTCAATGCGGTATGCATATTCCTGAATCGGAAGCCATCATTATCAGCCGGCCGGACGCCGTGTTTTGCAGCGAAGAGCATCGTATCCGGCACCACCGCCGGGCCAGCTGATGAGCACGGCTGCGCAAACACTGCCTGCCGGACCCCAGGAAACCTTTTGGCGCACGCTGCAGACTTTCAGCGTTACTCGTGTCGTCATTGCCATGGTGTTGCTGGTCTATCTGAGCATCAATGCCAAAAAGGGTTTCTGGATACTGGAGGGGTTTCTTTATAAGGAAACCTGCGGCATTTATCTGGTGCTGGCTGTTTTATTCACGCTTCTGGCCGGATATTGCAAGCGACGCTTTTTGCTGCAGACTGCATCGCAAATTGCGACCGACATCACCGTCATCTCGATGTTATATGTGGCGGCGGGCGGCGCGAAAAGCGGTCTGGCCATTTTGTATCTGTTCCCGCTGGCCGGCGGAGCCATCCTTGCGCCGCTGCTTCTGGCGTTATTTTTTGTTTCCATCGTGACACTGGTGCTGCTGCTGGAAAGCGGCTATCAACTTCTGAAGCTGGCGGACGACGCCTCCACCTCGCAAGTCGGGCTGTATGGCGCCGCATTCTTCGCGGCAGTGTATGTGATCAACCGTTTGGCTGCCCGGCTCATCAAGCAGGAAAAACTCGCGCTGCAACGCGGGCAGGATCTGCAAGTTCAAGAGGCAATCAACCGGCTCGTGATTGCCGATACGGGCGATGGCATTCTGGTGGTCGGCCGTGACAGCACGGTTTTTACCGCCAATCCTGCAGCCGAACGCATGTTGGGATTAGCCATCGCGGATGACCAATCGTGCTGCAAGCTGACGGAAATTCCTTCATTGATGCCGATTGCCGACGCGTTTTTCGCTTGGGCCGGCCAGCCTTCCAATCGTGTTTCGACCGATGCGGATGCGCCGGCTTTTGTCGTCATCAAGCCGGGAGATGAGCTCGCATTGCAAGGCACGACAACCGTCTGGGGCGGGCGGCGTGAATTGGCTGCGCACTTGAAACTGCGTTTTGCGACTGTCAGCACAACGGGCTTGACAACGGATCGGACGGTGATCTTTCTGCAGGACGTGAGCGAGATAGAGAATCAGGCACAGCAGTTGAAGCTGGCATCGATGGGACGACTGACCGCCAGTATTGCGCATGAGGTGCGCAATCCTCTTTCGGCGATTTCATATGCCGCCGCCTTGATGGGAGAGGAAACCTCGAATCCCGCTCAGGCCCGGCTGGTGACTATTGTCGGCGATAATGTAACGCGCCTGAATCGGATGATCGAGGATATTCTCAAGCTGTCGCGCAGAGCACAGTTGCATGGCGAACCGGTTCCATTATCGCCGCTATTGGCCGGAATTCTGGAAGAGTTTCAGGAAACGCACGGATTGAAAAAGGGGATGCTCCATCTCAGCAGGATGGAACAATACCGGGTACGGTTCGATCCGTTGCATTTGCGTGAAGTGATCGTCAATCTGCTGTCGAATGCGTTACGCTACGCCAGCGGCCGCGATGGCAGCATACGCCTGCATCTTGTGCAGGATGCCGCCAACCGCCTGGAACTGCATGTGCAGGATGACGGGCCTATGATCACACAGGAAGTCCGAGCCCATCTGTTCGAGCCGTTTTACACAACATCCAGCAAAGGCACCGGTTTGGGACTCTACGTGGCGCGTGAATTATGTTTGAATAACGGCGCAATGCTTGATTACGAGTATCGGGTGGATCCCGACCGCGGATTTGACGAGGCGAACGGCAGATTCGTGATCACGTTTGCAATACCAGATTCCAATTGATTTATTTGAATACAACAAGAAAATCCTTCTATGACCTCACCCTGCATCCTGGTCGTCGATGATGAAGCGGATTTGCGCGAATTGCTGGAAATCACATTCATCAAAATGGGGCTTGATATCGATAGCGCCGATTGCCTGACGGCAGCGCGAGCCTGCCTCGCCCAAAAAGAATACGCGCTGGTGCTGACTGATATGCGGCTGCCGGATGGGTTAGGCATCGATCTGGTGCGAGAGGTTTCGGCCACCTGCAAAAATACCCCGATCGCCGTCATTACCGCTTTCGGCAGCGCGGATAATGCGGTGGCAGCGCTGAAGGCAGGCGCTTTCGATTATTTATCCAAGCCGGTCGGACTGGATCAATTGCGTCTGATGGTGCAATCCGCCTTGCGATTGACCCAGGCGGGGCGAACGTTGGAGCAGGGCGGTCAACCGGCTGCATCGGCAACCTTGCGCCTGCTGGGGCAATCCGGCGCGATGCAGGACGTGCGAGCCCAGATCGTGCGTCTGGCGCGCAGCATGGCGCCTGTGGCGATTACCGGCGAATCGGGCAGCGGCAAGGAACTTGCCGCGCGCGATATCCATGCGCAAAGCGCGCGCGCGGACAAACCGTTCATTGCCGTCAATTGCGGCGCCATTCCGGAAACATTGATGGAGGCGGAATTCTTCGGTTATCGCAAAGGCGCCTTCACCGGCGCTGTCGATGACCGCGACGGCTTTTTTCAGGCTGCCAACGGCGGCACCTTGATGCTTGACGAAGTGGCTGACTTGCCGCTGGCGATGCAGGTGAAATTGCTGCGCGCCATCCAGGAGCGGCGGGTACGCAAGATAGGTGCGACGGCCGAGGAGCCGGTCGATGTGCGGCTTATCAGCGCAACGCACCAGAATCTGGCCCATTGTGTCGAAACAGGGAAATTCCGGCAGGATTTGTACTACCGCCTGAATGTGATTGAATTGAGCCTGCCGCCGTTGCGTGATCGAAGGGATGATATCGGCCTGCTGGCCGATGCGATTCTGAAAAGGCTTGCGGCACCGGGGCAAGCCGCAGTGCTCGCGCCCCAGGCGCTCGGCGCGTTGCAGTCGTATCCTTTTCCGGGCAATGTGCGCGAGCTTGAAAACGTTCTTGAGCGAGCGTTGGCGTTTGCCAATGAAGGCATTATCGAGGTGGCCGATCTCGCCTTGAAATCGGGTGGGACGCAGATTTTTGAATCGATCCAGCCGCCGCAAGTGCAATCACCGCCTCCTGCGGATGCCATGCAAATCCCGCCGTCCGCGGTCGTTGCGGCGGCCGGCCCGGCGGTGCCGCAACTCGGCCATGCCGACGACTTGCCCAAATCCCTGCCCGATCATCTGGACAATGTCGAGCGCGAGATCATTCGGCGGGCATTGGCCAAAACCCACTTTAACCGTACTCAGGCGGCGGAATTACTCGGAATCAGTTTCCGCCAATTGCGTTATCGAATGCAAAGATTGGCGATCCATGAGCCGGAATAAGGCGGCGCAATCGGCATTCAAAATCGGCGCCGACGGCTGGTGCAGCAACGTGCTGCGGGCGGCGTCGCCGAATTGCGATACGCGTCCGGGCGATGCAAAAATTGATTTGCTGGTGATCCACAACATCAGCCTGCCGCCTGGCCAGTTCGGCGGTCCGTTCATTGCCGACCTGTTCGCCAATCGTCTCGATTTCGATGCGCATCCTTATTTCGATCAACTGCGCGCATTACGGGTTTCCGCCCATTTTCTAATCAGGCGCGACGGCGTGGTAATGCAGTTTGTTTCGGCCGGCGAGCGGGCCTGGCATGCCGGCTTGTCGTCGTTTGGAGGGCGCGAACGTTGCAACGATTTTTCGATCGGAATCGAACTCGAAGGCACTGATTTTGAATCTTTTTCCCTTGTTCAATATGAGATGCTTGCCGCGCTGACTCATGCCCTGCAAGCGGCTTATCCGTTGATCGATGTGGCGGGACACGAGCACATCGCGCCCGGCCGCAAGACCGATCCGGGACCGTTTTTCGATTGGGTCCTGTACCAGGCGTATTATCGAAAATTATTGGGCTCGCATGGTCTGCAAGCAGTTGCTCAACATGTATTGCGCTTCCCCGGTTTGGGATGAAAGTCAATCGCATTGCAAAATTAAATTATGTTTCAAGGCTGAAAAAAGATATTGCATCCTCGTTTGGGAGGTACTAGAATTAGTGCACAACACGACATTTGTCACTAGATATAGTGTTTATAGTGTTTCATGTAATTTCCTTTTTTGGACTGTTCACGTGGTTCCTCAACGCAAATACGGCAGTTTTTAATGTTGGCTGGGGCCTGTGGGCAGACCCCTCTTTAAACGAAGAATCAGATCATGTCTGATGTGCAGTCGACGTAAAACACGTTAATGCATATGCAGATGCAGCAGTATTCCGCGAGCCCTGGCTGGATCGGGCGTTCTAACATAAACATAAGCAGCAGTGAAACTGTTGGTAATACAGTCTTTGGAGGCTAAGTGCACCCTACTCAAGAAATTTCCGCAAAATCGTCCGCCGACTTCGGTGTCATATCTCCTCTCGCAAATACGACTTCCTCTTCGACGAACTTGTCGGTCACTCTGGGCGACTATAAGATCATCCGCCGTAATGGCGCAGTCGTCGGATTCGAGCCATCGAAAATCTCGATTGCGGTAACCAAGGCTTTTTTGGCGGTCAATGGCGGTCAGGGGGCTGCCTCCGCGCGGGTGCGCGAGCTGGTTGAGCAACTGACCGCCAATGTGGTGACGGCGCTGGTGCGGCGCCAGCCGGCTGGCGGCACATTCCATATTGAAGACATACAGGACCAGGTCGAATTGGCCCTGATGCGCTCCGGCGAGCACGACGTGGCGCGTGCCTATGTGCTGTATCGCGCCAAGCGGATGGAAGAACGCACGCAGCAACAGGCGGCCAAGCCGGTTGCCGCGACGTCGCAACTGCATGTCATTGAAGGCGGACAGCGCCGTCCGCTGGATATGGGGCAGGTGCGCGCTCTTATTACTGCCGCTTGCATCGGTCTTGAGAAACATGTCGACGCCGACGCGATCCTGGCTGAAACCGTCAAGAATCTGTACGACGGCGTGCCGGTCGAAGAATTGCACAAGTCCGCCATTCTGGCCGCCCGCGCGCTAATGGAAAAAGATCCGGCCTACAGCCAGGTCACCGCGCGCTTGCTGATGCACACGATCCGCAAAGAAGTGTTCGGCCAGGAAGTCGCGCAAAACGATGCAGCGGCGCACTATATTGAATACTTCCCGAAATTCATCAAAAAAGGCATTGATGCCGAGTTGCTCGATGCGAAACTGGCGCAGTTCGATCTGAAAAAATTGGGCGAGGCGCTGGTTCCGGAACGTGATCTCCAGTTCGGCTACCTCGGCCTGCAAACTCTCTATGATCGTTATTTTCTGCATATCCGCGACATCCGCATCGAAATGCCGCAAGCGTTTTTCATGCGTGTCGCGATGGGACTGGCATTGAATGAAATCAACCGGGAAGCGCGTGCGATCGAGTTTTACAACCTGATGTCGACTTTCGATTTCATGAGTTCGACGCCGACCCTGTTCAATTCAGGTACTTTGCGTTCACAGCTGTCCTCCTGCTATCTGACAACGGTGGCGGACGATCTCGACGGCATTTATGAAGCGATCAAGGAAAACGCACTGCTGGCAAAATATGCCGGCGGCCTGGGCAACGACTGGACACCGGTGCGTTCGCTGGGCGCCCATATCAAGGGCACCAACGGCAAATCGCAAGGTGTGGTGCCGTTCCTCAAAGTAGTCAACGATACCGCCGTCGCCGTCAATCAGGGCGGCAAGCGCAAAGGCGCGGTCTGTGCATATCTCGAAACCTGGCATATGGATATCGAGGAATTTCTGGACCTGCGCAAGAACACCGGTGACGACCGTCGCCGCACGCATGACATGAATACCGCGAACTGGATTCCCGACATGTTCATGAAGCGGGTGATGGAAAAGGGGGAATGGACGCTGTTTTCACCAAGCGACGTGCCCGATCTGCACGACAAATTCGGCCGCGCTTTCGAGGAGGCCTATACCGGTTACGAAGCGAAAGCCGCGCGCGGCGAACTGCGTTTGTTCAAGAAAGTGCAGGCGCTGGATTTGTGGCGGAAGATGCTGTCCATGCTGTTCGAAACCGGCCATCCATGGATTACCTTCAAGGATCCGTGCAATATCCGTTCGCCGCAGCAACATGTCGGTGTCGTCCACAGCTCGAACCTGTGCACCGAGATCACGCTCAATACCAACGATTCGGAAATCGCCGTTTGCAACCTCGGTTCGGTCAACCTGCCATCTCACATGAAAGACGGCAAGCTGGACCACGACAAGCTGCAAAAGACGATCCGCACCGCAATGCGGATGCTGGACAACGTGATCGACATCAATTATTACGCAGTCAAAAAGGCGCGCGACTCCAACCTGCGCCATCGTCCGGTCGGCCTCGGCATCATGGGTTTCCAGGACTGCCTGCACATGATGCGTGTACCGTATGCGTCGAAGGACGCGGTCGAGTTCGCCGATCGCTCGATGGAATCCGTGTGCTATTACGCCTACCTGGCGTCGACTGAACTGGCGGAAGAACGCGGCCGTTACAGCTCCTATCGCGGTTCATTGTGGGACCGCGGCATCCTGCCGCAGGACTCTCTCAAATTGCTGGCCGAAGAGCGCGGCGGCTATCTCGAAGTCGATGCATCCGAAGCCATGGATTGGGCCGCATTGCGCAGTCGCATCAAGGAACACGGTATGCGCAATTCCAACTGCGTGGCGATCGCACCGACCGCGACGATTTCCAATATCATCGGTGTTGCTGCGTGTATCGAGCCGACTTACCAGAACCTGTATGTGAAATCGAACCTGTCGGGCGAATTTACCGAGATCAACGAATATCTGGTACGCGACCTGAAGGCGCGCGGTCTGTGGGACGAAGTCATGATCTCCGATCTGAAGTATTTCGACGGCAGCCTGGCCAAGATCGACCGCATTCCGCAAGATTTGCGAGACATCTATGCGACCGCGTTTGAAGTCGAGCCGTCATGGCTGGTCGAAGCCGCATCGCGCCGCCAGAAGTGGATCGATCAGGCGCAATCGCTCAATATATATATGGCAGGCGCGTCCGGCAAGAAACTGGACGAGACCTACAAGCTGGCGTGGCTGCGCGGCCTGAAGACGACGTATTACCTGCGTACCATCGGCGCGACGCACACCGAAAAATCGACATCGAAGACCGGCGCGCTGAATGCGGTGTCGGCCGATGGCGGACTTGGTGGCGGTATGTCGGCGGGCGGTTATGCCGCCGCAGCCGATGATGTCGCCGGTCCGGCCTGCATGCTGCGTCCGGGGGATCCTGGATTCGAAGAGTGCGAAGCTTGTCAGTAATCGTTAAAGCCGGGTAGCGCAAGGAGCTGCCGTACAACTGAATGAGTGGCTGATCCATGCCGGGGTTTTACGGTTAAGCAAACTCGATGACAAAAAGTACGGCAGCAATTGAACTATCTGGTGTAAATAGCAGACAAATTAAAAAAGACACAAAAAGGAATAAGCAATGCTTTCTTGGGATGATGAAGTAACCTCGGCTCCGGCTCCACGTACGCCGCAACCGTCCGCGCAACCGCAACTGCAGCCGGCATTCCCGTCAGTCCGTCCGCAGTTGCAGGATGTTGCCTTGCACCCCGCGCTGGTCGCGAAGCCTGCCGACACTTCAGCCGGCAATGAGGCGCGCCGTGTGAATGCCGCCGACAAACGGATCATCAACGGACAGACCGACGTCAACCAGTTGGTGCCGTTCAAATATAAATGGGCATGGGATAAATATCTGGCCGGCTGCGCCAACCATTGGATGCCGCAGGAAATCAACATGCAACGCGACATCGAACTATGGAAAAACCCGAATGGCCTGACTGAAGACGAACGTCGTCTGGTCAAGCGTAATCTCGGCTTTTTCGTGACCGCCGATTCGCTGGCAGCCAACAATATCGTGCTTGGCACCTATCGCCACATTACCGCGCCGGAGTGCCGCCAGTACCTGTTGCGCCAAGCGTTTGAAGAAGCGATCCACACCCATGCCTATCAATATATTGTCGAATCGCTCGGGTTGGACGAGGGTGAAATCTTCAATGCCTATCATGAGGTCGGGTCGATTCGCGACAAGGATGAGTTCCTGATTCCGTTCATCGATACGTTGACCGATCCGGGATTCACCACTGGCACGACCGAAAGTGATCAGAAGCTCCTCAAGTCGCTGATCGTTTTCGCCTGCCTGATGGAAGGATTGTTTTTCTATGTCGGATTCGCGCAGATCCTGGCGCTCGGCCGGCAGAACAAGATGATGGGCGCCGCAGAGCAGTATCAATACATCCTGCGCGATGAGTCGATGCACTGCAACTTCGGCATCGATTTGATCAACACGATCAAGATGGAAAACCCGCATTTGTGGACGCCGGAATTCCGCGAAGAGATTAAAGCGTTGTTTTTCCGTGCAGTAGAGTTGGAATATCGCTACGCAGAGGATACAATGCCGCGTGGCGTGCTCGGATTGAATGCGCCAATGTTTAAAGGCTACCTGCGATTCATTGCTAACCGCCGCGCGCAACAGATCGGTCTTGATCCGATGTTCGCACAGGAAGAAAACCCTTTCCCGTGGATGAGCGAAATGATCGACCTGAAAAAAGAGCGCAACTTTTTTGAGACCCGCGTCATTGAGTATCAAACCGGTGGTGCTCTTAATTGGGAATAAATGAGCGGGAGCAAACAGAATCATCTTTCCGCAAAAGTGGGCTTGGTAGCACGAGAAAGACGCAGTCGATACAAACAGGAACGACAAAGACTGCAAAAACAGAAAGGCACTAACCAAATTTAATGGACAGTAGAAGACCTAATAGATCTTACCTGTTTGAGCCGCTACACCTGATTCTGTCGGGTAAGGCGGCTTTTTCTTCGAAAAATGGTTTAACTTTTTTCAAACAGTATTCCGACGCCGGTGTTGCTGCCGGCGTTTTTCTGGCTGGCGCCGCAGCTTTGCTGCAAATAAGGCGTAGCCAATGATGGCTGAAGTGCTGCATAAACGAGGAGATGCAGCAGTTCAGCTGGTGCCGAATTCATTAGCGCAAACAGAAGCATGCTTGCGCCGATGAATAATCCGCCTGACGCATCGCGATGAGTCAGGAGGGTTTCCATCTTGTAGCTTGATTTTCCATCACGTGAAGGAGAAACAAATGGCAACAGCAGCAAAGAAACCCGCAGCCAAGAAACCAGCTGCGAAGAAAGCCGCAGCTCCTAAAAAAGCAGCCGCCAAGAAACCGGTAGCAAAGAAAGCCGCTCCTAAAAAAGCAGCAGCAAAGAAAGCCGCTCCTAAAAAAGCAGCAGCAAATAAAGCCGCCCCTAAAAAGGCAGTAGCAAAAAAAGCCGCTCCTAAAAAAGCAGCAGCAAAAAAAGCCGCTCCTAAAAAGGCAGCAGCAAAAAAAGCCGCTCCTAAAAAAGCAGCAGCAAAGAAAGCCGCCCCTAAAAAGGCAGCAGCAAAAAAAGCCGCTCCTAAAAAAGCAGCAGCAAAAAAAGCCGCCCCTAAAAAGGCAGCAGCCAAGAAGCCTGCAGTGAAACCTGCTGCAGCTGCACCGGCTGTAAAGACGGTGTTAAATCCGGCAGCGGCCTGGCCGTTTCCGACAGGCAGCCGTCCGTAATATCCAGGCTCGCCTGGAAGCCTGATTAAGTTTCAGGCACAATGCCCGCTGTATGGCTTCGTGTCATGCAGCGGGTTTTTTTTGGGGAGAATACGCTGTGCTGTATAGCATCTTTACGCTGATCGTCGATACCGTTGCCAGTGTGCTGGCAGGTATCATGTTGTTGCGGTTCTGGATGCAGGCGATCCGAGTCCGGCCGCCTTCCTCCATTGCGCAATTCATGTTTCAACTAACCGACTGGCTGGTGAAGCCATTACGGCGGCTGTTGCCGGGAGTAGGTGGTTACGACTGGGCAAGCCTGTTCGGCGCCTTCCTGATTGCCTTGTTATCGATGGTGGTCGATCTCTGGATTATCTCTTCGTTCTCGCTTCAGACGGTCCTGTTGTTATCGGCGGTGCGTCTTTTGCAATGGATACTGTACGGTTTTATGGGACTGCTTCTGATCGAAGTGGTTTTCAGCTGGGTCAATCCGCACGCACCGCTGGCACCGTTCGTACAGGCGCTGAATTATCCGTTGATGCGGCCGTTGCGCCGAATCATTCCACTGATCGGAAATATCGATTTGTCGCCGCTTGTTGCGTTCTTGTTGCTGCGCATTGCGCTTTATCTGGTAAGCGCGTTGATTCTTCCGCTTGCATGAGCCGGGATTGGTGCTGCCAGATCGCGAATGGTATTCGCGTGGCGGTACTGATCATGCCGAATGCCAAGAAAAGTGAAATCAGCGGATTGTTCGACGATAGCCTGAAGATCAGATTGCAGGCGCAACCGATCGAAGGGAAAGCAAATGATGCATTAATCCGCTACATTGCCGGCCTGCTCGATATCCCGAAAAGCGCGATTGCCATCGCGCATGGCGCCACTGGAAAACGCAAGATACTCGAAATCAGCGCACGCGGTTTGACAGTTGATGCCGTTAAACAGGCATTGCTGCCGCCAACAGATAACTAGAACTGCCGCGGCACACTGCAAATCCCGAGCTTGCTTCAATAAGAGTTAGATCAGCGGAGGGCAAGGCTGGCTAATGCGTGACTCTGATAGTACTGTTATTGGTGATTACCCTCACCCGGTCGCCGACCCTAAAAGTCTCGCCGGGTTCGATAGCATAAACATGCTCATCCCCGTTATCGGCACGCACAGTCAACCTGGTCACCGTTTTACCGCCTGATTTTCCAATCTGTTGTCCCGCGATGCCGCCGACAGCGG
Source organism: Herminiimonas sp. (assembly GCA_028292665.1). GTDB lineage: Bacteria > Pseudomonadota > Gammaproteobacteria > Burkholderiales > Burkholderiaceae_D > JAQGLW01. Next base: position 58,115 of record JAQGLW010000081.1, read on the forward strand.
CGCCTCCCACCGCTGTAATGGTGCGCCCATAGCCGCCACCGACGTTGCTCCCGGCGATGCCGCCCAGCACGGCGCCGACGACTGAACCGATGGCGGAATTCTGACCGCCACTGACGGTGACATCGCGCACGTCGGTCACATAAGCGGTCTGAACCAAGGTGCTGCCTTGCGTCGAGGACACAGGCTGTGGTTGAGGTTGCGATGCGCAGCCTGCCATCGTTGCAGTCACGATTGCAGAAGCTGTCAGCAGGAAAATGCGCATATTGTCTCCGTGCTTCTCACCTTCAGAGGATGCGGGCGAAATTTTTAAAAACGATAACCGAATTCCTTCTGAAAACGCTCTTCAATTTCTGCAATGGACGGCGCATGATTCTGACCGCCCTGATGCGCAATTTTGATTGCACCCATCAAACTGGCGAGGCGTCCGGTGGTAGCCCAGTCCATCCCATTGGTTAATCCGAAGAGCATGCCGGCACGAAAAGCGTCGCCGCAGCCGGTAGGATCGATCACATGATCCACGTTAACGCATGGGATGTCGATACGCTGGCCGTCGGTAAAAATTTCCGCACCCTGTTCACCGCGAGTAACTACCAAGGCAGACACATGTTCTGCGATCTTGTCCAGGCTTAAGCCGGTACGCTCCGTCAACAGTTCCGCTTCATAATCATTGACTGCAACATAAGTAGCGAGTTCAATGAAGTGTTCCAGCTCTGCGCCGTTGAACATAGGCAAACCCTGACCCGGGTCAAAAATGAATGGTACGTTCAGCTCGGCACAATCCTTCGCATGCTGCAGCATGCCATCGCGGCCATCGGGCGCAACAATGGCCAGTTTGACCGTGCCGGCGTCTGCAATCCTGTTTTGATGCGACAGCGTCATGGCGCCCGGGTGAAATGCCGTGATCTGGTTGTTGTCGGCATCGGTGGTGATGAATGCTTGTGCGGTATAGGCCGCCTCAATCGTCCGGATGCAGCGCCTGGAAACGGCAAGGCGCTCAAGGCGGTCAAGATAGGGCGCACCGTCCTGACCGATGGTGGCCATGATCAGCGGATCGCCATTCAATAATTTCAGGTTGTAGGCGATGTTGCCGGCGCAGCCGCCAAACTCGCGCCGCAGGTTCGGCACCAGGAAGGCAACGTTTACCTTATGCAATTGGTCGGCCAGCAGCGCTTCCGAAAAGCGTCCGTCGAAAGACATGATGGTGTCGAAAGCAAGAGAACCGCAAATCAAGGATGTCATAAGTGAAGATGAAAGAAAGTGAAAAAATGGTGATTGGCACGTAAATCAAAAGCCGACTGCAGAGATTAAATCGGTGCAGGCGGGATGTGGCAGCTCTACCGGACTGCAAATATGCAACCGTGCGCTGCCACGTCTGCTCTAAGGGTAAAACAGATAAACCCGGTAACCGGATGCTTTTAATTGCGACAATTCAAAAAATAATTTTATCGGTTGTTCCGAGTTTGCTGCAAAGCCTTTTTTCAAGTCCGGCGCCGCAAGCAGATAATCGCGCGCTGTGAATACGCGTCGTACAATCGCTTTTTCATTCGCGTCGTTAAGCGTTAATTCGATGTTCGGCCATGCCTGGATAATCTCGCTGCGATTGCGCAACAGGGTAGTCAGCACAAAGGTATTCTGGTTCGCGGTCAGCGCCTGCAATTCGCTTGATTCGATCGATACAGCGTCAATTTGCGCCGGCAACTCCAAGCGGCAGCCGATCAGATTGCAGACATGGGCGAGGGTTGGCGCCGTTTGCGGCAGCCGAACGGCAATCTGATTCCGGAATATATAGGCACCCTGCGCAATTAATCCGAATAGCAACACGAATGATCCTGCGCCCAGCATTATCCGTAGTGCGCGGCCAAACCGCTGTTGCCGTCGTGCGCGTTTGACAAAATCCGGTTCAGCAGATTCTCCGGTATCCGATTCACTTCGTTCTTTTTGTCGCGAGGGTTTTTTTGCGCCGCGCCAGGGTTTGCGCTGCAAGTCGTCGATTGCCCGGCTTAACTCGTCTGGCGCATCGGCATTTTCTTCGGTAAACGAAATTTTGTCCGGATCGTCCACTCCGGATTGGGTCAGGTGTCCCGAATCCTGTTTCGCGGTATCGTCTTTTTCGATTTCATCAAATGCGTTGAAATCCATCAGCGTCATGCGCTGCAATGGATCGTTATCGGTATCGTCCCCGGCAGCCACATGATGGCTCGGCATGTAACCGGCCGGTGGCTGTGCCGGCATATCCGTAAAGCCAGCCGGTTCACCTGTTTCCGCAGAATCCACCCCTGCCTTATCCTGTGTAGCCGGCGCAGCCTGCGGCGACTCAATTGCCGGTTGGCCGGGTGCGGTTACGGCGCTTGGAGGATTGATCGTTGTCGGAACCTGTATGGTGGAAGAAGGTTCGGGAGCGGCAGATTGCGGCAGTTCGGCGGGGCGCAGCAAATGTTCGACGCCATTGAAAATTTCCTTGCAGGCGCCGCACCTTACCAGCCCGGCGCGTAGTTTCAGCTGATCATGCGCGACGCGGAATGTCGTATGGCAATGCGGGCATTGGGTCGCTAGCGCCATTGCTATTGATTGGTGTCGACGGCTGGATCAGCCGGGACTCCGGGCAATCGTCCTGCAAGCGCGACCCAGCCATCGCGCTCAGCCCATACCGTCAATCCGATGAACGGCGCATAAGCCGCCGCGACTTCATCGGCTTGCCGGTCCAACACGCCTGACAACACCAATGCACCAGCCGGCGCAATGCGGTTTGCCAGCATCGGCGCCATCAGCTTCAATGGACTGGACAGAATGTTTGCAACCACAATATCGAATTTCCGGCTCTGTGCAGAATTGGCGAATTGTTCCGGTAAATGATAATCGATTTCGCAATGGTTGCGTTCACTGTTGTAACGGGCCGATTCGATCGCTTGCGGATCGATATCTACACCTGTCACTTCGGCGGCGCCCAGCTTCTTGGCAACCATCGCCAGGATGCCCGAACCACAGCCGTAATCGAGTACCGATAATCCTTGCGGTGCGTGCGCTTCCAGCCATTCCATGCATAGCCGCGTAGTCGGATGGCTGCCGGTGCCGAAGGCAAGGCCGGGATCCAGTTCCAGCACCAGGCCGTTTGGGTCGGGCGCATCATGCCAGCTTGGCACGACCCAAATATTTTTGCCGATATGAATCGGCTCGAACTGCGATTGCGTCAGGCGTACCCAGTCTTGCTCGGCGACCGGCCGTAACGTGTAGGTTATTGCACCCGGCCCGCTATCCAGACCAACGGCCTTTGCCGCAACTGCGACGATGGCCGCATGGTCGGCATTCTCCGATGCCAGTGCGACTACCCTGCTATGTTCCCATGCGGCCTGTTCCGGTTCCATGCCCGGTTCGCCGAATAACGGTTGTTCGGCATCGGTGCCCTGGTCCGCGTCTTCCACCGATACCGAAAGCGCGCCGGCATCCATCAGCGCGTCGGACAGGGCTTCTGCGTGTTGGCGTACGACTTCGATGACGATTTCAGTCCAGCTCATGACCGCACTTTATTTTTTTGCTGATTTTGCCGGTTCTTTCGGCAGGTCCGGCTTATCGGCCAGCTTTTGTTCGAGGTAATGGATGTTGGTGCCGCCTTCAATAAAGCGGGCATCGATCATCAATTCGCGGTGCAGCGGAATATTGGTCAAAATGCCTTCGACCACCATCTCGGACAAAGCAATCTGCATGCGCTTGATTGCCTGTTCACGCGTGGCGCCGTAAGCAATCACCTTGCCTATCATCGAATCGTAGTGAGGAGGCACATAATAACCGGCGTACGCATGCGAGTCGACACGGATGCCCGGTCCGCCCGGCGCATGCCACGACAGGATTTTGCCGGGGGACGGCGTGAATTTAAACGGGTCTTCCGCATTGATCCGGCACTCGATCGCATGGCCTTTCAACTCAACGTCGCGCTGGCGAAAGCGCAGCTTCTCGCCGGCCGCGATGCGAATCTGCTCTTGCACGAGATCAATGCCGGTAATCATTTCCGTCACCGGATGTTCAACCTGAATCCGGGTATTCATTTCGATGAAATAGAACTCGCCGTTTTCGTACAGGAATTCAAACGTGCCTGCGCCCCGATAGCCCATTTTACGGCACGCCTCGGCGCACCGGTCGCCGATTTTTTCGATGATCTTGCGGGGAATGCCGACTGCGGGCGCTTCCTCGATCACTTTTTGATGGCGGCGTTGCATCGAGCAATCGCGTTCGCCCAGCCAGACGGCGTTTCTGAATTCGTCGGCCAGGATCTGGATTTCCACATGGCGCGGATTCTCCAGATATTTTTCCATATAGACTTCCGGATTGCCGAACGCTGAGCCGGCTTCCGTCTTCGTCATCGTGACTGCATTCAATAAAGCGGCCTCGGTATGGACCACACGCATGCCGCGTCCGCCGCCGCCGCCGGCTGCCTTGATGATGACCGGATAGCCGATTTTGCGCGCGACGCGGATAATTTCCTTCGGGTCGTCCGGCAATGCGCCTTCCGAACCCGGAACGCAGGGCACGCCAGCCTTGATCATTGCCTGTTTGGCCGACACCTTGTCGCCCATCAGACGAATCGAATCGGAACGCGGGCCGATAAAGACAAAACCGGATTTTTCGACGCGCTCGGCGAAATCGGCATTCTCTGACAAAAAGCCATAACCGGGATGAATCGCCTCGGCATCGGTGACTTCCGCCGCACTGATAATCGCCGGCATACTAAGGTAGCTGAGGGCTGACGGAGCCGGGCCGATGCAAACCGATTCGTCGGCCAGCTTTACATACTTGGCCTCGCGGTCGGCTTCGGAATGGACTACCACGGTTTTGATGCCCATCTCGCGGCAGGCACGCTGGATACGAAGCGCGATTTCGCCACGGTTGGCAATGAGAATTTTTTCAAACATAGTTGGGAAGTGTGAGGCGTTATGAGGATTCAGCGTTGAAAGAAACAGCGGCGCCTGCTTTGGACAGCGAACGCCGAACGCGCAACACTTAGCCGATTACAAAGAGCGGCTGGCCGAATTCAACCGGCTGGCCGTTTTCAACCAGGATTTGTTTAATCACACCCGACGCATCCGCATCGATTTCGTTCAACAACTTCATTGCTTCAATAATGCAAAGTGTGTCGTTTTCTTTTACGGTGGAGCCGACTTCAACAAATGGAGGAGAGCCCGGTGCCGATGAGCGGTAAAAAGTGCCGACCATCGGCGATTTGACGATATGGCCTTGCGGTTCGACAGCGGTCGGAACCACTGATAGCGGTGTAGCCGTCGGAGCAGAAACAGGCGCTGCCTGCGGCTGCATCATGACGACTTGATTTTGAGGGGCTGCAGAGGATTTGACAATCCGAACTTTGCTTTCTCCCTCGGTCACTTCCAGTTCGGCGATATCTGATTCAGCGACCAAGTCAATCAGCGTCTTGAGTTTTCGTAAATCCATAGAAATCCCTCGGAATTATTTGAATGTTGGGGTAGAAATCGCCACAATTATAAGGCTTTTGTGGAAAGATAATGGGAATTAAAGCTTTTTGAGAGCAAAATCAATCGCTGCACGATAACCTTCGACACCAAGTCCGCAAATGATGCCGACTGCGATCGCAGACAGGTAAGAAACGTGTCGAAAAGCTTCCCGCTGATGAATATTTGAAATGTGCACTTCGATAAACGGAATGCCGACACCCGCCAAGGCATCGCGCAATGCGACGCTGGTGTGGGTAAGCCCGCCCGGATTGATTACGATTGCGTCGACGCCGGCAATCCTGGCTGCTTGAATCCGGTCTATCAATGCACCTTCATGATTGCTTTGGAAGCTGTTCAGGCTTGCGCCGGCAGCTTTCGCCTGCGCTGCCGCAGCATTTTCGATATCAGCCAGCGTGTTCGAACCATAGACCTCGGGCTCGCGTGTACCTAACAGATTCAGGTTCGGGCCATTGAGCAGAAGGATATTTGTTGCCATCTAGATGCAACTCCGTTTGACGAGGATGCGCGCATTTTGCCGCTAAATGGCGTTGGTTGGCAAGTGGAAAGATATTGTAAGATTTATAGCAATGCCAAGTCTTTACGTAATTCTTCCAGTTTCAATCGTCCTAAATAAGTTTTTTTAACTTGTCCATCAGGATTGATCAATACAGTAAAAGGCAAGCCTCCGGCCTGATTCCCAAAACGGTGCAACAGATCCGTGCCGCTCACGCCGGCAACATAGAGAGGGTAATTGATTTTATATTTTGAGGAAAATTCCAGAATGTTGAAAGTGGAATCGATACCTATACCGATAATTTGAATATTTTTCGATGTCAGTTCGGTTTGCAATGCAGACAACTCCGGCATTTCCTGCACACAAGGCGCGCACCAGGTTGCCCAAAAATTAATAACCAGCGCTTTCCCTTTCCATTCAATAAGAGGATGAGACGCGCCTTGGGGATCGGTTAATGTCTGAGCAAAGAAATTGGCAGTTGCGCTTGCTGCGGGCGTTTCTGTTCGCACTTGATGTATTCCGAAATAAATGCCGGCGGCTGCAAATATAAGTCCAATAAGCGCGTATGACGCCAGATTCCGCTTCATTCGGTTTCACTTTCAATAATAAGCGCGCGCACAGCGGTTATATCAGCGCGTTCGATTCGCCCTGTTGTTGATGTCTTGATTGCGCCGCGCAAATCATCAATTTCATATAAAGCCAGATGAACGCCTTCTTTTCCTCGGATGAAACTGACGGTTTCCACCGGCTCGTTACGGGTTTTAAAATGAGTACTTTCGGATACTTCGAAGCTGATATTTTTGTTTAAAAGATAAATTTGAACATCTTTCGGGCTTTCGGCAAACAATTGCAAATGTATATCGGAATGTTCGCCCGCAGTGCCATTTAACACTGCGCCTGTCAGATAAGGATTGAATTGCGCCAATTCCATCATCACCTGCAATGCAAATTTTCGTAAATGCAGCAGTCGAGCCGGCTGGCTTTCATTAAAAAAAAGCTCGTTATACAACCGTACTTCGTCTTCAATCTGCGCATTGTCGGGCAAAACATCGCCGCGCACTCTGGTGTTTCCAAGGATTTGCCTGACAGCCTTGCGCTTGGCGGTGCCATAGTCGGCACCGTCTTCCGCGATCATGCGTGCGGCCGCAGCAGCGATTTCATTACGCAACAGTTCTGTCTCGGATGGGTAATTGCTCATGAGAGTCTATCTCGGCAGGAACAGCTTCCGAGGCGGGCATGATACTTCAGAGGCGCAAGCTCGCGGGTCAGGTAAAATCTCGTTATTCCATATTTTCTGAATTGTCGGGAACAGGGCGCCACTATACATAACCCTGTTTCACAATACCTTGAATTTTACAATGCATATTCATATTCTGGGCATTTGCGGCACCTTTATGGGTGGCCTTGCAGTGCTGGCAAAAGAAGCAGGGCACAAAGTCACCGGCTGCGACGCAAACGTCTACCCGCCGATGAGTACCCAGCTTCAGGCGCAGGGCATCGAGCTGATCGAGGGTTTTGGCCCCGAACAGATAAGCCTGAAGCCAGACCTGTTCGTCATCGGCAATGTCGTTTCACGCGGCAATCCATTGATGGAGGAAATTCTCGATCGCGGATTGCCCTATACGTCCGGCCCGCAATGGATCGGCGAGCATATTCTGCACAACAAGTGGGTGCTGGCAGTGGCAGGAACGCATGGCAAGACCACGACTTCATCGATGCTCGCATGGATTCTGGAGGATGCCGGATATCATCCGGGATTCCTGATCGGCGGCGTGCCGATGAATTTCGGCATTTCCGCGCGTCTGTCCGGCAAGGTCGCCGGCTCCGATTTTTTCGTGATAGAGGCAGATGAGTACGACACGGCGTTCTTCGACAAGCGCAGCAAATTCGTCCATTATCGCGCCAAGACCGCGATCCTGAATAATCTCGAGTATGACCACGCCGATATTTTCCCGGATCTGAGCGCAATAGAAACCCAATTTCATCATCTGGTGCGTACCGTGCCCGGTGTCGGACGGCTGGTCGTCAATGGCCGCGAAGCATCATTGCAGCGCGTAATGGCACGCGGCTGCTGGAGCGAGACGGAATGGTTTGGCGGCGCAGACCAAAAAGGCTGGTCGCTTGGCGAACATGATGACGGCAGTTTTGATGTCGTTTTCAACGGCGATAAGCAAGGCACCGTGCATTGGTCGCTGACCGGCGAACACAACCGGCTGAATGCGCTTGCCGCCATTGCCGCCGCGCGCCACGTCGGCGTGCTGCCGGCGCAAGCAATCGATGCGCTTGCGAAATTCGGCAATGTCAAACGCCGGATGGAAGTGCGCGGCGTCGTCAATGGCGTTACGGTGTATGACGATTTCGCTCATCATCCGACCGCGATCGCGACGACTGTCGCCGGACTGCGCAAGAAGATGGACGGCGCACGCATCCTGGCGGTGCTGGAGCCTCGTTCCAACACGATGAAACTGGGCACAATGAAAGACGCATTGCCCGGCAGTCTGGTTGATGCCGACGTGGTTTTCGGCTATGGTGCAAAAGGCAGCGGCAAAGACGCACTCGGCTGGAACCTGAGCGAAGCGTTGGCGCCGTTAGGACCGAAAGCCCGCGCATTTGATGAACTGGACGCACTGGTGCAGGCGATAGCGCAGACGGCGCAGCCGGGAGACCAGATTCTGGTGATGAGCAACGGCGGGTTTGGCGGCGTGCATCAAAAGATTCTGGATGCATTACGTAAATGATCATTCTGTATCTGCATGGCTTTCGTTCGTCTCCGCAATCATTCAAGGCACGTCTGATCGCCGAACGGTTGCAGGCATTGGGCCGCAGTGCAGATTATATTTGTCCTCAGTTGCCGGTGTCGCCATATGAAGCAGTTACACTGGCATCGCAGCTTGCGGGCCGATTTTCTCCCAATGACGTGACGCTGATCGGCTCATCCCTTGGTGGTTATTATGCGACCTGGCTGGCCGAGCAATCGGGTTGCCGCGCTGCACTGTTGAACCCTGCCGTGAAGCCGCCGCGTGATCTGGAAAAGTACGTCGGCGTGACCACGTCCTACCATTCCGATCAACCGTTCGAATTCAAGCAGGAATATATCGACGAATTGAGGGCATTTGCCGTGAATCGGATCACGCGGCCTGATCGGTATTTTTTAATTGCCGCAACCGGCGACGAAGTACTCGATTGGCATGAAATGGTTGCGCATTACCCGGGTGCACGGCAACGCGTGCTCGATGGCAGCGATCATGGTCTATCCGATTTCAGTGATCATGTCGATGAAGTGTTGTCGTTTTGCGGTGTCGCGGCGAGGGATCCCGATTGATGTTTCGATCTGTCGACCATGCGCGCTGGTTCCCGCATGCGAATGGCGTCAATCCGCCCCGCGAAATGCGGCGCTGGCTTACCGACAGAACTTCATTGACGGTCAAGCTCACAGCGCATAGCAGTCATTTTCGCGTGCAGCGCTTGCATCAGAATCGAGGCCTGTGTTTGGCAGATGAATATGCGGAAATCGGATTGCCGTGCCGTGCAATCGTACGCGAGCGTGAAGTTTTATTGCGATGCGATGAGCAGCCGGTGGTATTTGCGCATACGATCGTACCGATGACGGCAACCGCAAGCGATTGGCCGTTTTTCGGCACACTGGGCGACCGGTCGCTCGGCACGACTCTGTTCGGCGACCCGTTAGTCTGGCGCGGACAGTTGCAATTTGCACGTCTCAAGGGGCAGCATCCATTGGTGCGGCGGGCAAATGCGGCAATAGGCGTACAAAGTCCTGCATCCCCATTGTATGCACGTCGCTGCTTGTTTCGGCGAAAAAACGGGGCGCTGCTGGTTACCGAAATTTTCTTGCCGGCGATTGCCATGTTTCACCGCCAGGCACCACGAAATTTATTGACTGGACAACCAGTCGCATAACAAATTCACAAGCAAAGTAATTGATGAATCTATTTTTTGAAGAATCCGGCGATTTCAAGGCCGGGGTGGCATTGGCCCAGCAAGGCGAGGCTTACCAGGTGGAGATGCAGAGCGGCAAGCGCACCAAGGTGCGGGCCAAGGACGTGCTGCTGCAGTTCGCGTCACCGGCGCCGGCGGAATTGCTGAACGATGCGCAAGCGATTGCAGATGAAGTCGACCTCGATTTTTTGTGGGAAGTCGCCGGACAGGAAGAATTCGGATTTGCAGAATTGGGTGCCGAATATTTCGGCCATGAACCCAAGACGCACGAAGCGGCCGGTTTGCTGCTGAAACTCCATTCCGCGCCGATTTATTTTTACAGGAAGGGCAAGGGGCGCTACAAGGCGGCGCCCGAAGCATCGCTCAAGGCTGCATTGGCCGGAGTCGAAAGAAAAAAACAGCAGGCATTGATCCAGGCGCAGTATGTCGCCGAATTGAAAGCGAACCGTTTGCCTGATGCGATGAAACCATCGGCATTGCAACTGCTCTTCAAGCCGGATAAAAACAGCATCGAATACAAGGCGCTGGATGCCGCTTGCAGCGAATTGCAGACCACGCCGCAGCGGCTGATGCTGGCTATCGGCGGAATCGCATCGCCGAAGGACTTGCACTTCTCGAAATTCCTGATCGAGTATTTTCCGAAAGGCACCGGCTTTCCTGTGATTACGATACCGGCCGCGCCGGCGCTGCCGGTCGCCGATGTGCAGGCATTTTCAATCGATGACGTCACGACGACTGAAATCGACGATGCGTTTTCAGTCGTCACGCAGGCGGACGGCAACGTGCGCGTCGGCATTCATATCGCGGCGCCCGCGTTAGGCATCGCGCGCGACGATGCGATTGATGCAATCGCGCGGCAACGGCTATCGACGGTGTATATGCCGGGAGACAAGATCACGATGCTGCCGGATGCATTGGTCGAATCCTTCACGCTGGCCGAAGGAAAAACATGTCCCGCGATATCGCTGTATGCGACCATCAATCCGCAAGACTGGTCGGTTGTCAGTACGGAAACCAGGGCTGAAGCAGTACCGATCGCCGCCAATCTGCGCCATAACGATCTGGATGCGATCGTTACCGAAGAAAACCTGACGCTGGGTGCGGGCGATTATCCGCACAAGACCGATATCGCGCTGCTGTGGCAATGGGCGCAAGTGCTTGAGAAAGGCCGCATGGCCAAGCGCGAAAGTTTCGGTTTGAAACCGGAACAGACCAATCGGGTCGATTTCAATTTTTATGTCGAAGACGATAACGTCACCATCGTCCGCCGCAAGCGCGGCGCGCCGCTTGACAAGATCGTTGCCGAGCTGATGATTTTCGCCAACAGCAGTTGGGGAAAGTTGATGCATGAGCATGGTGTGCCGGGGATTTATCGCAGCCAGGGCGGCGGTTCGGGCGGTTGGGCGGCCAGAATGCAGGTGCGCATGGTGACGCACGCGGCGCCGCATCAAGGTTTGGGCGTGGATCAATATGCCTGGAGCACATCGCCGTTGCGCCGCTACACAGACCTGGTCAATCAATGGCAAATTCTGGCATGCGTGCAGCACGGTGTGACGGCGCCGCTCGCGGCGCCTTTCAAGCCAAAAGATGCAGACCTGTTTGCCATCGTGTCCGCATTCGATGGAGCCTACAGCGCGTATGCCGACTTTCAATCGGACATGGAGCGTTACTGGTGCCTGCGCTGGCTGAGCCAGCAAAATGCCAGGCAGGTCGATGCGGTCGTGCTGAAAGAGGAAATCGTGCGCCTGGTCGATATCCCGCTGGTGATCAAATTGCCGGGCATGCAGCAAGTGCCGCGCGGTACGCAGGTCAGGCTCGACTTGCTGCGATGGGACGAAGTGGATTTGGCGGTTGAAGCGCGCCTGCTCGATATCGTCGTTGCTGCGCCTGTCGCCGCGGCTGTGGAGGAAGCAGACGAAGAATTAACCGATACGGCCGATTCCGATGACGAAATGCCCACAGCCGGCAACGATGCGGATGCCGAATCGGTGTCAGAGTGATACATCCTTAAAAGTCCGACAGGAATTACCGCGCTTTGTCGTAAAATCCTTTATCTGATGCAACTATTTTTCCTTGGCGCGTGAAATTAATTCTACAAAATCCCACATTGAGTATTGCCGTTGCCTTGTCTGTGCTGCTGCACGGGGCATTGCTGGCGGTACGATTTGCGGCGCCGGACACGTTCCGTTTCCAACCGGTCGATCCCGGACTGGAAGTTATCCTGGTCAACGCGAAGCACGATAAAAAGCCGATCAAGGCGCAGGCCCTGGCGCAGGCCAATCTCGATGGCGGCGGTAATGCGAATGAGGGGCGTGCCAAATCGCCGCTGCCGGATTTGCGCAAGAGCGAAGACGGCGACAGCATCAAGGCGGCGAAGCGCCGCATCGTGGAGCTGGAGGAGCAACAGCAAAAAATGCTTACCCAGGCCAGCAGGAAAACGCGGTTTTCAGCAGCGCCCGTGACCGGCAAGGACAAACCGAAAGACGCGCCGCAACCTGACGGAACTGACGCAACGGACAGCGCCAGGGCGCTGGCGCGGATGGAAGCGGAGATCGCCAAAAACATCGAGGATTACAACAAGCGGCCGAAAAAAACCCAGATCACGCCCAGCACGCAGGAAGTCGGTTATGCAATGTATTACACAACGCTGCAAAAGCGGATCGAGAATATCGGCACGCTGAATTTCCCGCAGCAAGGCGGCAGGAAACTGTATGGCGAACTGGTGGTTTACATTCCCATTTTCCAGGATGGCGCCATCTATGAAAAGGAAGGCGGCCCGCGTGTCGAGCGCAGTTCCGGAAATTCCGCGCTCGATAGCGCTGCATTGCGCATCGTTCGGCGGGCCGCGCCGTTCGGCCGCTTCCCGCCCAACATGCGTTCGACCGGAAAGGACGATGTGTGGGAAATCATCACCCGCTTCAAATTCACTCGTGACGATGCATTGGAAGCAGAGCTGCGGGGAGGCGGCAACTGATGAACAGGCCGGACCGTTACGCAGTGATCGGCCATCCGGTCGCGCACAGCAAATCACCGGATATACATGCGCGCTTCGCTGCGCAGACAAAACAGCATCTGATTTACGAACGCTTGCTGGCGCCTTTGGATGGATTCGTCGCATCGGTGCAGGCATTTGCAAAAGGGGGCGGCCGGGGCGCCAATATCACCGTGCCGTTCAAGCTGGAAGCGCATGCACTGGCAACCGCGCTGACCGAACGGGCACGAGCCGCCGGCGCGGTCAACACGCTGAAATTCGATGGCGATACGATACTCGGCGATAACACCGATGGCATCGGACTGGTGGCCGATATCGTGAAAAATGCCGGCATCGCGATAGCCGGCAAAAGAGTGCTGTTGCTCGGCGCCGGCGGCGCGGCGCGCGGCGCGGTGTTGCCGCTGTTGTTCGAGCATCCGGCCGAACTGGTGATTGCCAACCGTACGCGATCGAAAGCGGACCAACTGGCGCTGCAGTTTGCAGCACACCACAGGAATATCGGCGCCAGTGATTTTGCCGCGTTGCACGGACCATTCGACATCATCATCAATGCGACTTCCGCCAGTCTTGCTGCGGATATGCCGCCGATCTCATCTGCGCTGTTCGACTCCGGCACGCTGGCATACGACATGATGTACGGCCGGGAGGCAACCGTCTTCATGCGGTTCGCCATGCAACATGGCGCTACTGCGCGCGATGGCCTCGGCATGCTGGTCGAACAGGCGGCGGAGTCGTTCTTTGTCTGGCGCGGCGTGCGGCCTGATACCGCATCGGTATTCGCCGAATTGCGTGCGAAGCTTTAAATTTATTTAGAGGCTGCTCAAGCAGCTCGGAAAAATCAAAATGAAAATTCTGCGCAAGTTGTTCTTGTTGCTGATCATCGTGCCGATTGCCATCGTAATGACAGTGCAGCTGTATTTTTTTTTGCAGATATGGTGGTGGGTTGATCACAATCCCGACTCCACCAGCTTCATGCGCCGGCAACTCGCGGTGATCCAGGAAAAGAATCCGAATGCGAAGCTGCAATACAAATGGGTGCCTTACAACCGTATCTCGAATAATCTGAAACGCGCAATCATCGCTTCGGAAGATTCGAATTTTTCGGAACACGAAGGCATCGACTGGGAAGCGCTGCAAAAGGCGTATGAAAAAAATACCAAAAAAGGCAAGGTCGTCGCAGGAGGTTCCACGATTACGCAGCAGCTTGCCAAAAACCTTTTCTTGTCCGGCGACCGCAGCTATGTGCGCAAGGCGCAGGAATTTGCGATCACCTACATGCTCGAATACTGGATGGATAAGGAACGTATTTTCGAAATCTATCTCAATGTAGTGGAATGGGGCGGCGGCGTGTTCGGCGCGGAGGCGGCGGCCCGGCATTACTTCGGTGTTTCCGCCGCCAACCTTGGCGCAAGCCAGGCGGCCCGTCTTGCCGTGATGTTGCCCAATCCGCGATTTTTCGATAAGCATCAGGGTTCGAATTACCTGGCGCACCGTACCGGACTGATTTTACGGCGCATGGGTTCGGCGGAATTGCCGTGATCCAATGCGGTTGACGCTTGCCTCCGGTTCTCGATGAAAGTACACTTGCGCTGTTTTTGTTTCCGGAGACCCGTCTTGGGTAGTCCTTTTTCAAGTGCCCAGCCGTCATCGGACGGCCAATCGGCGAGATAGCGCTTTCACGCGAGCTTTACCAAAGCGCCTCTCGCCATAGCTGGTGAGCGGGCGCGTCCAGGCCTTGGTCGGGCTGCGTTCCCCGAAATTCATTTAACCTGCAGAGATTCTCTGCAGAGCGAGCCGTGTGAGCACGGCCGGGAGAGCAGATGATTAACGTATTCGTTTTGCAAAACGGACGGCTTAACCAGGTCAATATCGAAAGCCGCACCGATCTCGAGAATATTGCGCCGGTATGGGTCGACCTGACCGATCCGAACGATGATGAACGAGCCTGGGTCAAGAGCATTTACGGCGTCACGCTGCCCGGCGAGGATGAAGTAAAGGACATCGAAGCATCGGCCCGCTACTACGAAGCGGAAAATGGCGATCTTCATCTGCGCACGGATTTTTTGCTTGAAGAGGATGATGGCCCGTCGCGGGTCGTTACCGTCGCTTTCATTCTTGCAAGAAATATGCTGTTTTCGGTGCATACCGATGATCTGCCGGTATTCAGGCTGGTGCGGATGCGCGCGCGTTCGCGGCCTGGCTCGATAGCCGATTACAAGGATGTATTGCTCGATTTATATGCGACGGATGCCGAATACTCGGCCGATGCATTAGAGGGCATTTATCAAAATCTGGAAGAAGTCAGTCGCAGCGTGCTGCAGAAAGATTTCACCGATCAGGATGCAGCCGCTTCGCTGAATGCGATGGCGCAGGAAGAAGACTTGAATGGACGGATCCGCCGCAACATGATGGATACGCGCCGTGCGGTGAGCTTCTTGATGCGTGAACGGTTGCTGAATTCGGATCAGTTCGAAGAAGCCCGGCAAATTCTGCGCGATATTGAATCGCTCGATGGCCATACCGCTTTCCTGTTCGACAAGATCAACTTTCTGATGGACGCCACAGTCGGCTTCATCAACATCAACCAAAACAAGATCATCAAGATTTTTTCGGTTGCATCGGTCGTGTTTTTGCCACCGACGCTGATCGCGAGCATCTATGGCATGAACTTTAAAATCCTGCCGGAACTGGGCTGGGACTGGGGCTATCCGTTCGCTCTGGGTTTGATGATAGGCAGTGCGATTGCGCCATTCTGGTATTTCCGCCGCCGCGGCTGGTTAAAGTGACGGTCGGCTTCACCCTTGATCCCTGTCGAAGGAAGAGAGAAGCCGATTGTTCCTTCCGTCCCTGAGAGAAGGGACGGGATGAGAAAACCGGAGCCCGGCGCCGTCAGGCAGTGAATTCACATCGTCGCAAACATCGCCGCCACCGCCGCCAGCATCACCGCCACGCCAATCCAGCCGATAATCGTATGCCGCCGCGACAATGTGAACGGTCCCATGATCCGCGGCTCGCGCGCCAGCAGCATCATCACAATCATGATCGGCACCGCAATCACGCCATTGATGAGCGCCGACCAGAACAGCGCCTTGATCGGATCGATCGGAGTGAAATTGAGCAGCATCCCGCCGATCGTCGCCAGCGAAATAATTGCATAAAATTCGCGCGCTTGCAGCGCCTTCAGATCCAGTCCGTTGTGCCAGCGAAAACTCTCGGTAACGGCATAAGCCGCCGAGCCGGACAATACCGGAACCGCCAATAAGCCGGTACCGATGATTCCCATCGCAAACAGCAGGAAGGCGAATTCGCCGGCCAACGGCCGCAGCGCTTCGGCCGCCTGTGCCGAAGTCTGAATATTGGTGACGCCATGCGCACCGAGCGTGGCAGCGGTAGTCAGGATGATGAAGAACGCGACCAGATTGGAGAATGCCATGCCGATGAACGTGTCGACCTTGATCCGTTTCAATTGCGCTGCCGCACCCTGCGGTGCCTTGAACAAGGCTTTGGCCGAACCGTCGCTGCGGATTTCTTCCACTTCCTGCGACGCCTGCCAGAAAAACAGGTAAGGACTGATGGTGGTTCCGAACACTGCAACGATCAGCGTAACCGAAGCATTGTTCCAGGCGAATGTCGGCCACAGCGTATGCGTGAGGACTTCTCCCCACGGCATATTGATCGAAAACACCGTTGCGACATAAGCCAGCAAGCCGAGCGTAAGCCATTTCAGGTAGCGCACATATTTCCGGTATGGCAAAAAAATCTGCAGAGACAGGCATAAAAAACCGAAGCCGAGCGAATAATAATGAGCCGAACCATGTCCGGCCACCAGCGCCATCGCCTCGCCCATCGCCGCAATATCGGCCGCGATATTGATCACATTCGCCACCAGAAGCAGCAGCACGATTGCATACAGAAGCCATGGAGAATAAGCGCGCCGGATATTGGCCGCCAGACCCCTGCCCGTCACTCGGCCGATCCGGGCCGAAACGAGTTGAATGCCTACCATGAACGGATAGGTCAGCACCAGCGTCCACAGCATATTGAAACCGAACTGCGCGCCCGCTTGCGAGTAGGTTGCGATGCCGGACGGATCGTCGTCCGCCGCCCCGGTAATCAAGCCGGGGCCAAGCGCTTTGACGGCGTCGTGATGTCTGAAAAGGGAAAAAAGCTTGCCGACCATGCCGGACTCCGCAATACATCGGCGGCCAGCCGGTAAGCCGGGAATGCCGGGATTAGATGAATTCAGATAAAGGAGAACTGTCCATTGCGGGCGAGATTGTACCAGTTGCGGATGTTGCGCTGCGCGACAAAAATGTTACGAATTATTGCCGCCCGATGCCGGACGGCAAGCGATTTCATGCGAGTTTGGAAAATGCCTGGCGTGCTGCGGAAATCGTTGCATCTATGACCGCATCATCATGCTGCGCCGACACGAATCCTGCTTCAAATGCCGAAGGCGCCAAATAGACGCCTGCGTCCAGCATCGCATGGAAAAAAGCATTGAATTGCGATTTGTCGCATCCCATCATCGTCGCGTAGGTTGTCGGTATCGCCTGAGTGAAATACAAGCCGAACATGCCGCCGACCGAATCGGCGCAAAAGGCCACGCCTGCATCTTTTGCCGCGCCGGACAATCCTTGCGCCAGCTTGGCCGTTTGCGCGCCGAGAGACTCGTAGAAGCCGGGTGCCTGAATCAGCTTCAGCGTACTCATTCCTGCCGCCACGGCTACCGGATTGCCGGACAAGGTGCCGGCCTGATAGACCGGGCCGAGCGGCGCCAGATGTTTCATTAAATCCGCACGGCCGCCAAAAGCCGCAACCGGCAAGCCGCCGCCGATCACTTTGCCCAGCACGGTCAAATCAGGCGTGATGCCATACAACGATTGCGCGCCGCCCAGCGCTACCCGAAAGCCCGACATCACTTCATCGAAAATCAGTACCGCACCATGTCGGCTGCAGACACGGCGCATCGTTTGCAAAAATTCCGGCGTCGCGCGCAGCAAATTCATGTTGCCCGCAACCGGTTCCACGATCACGCAGGCGATCGATTCGCCCATCTGCTTGAATACATCTTCCAGCTGCTGCGCATTGTTGTAGTCGAGAACCAGCGTGTGTTTGGCGAAATCTTCCGGAACTCCGGCCGATGTCGGATTGCCGAACGTGAGCAAGCCGCTGCCGGCTTTGACCAGCAATGAATCGGCATGACCGTGATAGCAGCCTTCGAATTTGATGATCCTGTCGCGGCCGGTAGCGCCGCGAGCGAGGCGTAACGCGCTCATCGCGGCTTCGGTGCCGCTTGATACCAGCCGTACTTGTTCGATCGAAGGAACCAGGCGGCAGATTTCTTCCGCCATCTGGACTTCGCCCTCGGTCGGCGCGCCGAAACTCAGGCCGCGCGCCGCCGCATCCTGCACTGCCTGGACAACGGCCGGATGCGCGTGGCCGACAATTGCCGGGCCCCACGAGCCGATATAATCGATGTAGCGCTTGTCATCGGCATCCCAGAAATAAGGACCCGCTGCGCGTGTAATGAAGCGCGGCGTGCCGCCGACCGAACGAAAGGCGCGAACCGGCGAATTGACGCCGCCCGGTGTAGTGCGTTGCGCGCGCGCAAAAAGAATATCGTTGCTGGAAACGGAGTTGGAAGTCATGCGTCGGTCGAAAGAAAAGTGATTCGGTTCAAGCGTCGGTGTCGGTGTCTGGTTCACGCGCCCAGAAATAGCGGTCCGGTATCAGCTTGCCCATGCCGAGCCGCTGCGCATTGGCAATTGACGCGTTGGTAAATTCCTGTGCCTCGAAAACGGCCTCGGGCACATCCAGCCCATTCGCCAGCATCGCGGCGATGGTTGCCGACAGGGTGGCGCCGGCCCCGCTGAAGGAGCCGGACTGGCGTGGCCAGTTATCGGTGCGCACGATACCCGATTCGCTGAATAGCGTATTGGCCACATCATGCACATCGCTCGGGGTGCCGGTCACAAACAAAAACTCGCAACCCAGATCGATGATCCGCATCGCGTCCAGCGCCATCGTGTCGTCGGCGGACGGTTCGCGCCATGTCTCGGCAAAGCGCGCCAATTCAACGGCCGACACCAGCAATAGCGTGGTCTGCGGAATCAGCAGTTCGCGCATCGCAATCAACTGGTCTTCGCCATCCAGCCCCGGATCGGGCATTGCTGTATTGAAAGGGTCGAGTATCAATGGGATATCGGGATAGTCGGACACGATTTCCGCAATCACCGAGACATTCTCTATGCTGCCGACAGCACCCACCTTGAATGCAGCAACCGGCATATCTTCGAGCACTACGCGCGCTTGATCGGCTACCCAGTCGGCATCGATGACCTGAATGTCCTCGATACGAGTGGTGTCGCCAATCAGAATCGACGTGATGACAGAGAGCCCATGGCAGCCCATCGCAGCGAACGATGCAAGATCGGCCTGGATGCCGATTGCGCCGACGGGATCGGCGGCGTTGAAAGTCAGGATCAGCGGAGAAGTTTGGTTTTGCACAGCGAGTAGATTAAGATATCTGACTTTGCATTTTACTTGAAGGGCAGTCAGCCGTGAGCAATAACGAAACGCCGAATAAAGAATTCAAGACCTGGATGTGCTTGATTTGCGGATGGATATACGATGAAGCGGCAGGGTTGCCGGACGAAGGCATTGCCCCCGGCACCCGTTGGGAACAAGTGCCGATGAACTGGACTTGTCCGGAATGCGGCGCACGAAAAGAAGATTTCGAAATGGTCAACATCTGATAATTTTGGACGATAGTGCCATTGTTGATATATAGTAATATGTCGACAAGGTTTCGCATAAAAACCACGTCCAAAGAAATCCGAAGCAAAACGTTGTTCTAAAGCATCTTGCTTTTTGTTACAGTTGGGCCGTATATTGAATACAGTTTAACGGGATGACGCCATGACAACATCAACGGATAATGTCAGCCTGAAGATTATGGTGATTGACGACAGCAGCACGATTCGGCGGTCGGCAGAGATTTTTTTGGGGCAGGCAGGCTATCAAGTCGTTCTTGCAGACGACGGATTCGATGCACTTGCCAAAATGAACGATCATAAACCAGCCTTGATTTTTTGCGACATCCTGATGCCCAGACTGGATGGTTATCAAACCTGCGCGCTCATCAAGAAAAGTGTCAAATTCCATGCAACCCCCGTCATCATGCTTTCGTCCAAGGATGGCTTGTTCGACCGGGCACGCGGCGCAATGGTTGGTTCAAATGCCTATCTCACCAAACCCTTTACCAAGGACAGCTTGCTTAAAACAGTGCGCGAATACACTGCCCCTGCGCTTTCCAAGTAATTTTCCGACCCAAAGGTTTTAACATGGCCATACAAAAAATTCTCATCGTTGACGATTCCCCGACAGAACGTTATTTTCTCTCCGACATTCTGATCAAAAACGGATTTTCCGTATCCACAGCCGAAAACGGTGAAGAAGCCCTGGCCAAAATCAAGGCAGACAAGCCGCAGTTGATTTTGATGGATATCGTGATGCCGGGACAAAACGGGTTTCAAGTCACGCGCGCCATCACGCGCGATCCTGATACGCAGGATGTGCCTGTCATCATCTGCACCAGCAAGGGCCAGGAGACCGATCGGATATGGGGATTGCGCCAGGGTGCGCGCGACTATATCGTCAAGCCGGTTGACCCGCAGGAATTACTGGCGAAAATTGCTGCGCTCGCATGATTCATTGATCTCCCATGACCCAATCCACTTCGGACATCGTGTCGGACAAGATTTTCAAAAAACCGGATACGGTCGGTCGGCGGACGCGCTTGCGCGAATTTCAGGCGCAGTTGGTCGAGCGCATGCAGGCCGCCCGCAGTGGCGTCGATACCCGTGTCAACCAGCTCGGAGTAATGATCGGCCAGACTCGCTGGCTGCTCAGTTTGCAGGAAGCCGGTGAAATCGTCTCGGTCGGCACCATCACGCCGGTGCCATTGACCCGGGATTGGTTTCTGGGGTTGGCTAACATCCGCGGCAATCTGATCAGCGTGATCGATTTTGCGCGCTTCCAGGGACAAGTGTCGTCACCGATTGACAAGGACTGCCGCATTGTTGCGTTTGCTCCCGGATTATCATTCAACAGCGGGTTGCTGGTATCGCGCGTCATGGGCTTGCGCAACATCGCGGAGATGGAACTGCAAACGAATAATCCGGCGGATGTTGCACCGTGGTCGACCCGGCAGTATGTCGACAAGGAGTCGCAAGTCTGGCAGGAACTCAATCTTTCTTTGGTCGTGCAAGACCCGCAATTTTTGCATGTTGGTTTATAAGCTGCCACGTGATATGGCTCGGGCGTAGCGTAATTGGAATTAGGAGACTCAGTAATGGCGTTTAATCTACCGTTCTTTTCCAAGGACAAAAAGGGAGGGAATGCCGAACAGGGCGGGGTAATCGCACAAGAGCTCGGCATGTTCAACACTCCATCGGCAAATCCCGCAATCGTGCCGCCTGAGTCGAAGCCAGCTGCTACCCCGACAGCGCCAGTCAATCCGAATGCGACTTTCATCGGCGATGCGTTGCAGAAAAGCGGCGGCATCCGACTGCCGGTGATCGGCCGGCTGCCGTTGCCGCAGCAGGTTCGCATTTTGCTGATCATGCTGGGCGGATCGTTGTTTCTGGGCTCCGTTTTCGTATGGCTCAATTCCAATGCTTCCATTATCACCGCCACGCAAACGCAAATTGCCGGTGATGCGCTGATGCACTCGCAACGTCTCGGCAAGGCGGCGCCGAACGCGATTCAAGGCAATCCGGAGGCGTTCAAGCAACTGGAAGACAGCCGCAAGGAATTCAACGCGGATTTGAAAATTCTATCCAAGGGCGGTTTCTATCAGGGACGTGAAATCGATCCGCCTAAAGTGCAATTGGATGCGATTCTGAAAGACACGCGCAAAGCCTGGACCAATTCCGACAAGGCCGCTGAAACCGTCCTGAAGCTGAAAAAAGAATTGACCGGTTTCGGCGCCACGCTGCAAAAACTCAATAACCTTTCGCCGGCCTTGCTGGAACTGACAGAGCAAATTTCGACCCTGAAAGTACAGGGCGGCGCATCTCCCCGCGAAATTTCAGCAGCCGGTCAGTTAGTGATGTTGACACAACGACTTGGCCGCAGCGCGAATGAATTTCTGACGTCGGAAGGCGTGAATCCGGAAACGGCGTTCCTGCTGGGTAAGGATACCAATACCTTCCGCGATATTGCCGAAGGCTTTTTGAACGGCAGTGACGTTTTGCGGCTGACGATTACCAAAGATCAGGAAACGCGTGAAAAATTGGCCGAATTGCAAAAGGTGTTTGCCGAATACCAGCAATCGGTGGCGAACATCCTCAGCAATCTCCAAAACTTTATTGCCGCGAAACAATCCGAACAACTTATTTTTACGGAAAACGAGGCACTTAAAGATCGGTTGAGCAAACTGCAAAAGACCTATCGCAGCGAGGAAGATTCCTTTAACTGGACATTCTGGGCGATGTTGTCATGTGCATTGCTGGCACTGGTTTCCGCTGCAGGTGTCGCGCTTGTATTCCTTCAGGATAGCGCCAACCGGACCAGGGAAGCCGACTTGCGGCGCGAAGCGGCGGAAGCGCAACGACTGCAGGCGTTGCAGCAGGAAGAAGAAGCGAAAGCCGCGAACGACCAGAATCAGGCCGCTATTTTGCGCTTGATGAACGAACTGCAGGAAGTGGCGGACGGCGACTTGACGGTGCAGGCGACGGTGTCCGAAGACATTACCGGCGCGATCGCCGACTCCCTGAACTACACGGTGGAAGAGTTACGCGGTCTGGTCGGCCGGGTAACCAATACGGCCGAGCAGGTGACTTCGGCATCCAACCAGGCGCAAAACATTTCGACCGAGTTGCTCGCCGCGTCGCAAAAACAGTCGCGCGAAATTCAGGAAACCGGCCAGGCTGTACTGGAAATGGCCGTGCAAATTACCGACGTGTCCAAATCAGCCAACGAATCGGCGGAGGTGGCACGCCAGTCGGTGACGGCGGCAGAGCAAGGATCGAAGGCGGTGGAAAACGCGATCAAGGGTATGAACGAGATCCGCGACCAAATTCAGGAAACCTCAAAGCGGATCAAGCGATTGGGTGAATCGTCACAGGAAATTGGCGAGATCACCGAACTGATTTCCGATATTACGGAACAGACCAACGTGCTGGCGCTGAACGCGGCAATTCAAGCGGCATCGGCCGGCGAAGCCGGACGCGGATTCTCGGTGGTTGCGGAAGAGGTGCAGCGTTTGGCGGAACGTTCCGGCGAAGCGACCAAGCAGATTGGCGCGCTGGTTCGCACCATTCAAACCGATACGCACGATGCGGTGGCCGCCATGGAAAAATCGACGCAGGGCGTGGTCGAAGGAGCGAAATTGTCCGATGCGGCAGGTGCGGCATTGTCGGATATCCGTCGCGTTTCGAACCAATTGGCGGAGCTGATTCAGGGCATCTCGTCTGCAACGGAGCAGCAGGCAACATCTGCCAACGGTGTGGCGCAAAATATTCAGAACATTCTGACGGTCACCGAGCAGACGCAGGAAGGCACGCAACAGACGGCGCATTCGATTCGCGAACTGTCCAAGCTGGCGGAAGAGCTGAAAAACTCCGTGTCCCGTTTCCGCGTAGCTGCTTGATACGATTACGCGTTCAGTTGTCGGCTCACATGGGCTTTCCGGCGGCCCATGTCAGGAGCCCATTAGTGTGCATGATGTAGACCGGTTTCGGTTTATCATCTTTTGAACCCACGAGGCAGTCATGACTACCCATTCTTCCGTCCAAAGCGTTCGGGACAATTTTGATACCGGACCATTGTCGTGGGTGATGGATGAAATCCGTGAGGCGCTCACCCGTTCCAAAACCATCATTCACGAAGCTGTCGCACAGGAAAGCGAAGCGCAATCCACCGCGCTGCGCCATGCGAAAACTTATTTGCACCAGGCCCATGGAGCATTGCAGATCGTCGATGTCGACGGCGTCGCCCTGCTTACTGAAACGACAGAGGATCTGCTCGATCGCCTGGAATCCGGAAAAATTCTTCTCAATCAGGATATTGCACACTCGATTGCAAATGCATATCAAGCGGTGATCGAATATCTGGAAGAGTTGTTGTCGGGTGCGCAGCACCAGCCAATACGGTTGTTCCCGTATTACCGCTCCTTGATGGAAATCCGCGGTGCTGACAAGATCCATCCTTCGGATTTGTTTTTCCCCAATCTGGCTGTCCGGCTGCAGCTGCCATTGAACGGACAAGCGGACAAGTCCGTCGATTATGCAGCGTTGCGCCAGCGCTTCGAGAAAGCGCTCTTGCCGTTTTTGAAAAGCACCGATCCTGCGGCCGAACTTGCGAATGCGGCAGCAATGGGAGACGTCATTGGCGAAGTGGAGCGCGCGCAGAACAATCAGCAATCCCGCGGATTCTGGTGGGTAATACATGGTTTTGCCGATGTCGTGTCTGCAGGCAAAGTCAAAAACGAACTATACGTCAGGCAACTCTTTGCGCGCATCAATCTGCAGCTTCGGCGTTTAAGTGAAGGTTCCTCGAGCATCGGCGAAAGATTGCTGCGCGACGCAATGTTCTTCATCGCGGGCGCCGAAAATCCGCCGGCGCGGGCATTGCAGATTCGCGCCGCATATCAGTTGGACGGCATGGTTCCGGCCGACTACGAGAAAAAACGTTATGGACAAATCGATGCCGACGCGTTGGCCATGGCCAAAGAGCGGCTGTCGCAAGCCAAGAGCATGTGGAACCGCATCGCGGGCGGCGACGCCAGCGCAGCGCAGCCATTCGAACAGGAAATGAACGGACTGAACGAGGCAGGTTCCAGGCTGAACTCCCCATCGCTATCGAAGTTGCTGCGCGAACTCAACGGCATTGCACGCCATGCCGCCCATTCGAATCCCGGCGACGGCATCGGTGTCGAAGTTGCCACCAGTCTCTTGTTCGTTGAAGATGCATTGAATCATACCGGCCGCTTGTCGGATAATTTTTCCGAGCGTGCCGATGCGATGACCGCCAGGCTGTTGTCGATCGTTGCGGGTGAAAAACCCGCAGAGGCGGCGCAATGGCTGGACGACATGTCGCGCGAAGCGCAACAACGGCAGACCATGATGGCATTGGCCGGCGAGATGCAATCGAGCCTGGGCCAGGTTGAAAAAATGCTCGACGAGTATTTCAGCAATCCATCCAAGCGTACTGCACTGACGCCGATTGATTCGGTATTGCACCAGATCGAAGGCGCATTGGCGATCCTGGATCAGGATGATGCGATGCGGGCGATCCGGCATACACGGGCTGCAGTGAAGCGTTTTGCCGAGGCTGAGCCCGACGCCGCACCGAATCAGCAGGAATTCCGGCATGTTGCGCAAAATGTAGGCGCACTCAGCTTTTTCATTGAAACACTGCAACTCCATTCCGAAGGTGTAAAAAAACGATTCCTGTTCGATGACAAGCTTGGTGTTTTCCACGCGAATCTGCTTGAAAAAAACACTGCGCCCGAAGTCTCTGTCGATATACAGATGGACCCGTTATTCGAACCGGCAACCCATCGTGCCGATGTTGTTCAAGACGTTTCGACTGCTTCGGCCCTGCCTACGGTAGAGGCGGAACTCGCCTATCATCAGCAGCAGTCCGCCGAATTGGCGATCTCTCTCAATGCGGAACCGGACAATCCGGCATTGCAGGAGCGGCTTAAAGAATCGCTGGTAAAAATCCGCTCGGATGCTGTCTTGATTGACAATTCCGAGGCCAATGACCGCGCCCAGATCGCAATAGATATACTGGAGCGTCCGGATTTTGTGGCTTCCGAAGCCGCGCTGGCGGATATTATTTCGGCGACGACGCCGGCTATGCCCGCACCTGTCGAACCGATAATGCAGGCGGCTGCGCCGGAGACCGATGAAGCGGTGGATGCAGAACTGCTGGAAATTTTCCTGTCCGAGGCCGAAGAAGTTCTCGACTGCGTCAGGCAGACGATACCCGAATTGCGCAATGAGGCGCGCAATCAGGAGCATATGACGACGCTGCGCCGGTCATTCCATACTCTCAAGGGAAGCGGCCGCATGGTGGGCTTGATGGCTTTCGGCGATGCGGCGTGGGGCATAGAGCAGGTATTGAACCTCAGATTGTCCGAAGGCCTGGGAGGAAATCCCGATCTTTATGCGTTATTGGAGA
Source organism: Herminiimonas sp. (assembly GCA_028292665.1). GTDB lineage: Bacteria > Pseudomonadota > Gammaproteobacteria > Burkholderiales > Burkholderiaceae_D > JAQGLW01. The sequence goes on from JAQGLW010000081.1 coordinate 84,231, forward strand.
AGGCGACCGAAGTGCTGGGCGCCTGGGTGGCCGATCTCCAGACGCAGGGACGATCCGATCGCATTGCCGCTGCATTGATGAATGCTGCCGAACGCGTGAAAAAAGGCGAATCATTCCTCTACGAAGAAAGTGCGGGCGCCATTGCGGAACCCCGGATCGAAACAGCATCGTCGGACGATGTCCAAGCCCCCGTCCTGCTTGCCGAACCTGACATCCTGCTTGAGCTTCCTCAGGTAGAAGAAGCGCAGATGTCCGACGCTGATCTGACGGCATTCCACATTGAAGAAATCGAATTTGCAATAGAGCCTGTACCGATTATCGCGGCCAGTGAAGCGTCCGAGCCCGCCGCACCCGAAATCGTTATGCCGGAACTGATGCCGGTTGCGCAGATAATCGATTTTCACGAAATTCTTGCGGCCGAAGAAAAGCATGACGACAGCATCAAGCGAATCGGCGCTCTCGAAATCAGCGTTCCCCTGCACAATATCTATCTTGCCGAAACCGATGAACTGGTTCGGCTGCTCTCACACGATCTTGCGGAGTGGCGTCATGAGCCTGATCGCAACGTCAATATTCTGGCGGTACATGCAGCGCATTCGCTGGCAGGCAGTTCGGCCACTGTCGGTTTCGAATCGCTGAGGGAAGTGGCGCATGCTCTTGAAATGGTGCTGCAGTCTCTTGCACGCAAGCCGGTGCGGCTTGATTCCGAAGAATACGATACGCTGGAGCAAAGCGTTGACTGCCTGAAGCAGATGCTGCAAAAGTTTGCCTTATGCGAGATGCCCGCGCATGAACCGCAGCAGGTTCGAGGGTTGGAATGCCTGCAGCAGGAAGTCAATGCGCGTTCGGGAGGTTCCACGTCCCAGATCCATTCCTCGGTGCCGGCATTTAATGATGTGCATGTGGAAGCCGGCACATCGCAAATTGCAATTGAAACGGCGGATTCCGTTGCGGTTGGCGAGATCATGGAAATGTCCATGCCGGCGCAGCCGTCCGGCGCGCAGCCGGAGCCGGAAGCCGCCGTCTCGAATGCAGAGTCGCTTTTCGAGCACGAGATTATCGCCACCCACGCATTGATGCCTTCGGATGAACTCGACGCGGATCTGTTGCCGGTATTTCTGGAAGAGGGAAGCGATATATTGCCGCAAATGGGGCAATTGTTGCGCGCATGGCAGCAAGCTCCTGCCGACATGAATTCCGCGCAATCCTTGTTGCGCCTGCTGCACACGATCAAGGGCAGTGCAAGAATGGCAGGCGCAATGGCGCTCGGCCAGCATATGCATGAGATGGAAAGCCGGATTGAACAAATCACGCGATCCGGAATTCCGGCGTCGGAGGCAATTGAAGAATTGCTGAGCCGGCTTGATTTTGCCTTGTACCTGTTTGAACAGCTGCAAAACCCGGATGCAGGCAAGCCGGTGCCCGTGATCAAAGCTGAAGAAGAAACGCATGATCAACCGCGCCATATTGCAGATGCGGGAAGCAAGGCCGCTCATCACGATATGGTGACCCTGCCATCGTTGATGCCGATGCGGTCAATTCGGAGTTCCGATGCCGCACCTGTTGCGTCGGCGGCAACCGCGGCGACACAGACTTCCGCCGTGGCCGCATCTGCAGCTTCCGTGCCGCTGGTACGGGTACGCGCCGATATTCTAGACCGGCTGGTGAATCAGGCCGGTGAGGTATCCATCTCCCGTTCCCGTGTCGAGACCGAGGTCGAGACGTTGCGGCAGTCATTGTCCGAGCTGACCGAAAATGTGTCGCGGCTGCGTGGTCAATTGCGTGAAATCGAAATTCAGGCCGAGACCCAAATGGCATCGCAAATGGCGCATTCCGCCGACCGCGAATTCGATCCATTGGAATTCGATCGTTTTACGCGTTTGCAGGAGCTTACGCGCATGATGGCGGAGAGCGTGAACGACGTTGCATCGGTGCAGCACAATCTGACCAGGACCGTTGAAGGCGCGACCATTGACCTGACTGCGCAAGCGCGCTTGACCCGCGATCTGCAACAGGATTTGATGCGGGTGCGCATGGTGCAGTTCTCCAGTATTTCGGAGCGGCTGTATCGCGTCACGCGTCAGGCTTCCAAAGAAGTCGACAAACGAGTCAACCTCGACATCCGCGGCAGCTCCGTTGAAATTGACCGCAGCGTGCTGGAAAAGATGGCCGGCCCGTTCGAGCATTTGCTGCGCAATGCGATTGTGCACGGCATTGAATCGCGCGAAGCGCGTATCGCTGCCGGCAAGAGTGAAATCGGTGAATTGCTGGTCGAGATCCGGCAAGAGGGTAATGAAGTCGTGATTCAGTTCTCGGATGATGGACAAGGGTTGAATCTGGGCCGGATTCGCGAGAAGGCCAAGGCAACAGGATTGCTGGCCGACGATACCGCGATGTCCGATGCCGAAGTGAAGGACCTGATTTTCCATCCCGGATTTTCGACTGCGCAAGAAGTTACCGAACTGGCCGGACGAGGCGTCGGCATGGATGTGGTGCGTTCCGAAGCCGCTGCACTGGGCGGCCGTATCGCGATTATCAGCGAGCAGGGTAAAGGCGCGCATTTCATCATTCAATTGCCGTTGACCCTGGCGGTTACCCAAGTGGTCCTTCTGTCGACCGGCGGCAAGACGTATGCAGTGCCGTCCGTCCTGGTGGAACAGGTACAGCAATTGAAGGCCAATCCGCTTGCGGCGGCCTATAACGATGGCGCGGTGATGTGGCAGAACAGCCGGGTGCCGATGTATTACCTGTCGGCGCTGCTGGGCGACACGAATGCCACCGCGATCGCTCAGCAATATTCTCCATTGGTGATCCTGAAGAGCGGTAATGACCGTGTCGCAATCCACGTCGATCAAGTCATCGGCAATCGAGAGGTGGTGGTCAAGAACATCGGGCCGCAACTGGCGCGCATGATTGGTATTGCCGGCGCAACCGTACTGGGTTCCGGCGACATCGTGCTGATCCTGGACCCGGTGCCGTTGGCGCAACGGTCTTTGCATGAAAATGTACGCGCACCGCGGATCATCCCATCCGACGCGCCTGAGGGCATGGGCGCCGTCGCCGAAATGGCAATACCCGCACCGGTACTCGCCAAGCCCCAACCGGTCCAGGGACTGCGCACGCAAAATATCGTGATGGTGGTCGACGACTCACTGACGGTGCGCCGGGTTACGCAACGCTTCCTGGCGCGCGAAGGCTATCAGGTTGTGCTGGCAAAAGACGGTGTGGATGCACTGGAACAGTTGCAGTCGATCACTCCCGATGTGATGCTGGTTGACATCGAAATGCCTCGCATGGACGGTTTCGATCTGACGCGTAACGTGCGCAGCGATGAGCGCACGCGGCATATTCCGATCATCATGATTACGTCGCGTACTGCTACCAAGCATCGTAATTACGCAATGGAGTTGGGGGTCAACGAATACTTGGGCAAGCCTTATCAGGAGTCCGATTTGCTGAAGTTCGTGGCCGGGTTTGTCAAGAAGGAAACGCCGGTCAGTTAATAAAAAGATTTGTTCCAGATCGTTTTCGTGCCGGCATCAGCGTAAGTACGCAGGCTCTTTCGTGTCATTACGCTGACGCTTTTTTATGACCGGATAATGCTCCAGCGTGCGCTTCCGCACTTGTTCATGCGGCACAATCGGCAGCGGATAATCCTTCCCCGATTCGATGCCTGCCAATTTGCAGTTCTGCTGACGGCAACTGCCGCGACGCATGAATTTTCTTGTTGTCCGGCTTCCCTGGTTGCAGAAGATAGCGGCGGATAAACTTTCCTTCCGAATCGAATTTTTCAGATTGCTTAATCGGATTGAAAATACGGCAATACGGTTGCGTTCGCAGCCGGAAGAAGCCGCCCACCGCCAGCCGCCGTTGCTGACAGCCAAATCGAAGCCGTTCAGTTTCCCCGCAAAACAGCTCTCGCCTCAACGCTGATCGATGCCGAGGTCCTCGATCAGAAAGCAGGCGGCCACAATGCGGTTGTTCGCTACAAGCAGATTTGTTCGTCCCGGGTGTCAAAGTAAACAGCCGGAGCCGAGCCCGAATGGCAATCGCGCCATTCGTCCATAGCCCCTATTTCATGCAGGTTGGTGCAATTGCCCTGTACAGGCCGCTAATACGAAAGATAACGTCTGTTAAAACTGATAAAATGGTCGTCATGGTGAAGCAAAGCAAGACCCTGAAATCCTCTCCTGAACCTGGAACCGTCCAAGGTACGCCTGATTTTTCCGAATCTCCATCTATAGTGACTGCTCCTGAACTCAATCTGGCGAATCATTTTTTGATTGCAATGCCATCGATGCTCGATCCGATTTTTGGCGGCACGGTGGTTTACCTGTGCGAACACAATGCCGCGGGCGCTCTCGGCGTGATCATCAACAAGCCGACCGATATGACGATGGATGTATTGTTGGAACGCATCGATC